>NZ_JBSXNQ010000064.1:0-237951 GCF_056857715.1 Marinobacter sp. L-13
GTTGTCCAGGTCTTGGCGCATCGCCAAGACCGCTCACACCCTGTTCGGTGTAACGATTACGGCACTTGAATACCGTGGCCGTCGTGGTTCGCAGTTGCTCCGCAAGGACTTTGGGTGGTTCACCGGAATTCAGCGCCAAAACGATTCGTGGTCGCAGAACAAGATTCTGACTCAGCGTGCTTGTTCGCAACCAGCTTTCCACCTCGAGTTGATCGTTTACCGTAAGATTAAAGGGTGCTGCTTTCCGGGCCAAAACACAGTCTCCGAGCTCGTAAATAATAGCTCGAATTATAGCGCACTTCCGCTTAGGAATTAACCAGACGGAACACTAGGGCATCCCGATGCTTCAACAAGTCGTCGGCTCGATTGAGCAGAAATTCGGCGTGCTGGAACAGTTGCCGAAGAATGTCATCAGGAATGATGTCAGTCTTGGCCTTGTTTGATCTCTTATGTCCGGACAGCGCGATAGCCGAGCTTTCGGGCCATGGATGCTCAAATCCGTGGGAGGTATCGCGCAGTAATTTCCAGCTTCGTTCCACAGTCGACAAGCGATTCCACTTCGTCATGCTGCTAATTTGTTTCCCCGGCTTATGCGGCGGGGTCAAACGCTGGACGTATTGAACGTAGCGGACCGCTACGAGAGGCGTGACCTGCGCCAGACCGGAGATCCCCTGGTCGTGCAACCAGTTCAGCCAGAGCACCAGATTCTGGAAAATAGTGAAGACCGAGGCATTGCTCAGCGCCTTTTCGCCCCAGATTGTTCGGCCCATGAGGATTTTGGCTTCGGATCTCAGTTGATCGCCTTTGATCCGGGTAAAATCCATCCTCCGCTCGCAATCCCTCCGGTTTCCAGTGCTCTTGGCTCTGGGCAACCACCACTCCGGGTCTTCATACCGGGAAAGCGCATATAACACCCCATCGGCCCGGTCCGTGGTGATGATACCGTGAAGTCCTTCACCCTGGGGCAAAGCCCGCAGCAAACGTTCACGGTCGGCCAGCACCTCTGCGCCGGTAATCTTGCTCATACCGCCATCCTCGCCATGCTCAGGTCTCGCCAGAACGGGTGCGGCTGGTGTTTCGCTCTCTCGCGCTGTTCATTCACGAGCGCTTGACCAAAGTGAGGCGCAATCTCTTCATCGATCAGTCGAATCACTTGCTTGAGGTACTTGGTCCAGCGTTTGCCGCCGAAGGTGTCGTAATTGCGCAGGGCGGCCCAGTAGAAGCTGAACAGGCGATAGAGGTCATCGCCGGTCACCACGAAGCTCTTACATCGGAAGCAGCCGAGGTAGTCCTGACAGGGCTCGCCGTTTTTCGGGGCGCGCTGCCCGCGACGGACATCCTTGCACGACGAAACGGGTGTTCGGTCACTGGCGATAATATTCGGCTGGCTAAGAAGCTCCTGAACACGCGCCTCGCCTAAAAACCGCATGTCGGTTTCCGCTTCCGGTGGTGCTTCCCAGTAGTGGGCATTGCCCGTTGAGACGGCATGTCGGCCTGTTCTGGCCGCCACCAAGGGGTCCTGCCCCGACATTTCCCACACACGATTCAAGAGCGTCTGGCGCAGCCGGCTGACATTCAATGTGAGCGGTTTACCATCGTCCGTTTTAAGCTGGTGCTGGTCAACAAATGCGTTGATGCTGTAATTCAATATGGAGTTCGTCAGTCGGCATGCTTTGCCCACGAACTTGCTACGAGTTCCCTCGTAGACCAGCAGCCGATTTGAGTCATCGAACTGGGCGCGTGTCGTAGCGTTCCTCGCAACGATCAGATCAATGGCATCAGCGGCATAGAGATGGATACTGGCCATCTCTGACACTTCCTCAGACTTTCTCAGTGCGACAACTTGCGTGGCGTTACCACGACGTTTAAAGCTCACTAACAGCCGCAGGTTGGATTTGAGCGGGTGAGGCTGTACGCAGTCTGTGGTCAGCTCCAGGATGGGCGTCAGGTTCATTCCGGTCGACAGCGCAATGGACAAGACGCATACGGCCAAGTCATAGCGACCCAGTGGCTCCGAGTGAGCCACAATACGCTCCATGTCTTTTCGCAGCGCTTTGATCAAAAACCGCTTTTCATTCTTGCTAAGCGCCCTCTGGCCCTTAGTTCGCCTGTTAGAACTCGGAAACGGACTGGCAGGCCAGACCGTTTTCATATCCACTTCTGGCCAGAACCCGAACCGATGGCATGCCACAAGCAGAGATTTGGTATGAGAGAAGTAGTTTTTCTGCGCGCCGTATTTGAGGGGCTCGTTTCTCAAGTACTGGAGGAATTGTTTGATGCTGTCGGCGTCGAGATCGGCCATGGTAAGGCGCTCACCACTAGCGGCGTGGAGTAACGACAGGAAGGGCGCAAAGTTACGAAAGCCATCTTTCCAGTAACTCGCAATCGTGCTCGGGCTGAGAGACTTTCCATTGGTTTTGACGCTTTCTGCGACCAGCCTTTCGATTGTGCGTTGGCAGGCAGCGGTGATGTTGTCATAGCCCTGGCCGTAAAATGGCCCGAAGTCCGCATTTCTGGCGCTTGTTGCGTTTTCGGGAAACGCAACGACGGTGTTCGCCGGTTTTGAAACACGCGCCTGATCAACGGTGGTGATTGTCCCCTCGATTGCAGTCTCGCCACACTCCTGAACACCAACCTCATGCCTCTCTAGCGTGAAATCCTTTTTCATGCGCAGGCCGCCTCCTTCGCCGTTTCTTCAATTTCTCTCTGATAGCTTGTGCGCAAATCGTCTTCGATGTCGTCGAGGAAATGCAGGTATTTTTCCGTAGTCGTGATGCTGCTGTGGCCGAGGCGATCTCGGACATAGATCAACGGATTGAACGTGGTGCTCTTCCGTGACATCAGTGATTTCAACGTGTGCGTCGCGTATGTATGACGAAGGATGTGGGGATGGCAGGCGAACGACAGCTTCAATCGGTTCAGTTGATTGTTGAGCGAGGTTCGAATGCTCCAGGGGTTGCCCTTGGCGGTTACAAAGAGGGCTTTTGGGTCTGTCCCGTGTTTGCGGATCGTTTCGTGACGCTCGTGGATCACGTAATCCCAGAGATCCGTCATCAATGATATCGGCACATGGATCGTCCGTGGTTTGTCTCCCTTGGTGCTCATCTCTTGGGGATCAAGCTCAACCACCACATGACTTCGAGCCGAGATCGACCGGGGTGCAGATATGTAGTGAACTGGAATTGTCAGCAGCTCTTCTTTACGCAAACCCGTTAGCAACGCCAACCGAACGATCAATCGGAGAGTTTTGTTCTTGATGGTTTTCAGCAGCTCATCGACCTGCTCTTTGTTGAGGACTTTGATCTTGGTTGGCGTGGTTTTCAGCAGTACATCAGGCTTTACGGCATACCCCCCGGACGTGTCTGTGTGTGCCAGGAAACCCTTTGTCTGTCTGACTCTCACCGTTTCAAGGTCATACGGCAACGTGCTTACCCAACCTTGTTTGAGGGCAAACTGATAAAACTTGATCACCAGGTGAAGTCGTCGGTTTACCGTGGAGGCGCTAAGGTTAAATCGATCAAAAGAAACGTCGCGATACAGGGCTAACAGGGTTTCGTGATTTCGGTGATCAAGCTCTCTCCAATCAAACCCATTGGCTTCAATGAACTCGAAATAATCACACAGATCCCTTCCAAACGTTTCCCAACTACGTCGGCTTTGCACACTTCCACGTTTTAAGCAGTGATGAACGAGAAATTCCATTCCTTCGACAAACACATCATGATTGGATTTGAGAAGAATCGGGAACCCTTCATAGGAGTGGCCCCTGATTCCAAACTCTGGTGTAGCAAGAAGGAACTCCACCCTCGGATCTCCAATACTGTATTTTTGTTCAGTATAAAGGGGTGGTTTAAGACTGCAACAGGAGAGTTACATTATTTGTGGTACAAAACATGGTCTATCTTTCCTGCTGACAGCCCGGCATCATCTGGCGGGAGCTGGGTACATTGAACGTGGCGGGAGTATACCATTCTGACCCGGGTAAAGGAGACACCCCGTAACGGGGACAAAGGTGTGACAGAGAGCGAGTTCTTCGTTCCGGACCTGTGCCGGGTGCGGGCCGTGTTCCTGTTGCTGGTCACCAGTGAACTGCTGGTTCTGGTGCTCGCCATCGTGCAGGCGGAGCGGGGCTGGATCGACTGGAATTACTTCGGGCTGTTGTCGCTGTTCGTGCAGTGGACCACCCTCACCAGTGCCGCCCTGATCTGCCTTTTGCGCACCCGGCTTGCACGGATGTCCGTCTCCGGTGCGACAACCACCATCGTCGCCATTGTGCTGCTGGATGTGCTCGCCTTCAGCCTGTTCGCCGACAGCGTACTGCACCCCCAGGACGGCGTGGCTGTCTGGCAGGGCGTGGCCAAGAAGATGCTGCTGGCGTTGCTGATCGTGCTCATGGTGCTGCGCTATTTTTACCTGCAGCACCAGTGGCAACAGCAGCGTGAAGCGGAAATGCAGGCGCATCTGGCATCACTGCAGGCCCGCATTCAGCCACACTTCCTGTTCAACAGCATGAACACCATTGCCAGCCTGATTGCCATCAATCCGGAACGGGCCGAAGAAGCCGTTCTGGATCTTTCGGAACTGTTTCGCGCCAGCCTTCGCACCGGCGACCAGCTGATTCCGCTATCGAGGGAACTGGCTTTGTGCCAGCGTTACCTGGCCATCGAAGCACTGCGCCTGGGCGACCGCCTGAAACTGGAATGGCAGATTGAAGAAGGCCTGGAGCACCAGGCCATTCCCCCGCTCACACTGCAGCCATTGGTGGAAAACGCCATCTACCATGGTATCCAGCCGCGCCCGGACGGTGGCACCGTCAGGATTGAAGCCCAGGCCAAAGGCGAATTTGTCTACCTGCTGGTACAGAATCCAAAGCCGGACCAGAATAAGCAGCAACATGACGGCAACCGAATGGCGCTGGCCAACATTCAGTCACGGCTACGGGCGCTTTTCGGTGAGCCGGCGGTGCTCAAACACAGCCACCAGCACGATGTGTACACGGTTACCCTGCGACTGCCGCGACGGAAGGCCGGCGAGCAGAGAGCCCGAAAACAATAAACCCCTGACCAACGGAACCGAGACAAGACATGACTGATACCCGCAGCGTCCTGATCGCCGATGACGAACCCCTGGCCCGGGAACGCATCCGCCGGTTGGTGGAGGCGGTTCCGGGGTATCGGGTCTGTGGCGAAGCTGCAGACGGCGACAGTTGCTTGAAACAGGTGGCGGAACTGGAGCCAGACATACTGTTGCTGGATATCCGGATGCCGGGCATGGACGGCATGGAGGCCGCCAGCAGACTTAGCCAACTGGCCAATCCACCGGCGCTGATCTTCTGCACGGCCTACGACCACTACGCTATCCAGGCATTCGACGTGCAGGCCATCGCCTACCTGCTCAAACCGGTTCGCAAAGAGGCCTTGGCGGAGGCCCTGGCCCGGGCCGGCAGGGTCAACCGGGTACAGTTGCAGGCACTCAACGGCCAGGCTGCCCACAGCCAGGAACAGTTGGCGGTGCGCACGCACCGCGGCACCGAGCTGATCGATCTGTCGGAAATCCTCTACTGCGAGGCAGATCAAAAATACGTCACCATCCATCACGCCCGGGGCGAAACCGTGTGTGACTACACGCTGAAGGAACTGGAAAACAGCTACCCGAGCACCCTGCTCAGGATCCACCGGAACACCCTGGTGGGGGTTCGCTTTATCCAGGCACTGAGACGGACGCCGGATGGCCACAATCTGGTCGCCCTGAGGGAAGGCCGGGGCGAACTGCCGGTCAGTCGCCGCCATGCCAGCAATGTCCGCCAGTGGCTTCAGGAACATCAGCCGGGCTGAATCAGCAGCGCGCCTGAGGCGGGAGCTGCGGGACTTTTCTGCCGCTACAAGGTAACCTTGGCGGACATTTTTCCGAACCGACAGTGAGTGTCATGTCCAAACGTACCCTTCGCATTGCAACCCGCAGCAGCGCCCTTGCGCTGTGGCAGGCGGAATTCATTAAGGCCGAGCTGGAAAGGCTGCACGACAACATCACCGTGGAACTGGTCAAGATAAAGACCCAGGGTGACAAGATCCTGGACGTGCCTCTGGCCAAAATCGGCGGCAAGGGCCTGTTCGTCAAGGAACTGGAAGAAGCCATGCTGGACGGCCGCGCAGACCTGGCCGTCCACTCCATGAAAGACGTGCCCATGGAATTCCCGGAAGGACTGGGGCTGGTGGCGATCTGCGAGCGGGAAGACCCGACCGATGCCTTCGTAAGCAACCACTATGACAACGTTGACGCCCTGCCCCACGGCGCCGTGGTTGGCACTGCGAGCCTGCGCCGGGAGGCCCAGCTGCGGGCCTACCGCCCGGACCTGGAAATTCGCGTGCTGCGGGGCAACGTCAACACCCGGCTGGCCAAGCTGGATGCCGGCGAATACGAAGCGATTGTACTGGCCAGCTCCGGGCTCAAGCGCCTGGGCTTTCACGAGCGCATCCGCTACTGCCTGCCCGACACGTTGTCGCTGCCGGCGGTCGGCCAGGGCGCCCTGGGCATTGAATGCCGGGTCGATGACCAGGATCTGCTAGCCATGCTTGAACCCCTGAAGCACAAAGACACCTGGGATCGCGTCACTGCCGAACGGGCTCTGAACCGTCGACTGGAGGGTGGTTGTCAGGTGCCAATCGCGGCGTACGCGCTTCTTGAAGACGACGATACAATCTGGCTGCGGGGCCTGGTGGGCGCAGTTGATGGCACCCAGATTTTCCGGGTCGAAGGCCGCGCGCCACGGGCCGAAGGCGAACGTCTGGGCCGGGAACTGGCCGAGGATCTGCTGGCTCTCGGAGCCGACAAGGTGCTGGCTGAAATCTATGGCCACACACCAACCTGATCCCGACCTGAACGGCCGGCGGATTCTGATCTGCCGGCCCGAACCCGAGGCATCGCGCCTGGCCAGCCGGTTTCGTGCAGCCGGTGCCGATGTACATATCCTGCCACTGATTGACCGGGAACCTCTGCCGGAAACGCCCGAGCGCCGCACACTCATTCTGAGCCTTGATGAATTTTCCCATGTGATCGCGGTCAGCCCGTTTGCCGCCCGACTGCTGCTGGAAGAGGTGGACACCTGGTGGCCCCAGGTTCCCATGGGCATCCGCTGGTATGGCGTTGGTGCCGGCACCGCATCCGTGCTTGCGGAACACGGTCTCAGCCCGCGGCGGCCGCCCGAGGGCTGGACCAGCGAGGCACTGCTGGCATTGCCGTCACTGCAAAACCTCCAGCATGAGCGGGTTCTGCTCGCTCGCGGGGAAACCGGACGCGAACTGATCCGCGAAACCCTTGAAGCCAGGGGCGCCCGCGTAACCCTGCTGCCCCTGTACCGCCGCTTTCGCCCTGACCACACGCCGGAGCGGATCCGGGCCACCCTCGATACCTTTGCTCCGGAGGCCATCGTCGCCCTGTCGGGCGAAACCTTGAACAATCTCATCGCACTATGTGCGAATAGCGGCCATAATCTATACGATAGGTTATTGATTGTTCCCGCAGATCGGGTTGCCGAACAGGCCCGGGCAGCGGGATTCCGAAATCCGTGTATACCAGGAAGCCTTGCCGATAACGACATCGTGGCCACGGTTGCAGCGCAACTTGCCGGCCGGGACGGTGGCTCCGGAAAAGCCAAGTAAGGACGCCCGTGACAGAGACAACGAATCAACTGCCCGCAACCGTTTCCAAGGAACCGCCTGCTCGCCAGAAACTCTGGCCGGTATGGCTGGTTGCCATTCTCGCCCTCATCATCGCAATCGCCCTGGCGCTCTGGAGCTGGCAACAGTGGAACAATCACCAGGCTGTCATGCAGACACTCCAGAGTCTGAAGCAGGACACCGCCCAGCTTGAAGATCTCTATGGCGACCGCGGCAGCCAGCAAAGCCAGCGCCTGCAGTCCCTCGAAGAGAAACTGGCGAGCCAGCGGGAACTTATTGCCACCCAGCAGCGCCAGATCGACCACAATGCCCGTGAACTGCTGGAAGCCGGAAACCGCACACGCACGGACTGGCTGCTGGCCGAGGCGGAATACCTTCTGCGCATTGCCAATCAGCGGTTGATGATCGAAAAAGACATCCGCGGAGCCATGTCGGCCCTGGAAGCGGCAGACGAAGTGCTGACTGAATCCGACGACATCGGTGTCTACCCGGTTCGCCAGCAACTGGCTCGCGAAATCCTCGCACTCAAGGGCCTGACCGGCGTTGACCGCACCGGACTCTACCTGACACTGGAAGCGGCCATCAACAGCATTCACCAGCTTACCGACCAGGCCCTGATCAGTGAGAACGCGCCCGGCTTTGTGGTCAGCGCTGCGGAAGGAGAAAGCGCTGGAACCGGCGAAGAACCCGGCGCTGTGGTACAGGCCTGGAACAAGGTGAAAGCAACACTGATGCAGGTGGTGGTTGTGCGCCGCATGGACGAACCGGTCAAGCCGCTGCTCTCTCCCGACCAGAGCGCCTATGCCCGACTGAACCTCCAACTGATGCTGGAAGAGGCAGAGATGGCGGTATTGCGGGGCAACCAGCCGCTGTATGAGCGCGCCCTTACCAAGGCCCGAACCACCATTGACGACTGGTACAACGCAAGCAATCCCCGGGTCACCGCCCTGAGTGACACCCTGGCTGAGCTGGCCGGCAAGAACGTGGACCCGGAGCTGCCGGATATCAGTCAGTCCCTGGACCTGCTCAAGGAGCGGCTGGCCGGACGCCTAAATGCCAACAATGATAATGGCGAGGACAACGCCGACGGCGGTAATGGAGGCGATGATTCATGATTCGCCTGTTACTGATCGTTCTGCTGGCGCTGCTGATTGGCACCGGCCTTTCCCTCGGATTGCAATATGATCTGGGCTACATCCGGATCAGCCTTGGCCATTACCTGATCGAAACCAACTTCTGGGTGGGGCTGGGCCTGATCGTGGCCCTGATCGTGCTGACTGTCCTGACCATCAACCTTATCCGCCGACTCAGAACCAGCACCGGCCTGGTGGCGGGCTGGATTGCCCGCGGCAATGAACGCCGGGCCCGACGCCGGACCACCCAGGGTTTGCTGGCGCTGGCCGAAGGCAACTGGCCCAGGGCCCGCAAACTGCTGACATCCTCCGCCAGCCATGCCGACACGCCCCTGATCAATTATCTTGCCGCCGCCCAAGCATCGTTCGAAACCGGTGATCACGAGGCCGTGGATGATCTGCTGCGCAAGGCCTTCGACAGCACCCCCGGTTCTGACATGGCCGTCGGTATTACCCAGGCCCAGCTGCAACTGGCAGGCAACCGCCTTGAACAGGCCCTGGCCACGCTGGTTCGCCTTCGCAAACAGTCGCCCCATCACCCCTTTGTGCTGAAACTGCTCAAAAACACCTATCTGCGCCTGGAAGACTGGCGCGAACTGTCCAGGTTATTGCCTGAACTTCGCAAACGCAGCGTGCTCTCGGAAGCGGAACTCAATGATCTGGAACGCCAGGTCTGGCATAACCTGCTGGAGCGTGCCGCGGAAGATTGCCGGCGCCAGCAGAAACAGGATCCCGATGCATCCCTGGAACCGCTGACCAGGCTCTGGGACGAATTGCCGGGCTTCCTGCGTCGCGACGAATACACCATAAGGGACTACGCCCGCCTGCTTGCCAGCCTTGGCGACGAGGTACAGACCGAAACCCTGTTGCGCAAGGTGCTGCGCAACCACTGGAGCGATGAGCTGATCAATCTGTACGGGCGGGTGAAGGGCCAGAAACCGGATGAACAGTTGTTACTGGCCGAACAATGGCTGAAAGACCGGCCCAACAACCCCGAGCTTCTGCTGGCCCTGGGCCGGCTGAGCCTTCGCAACGAACTCTGGGGCAAGGCCCGTGAATATTTCGAGACCAGCCTGCGGCTGAAGCGGAGCCGGGAGGCACTGGCAGAGCTAAGCCGCCTGAATGCCCACATGGGCGAGGAAGAAGCCAGCGTCAAATTGCTGATGCAGGGGCTGGCCAAGGATAACGGGCTGCCGGAACTGCCAATGCCGAGGGCTTAGCGCCAAGGTGTAATGAAAAAGGGCCAGATGAACGTCTCATCTGGCCCTTTTTTTATTCTACTACACAGGCTGCTTCACGAACGGGGGGCGTACTCCAGCACGTCAGAAAAGAACGCCTCTTCGGGCAGGCCCGCATCTACCAGAGCATCCATCAGTGTGTACACCATGGTGGGCGAACCGCTGGCATGGACCTCCACATTCTTCCAGTCCATACCGGATGCAAGCACCGCGCGAACCAGCTGGTCGTGATGGCCAGCCCAGTCATTATCCTCGTCATCTCCCACCACCGGCAGGAACGTGAAGCGGGGCCACTCGTCCTGCCACTGCTGTGCCAGGGCGCGAAGATACATGTCCTCGTGTCGACGAACTCCCCAGTACAGCTTGACCGGTTGGTCGTAGGACGTTTCCCGGAGGTAATCCACCAGGCTCTTCATCTGGGCAAAGCCGGTGCCGGCAGCCACCAGCAACAGCGGCCTGGTCGGCACTGACGCCAGGCAGGCTTTGCCATGGGGCAGCTCCACGGTTACCTCGCCACCGGACGTCAGGGCATCAATCACCTTCTGCGCGGACACCCACTCGGGGGTCGCCTGGATATGCAGCTCGATATTCTGGTCCGATGGACTGCTGGCGATGGAAAAGTAACAGGGGTCAGCATCAGGCAGATTGACCGACAGATATTGCCCGGCATGAAACGACAGCTCCCGACGCCGCGGAAGCTGTAGCTCAACGCGATAGACATCGTGACTGATCGACCTTACGTCCACGACTTTTGCCTGAAACTTGCCAGGCTGATTGTTTCCAGCTGCCATAACGGCGGATATCTCCAGTTCCAGATCCGTGAGCGCGATGCTACGGCACATCATCAAGCGCTCACCGATCTTTATAGTCTGTTGGTTTCGGGTATTAAGCGCGGCGCCCTTCAGTAACCGGGCCTCGCAGATTTCACATACCCCGTTGCGACAGGCTGCCGGCACAGCTACGCCAGCCCGCGCGGCAGCGCCGAGCAAGTCTGCCTCCGACGCCGCAATGAAGGCGATACCAGAGGGCCAAAGCCGCACCGCCCGATGTTCACTGCCCATATCAGTCGGGGCGCGATGCCGGACTTTCAATACCCAGGGTATCCCACAGCTCGTCGACGCGTTTTTTCACATCTTCGGTCATGGCGATCGGCTCACCCCACTCCCGGGTGGTCTCACCCGGCCACTTGTTGGTGGCATCCATCCCCATTTTGGAACCCAGGCCGGATACCGGCGAGGCAAAGTCCAGGTAATCGATGGGCGTATTCTCCACCAGCGTGGTATCCCGGGTTGGATCCATCCGGGTAGTGATCGCCCAGATCACGTCTTCCCAGTTACGGGCATTCACGTCGTCATCCGTGACAATCACAAATTTGGTGTACATGAACTGCCGAAGAAACGACCATACCCCCATCATCACCCGTTTGGCATGGCCGGGGTACTGTTTCTTCATGGTCACCACTGCAAGGCGATAGGAACAGCCTTCCGGTGGCAGGTAAAAATCCACGATCTCCGGGAACTGCTTCTGCAGAATCGGAATAAAGACCTCGTTCAGGGCCACCCCGAGAATCGCCGGCTCATCAGGCGGGCGACCGGTATAGGTACTGTGATAGATCGGATCCCGGCGATGAGTGACCCGTTCTACGGTGAATACCGGGAAGTGGTCCACTTCGTTGTAGTAACCGGTGTGATCACCGAACGGTCCTTCCGGCGCCATGTCATCCGGGTAGATGAAACCTTCCAGCACGATTTCGGCGCTTGCCGGCACCTGCAGATCGCTCAGCCCCGCCTTGACCAGCTCGGTCCGGCTGCCGCGAAGCAGCCCGGCAAAGGCGTATTCCGACAGCGTATCCGGCACCGGCGTCACCGCCCCCAGAATGGTCGCCGGATCGGCACCGAGGGCCACAGCCACCGGATAGGGTTGGCCGGGATTGCTCTTCTGGAACTCCTGGAAATCCAGGGCACCACCGCGATGACTCAGCCAGCGCATGATCAGACGGTTGCGACCGATGACCTGCTGCCGGTAGATGCCCAGGTTCTGGCGTTCTTTATGGGGCCCACGGGTAATCACCAGTGGCCAGGTCACCAGCGGCCCGGCATCGCCAGGCCAGCAATGCTGCACCGGAATCTGATACAGGTCCACCTGATCCTTTTCGATCACGACATCCTGGCAGGGCGCGGAACGCAGTACCTTGGGGCTCATGCGCATCACCTGCCGGAACAGCGGCAGTTTTTCGATGGCATCGCGGAAACCCTTGGGGGGATCCGGTTCCTTGAGAAACGCGAGGAGCTTACCGATGTCCCGAAGCGCCGTGACGTTATCCTGCCCCATGCCCAACGCTACCCGCTTCGGTGTCCCGAACAGGTTGGCCAGCACCGGCATGTCATAGCCCTTGGGGTTTTCAAACAACAACGCAGGACCACCTGCCCGCAATGTACGGTCGCAGATTTCGGTCATTTCCAGATGGGGGTCGACTTCAACGCTGATGCGTTTCAGCTCACCCAGCTTCTCCAGCTGGTCAATGAAGTCTCGCAGGTCGTTGTATTTCATCGGTTACTCCGTTCAGATATGCCAGTACTACGGAGATCGGTGGTCGCTGGACTGCTTTAAAGCAGTTGGAACAAACTGCGCGCACGTGGCATGAACGGCGGAGCCGGGGAGAACCTCCCCGGACCGTGCATTGCCAGGGATGGCAATGCCGAGCCCCCAGGGATGGGTTCACGGCGTGTCCGGGGAGGTTCTCCCCGGCTCTGCCCGCCCCCAAAACCAGAGGCGCTAGTCCTAGCTAGGAAGAGATCAACGACGCTTCATGGACTGGAAGAACTCGTCGTTGGTCTTGGTGTCCTTGAGCTTGTCCAGCAGGAACTCGATGGCGGCGGTATCGTCGTCCATAGAATGCAGGAGCTTGCGCAGGATCCAGACCCGCTGGATGTCGGCTTCACTCATCAGCAGATCCTCACGACGGGTGCCGGAGCTGCGGATATTGATCGCCGGATAGGTTCGCTTCTCGGCAATCTTGCGATCCAGATGGATCTCCATGTTGCCGGTGCCCTTGAACTCCTCGTAGATAACCTCGTCCATCTTGGAACCAGTGTTGACCAGCGCCGTGGCAAGGATGGTCAGGCTTCCACCTTCTTCCACGTTACGGGCGGCACCGAAGAAGCGCTTGGGTTTTTCCAGGGCATGGGCGTCAACACCACCGGTCAGGACCTTGCCGGAGGACGGGATCACCGTGTTGTAGGCACGAGCCAGACGGGTGATGGAATCCAGCAGGATGACCACGTCCTTCTTGTGCTCTACCAGACGCTTGGCCTTTTCAATCACCATTTCAGCAACCTGCACGTGGCGGGCCGGCGGCTCGTCAAACGTGGAGGCGATGACCTCGCCGCGCACGGTGCGCTGCATCTCGGTCACTTCCTCTGGCCGCTCGTCAATCAGCAGTACCATGACATGGCACTCTGGATTGTTGCGGGTGATGGACTGGGCGATGCTCTGCATCAGCAGTGTCTTACCGGCCTTGGGCGGGGAAACGATAAGCCCGCGCTGGCCTTTACCGATGGGCGCAACCAGGTCCAGGACCCGGGAGGAGAGATCCTCGGTACTGCCGTTACCGGCCTCGAGCATCAGGCGCTCGTCCGGGAACAGCGGCGTGAGGTTCTCGAAGAGAATCTTGTTTCGGGCGTTATCCGGCTTGTCGAAATTGATCTCGCTGACCTTCAACAAGGCAAAGTAGCGCTCACCATCTTTGGGCGGGCGAATCTTGCCTGCGACCGTGTCGCCCGTGCGCAGGTTAAACCGGCGGATCTGACTCGGAGAGACATAGATGTCGTCAGGCCCTGCCAGGTAGGAGGCGTCAGCGGAACGGAGGAAGCCGAAGCCGTCCTGCAGAATTTCCAGTACGCCGTCGCCGTAGATGTCTTCGCCGCTTTTTGCGTGCTTCTTCAGGATTGTGAAGATCACATCCTGTTTGCGCGAACGAGCCAGGTTATCGAGGCCCATCTCTTGCGCAATATCGAGCAATTCGGGCACGGATTTCTGCTTGAGTTCAGTAAGATTCATAGTTTGTTGGATTTTCAGGAATGGAAGTAAACGAGTATTGGAATGACAGGGGTGCCCCTGAACGTATTGATCGTAAAAAAACGCTGAACTTGGTGCTGGCCAGTTGGAGCAACCGGTGTAGATGGAGTCCGGAATTAAGGTACTGAAGCCAGAGAGTGGGAACAACCGTTCGCCGGGCAAGAGCGATCATCGGCCACCTGACTGGCAAATGTCAAGTGCACTGCACAAATTAACAGCAATTTCACGCCAAACCGGCCACAACCGGCCGCTGGCGCCTCCCCCTGATGGGTTACTCCCTTCCATTAAAAGCCCGTGATGGCGATACTGGCGTATAACAACTTTTCAACGATTATGGAGCCCATCCATGAGCAGTGTACCCAGTACCGAAATGAAACCCCTGAACGTTGCCCTGCTGACCGTCTCCGATACCCGTGGGCCTGAACAGGACACGTCCGGGCAATTTCTGGAGGACAGCGTGGTCGAAGCCGGCCACAACCTGGTCGCCCGCCGGATCCTGCCGGACGACGTCTATCTGGTGCGGGCCTTGTTGTCCGGCTGGATTGCCGATTCACAGGTGCACGCAGTGATCATTACCGGTGGCACCGGCCTGCTTGAACGAGATAGCACACCGGAGGCGGTAAGGCCTTTGCTCGACAAAACCATCGAAGGCTTTGGTGAGGAATTCCGCCGCCTGTCAGCCGCCGAAATCGGATCATCAACCGTGCAGTCACGGGCGATGGCGGGAATGGCAAACCACACGGTGATCTTCTGCCTGCCCGGATCGACCGGCGCCTGCCGCACCGGCTGGGAAGGCATTCTCCTCAGTCAGCTGGACAGCCGTCACACACCATGCAATTTCTCGGGGCTGGTCTTGCGCAAACCCGAGAAGCCCATGCAGCGACTCAACGAAGTCATTGGACAGCGCGCCAAGCGCTGAGGCAGAAGACATCCCGATCGGAGTTAAGACTTGATGGCCAAGCCAAACCTCACGCCCCTGGAAGATGCCCTGGACCACTTGTTGTCGGAAGCACCGGTGGTTGCGCAGATTGAAACCGTCGCACTGGCCGACTCCCTGGGCCGGGTACTTGCCGAAAACCACTATGTGCCGGCCGACGTGCCGCCGGCTGACAACAGTGCGGTGGACGGATACGCCCTGCGCAAACAGGATCTGCATGGAGACCGGCCAATACCGGTCTCGGCCCGGATTCCGGCCGGTGAAGCGCCGAAGCCCCTGGAACCCGGCACCGCTGCGCGCATTTTTACCGGCTCAGAGATTCCAGAGGGCGCCGACTCGGTGGTCATGCAGGAGCGGATTGAGGTGACGGAATCCGGCATTCTTGTACAGGCTGAAGTAGACGAAGGGCAGAACATTCGCCGCCGGGGGCAGGATCTCACCCGGGGCGATCTTGCTCTGGCAAAAGGTACACAGGTACGTCCCAATGAAATGGGAGTGCTGGCCTCCATGGGCGTTGCCAGGGTCGCCGTCCTGGCGCGGTTGAAAGTCGCGATCCTGTCAACGGGAGATGAGCTGGTGGACCCTGGCTTGCCGCTCGGCCCGGGCCAGATCTACAACAGCAACCGCTTCACCCTGATGGGGTTGCTCACCGAATCCGGTTGCGAGGTCGTTCTGTGCGAAACACTCAAGGACAAGCGCGAGGCGACCCGCGAAACACTGCGGCGTGCGGCCGAGGCCGCTGACCTGGTTATCACCAGCGGTGGCGTATCCGTGGGCGAAGAGGACCACGTGCGTGCAGTGCTGGAGGAGTCAGGCAGTCTGTCGCTCTGGAAGATGGCCATCAAGCCCGGGAAACCGGTGGCTTTTGGTGCCATCGGGGGGACCCCGGTGCTGGGACTGCCAGGCAACCCGGGGTCTGTGCTTGTCACTTTCCTGATGGTGGGCATGCCCTATATCCGGAAACGCCAGGGGCGCAACCCGAAACCTCTCTCGGGCGAGCGGATACCCGCAGACTTTACCATTGACTCGCCGTCGATACGCCGGGAGTTCGTCCGGGCCCGCAAGGAATCCCGGGGATCCGGGCCGGTGGTGGCCGCCTATCCCAACCAGAGCTCCGGCATCCTGAGCTCTACCTGTTGGGCCGACGGCCTGGCCGTGGTGCCTGAAAACAGCACCGTCAGCCCCGGCGACCTGCTAACCTACTACTCGTTTGCGGAACTGTTGAGCTGACCATGAGTGATAACACGATTACAGTGCGCTTCTTCGCCCGTCTGCGCGAAGACCTGAAAACCGACCAGCTGGCTATCGACGCCAGGCCTGGCCTCACAGCAGGCGATGTACTTGCAGAGCTGGCCAGCCAGGGCGGCCCCTGGGATCAGTTGCAGGGGGACCAGCCGGTTATGATTGCGATCAACCAGGCCATGGCGAAACCGGGCTCTGAGGTGAAAGCCGGCGACGAGCTTGCCTTTTTCCCGCCGGTCACCGGAGGTTGAGATGATTTCGGTCCAGTCTGACGATTTTGATGTAGCCGCTGAATATGCGGCGCTGCGTGACAGTGGTGTCGGCACCGGCGCCATTGCAACGTTTACCGGCCTGGTGCGGGACAGCGGTGACTTGCAGGGCGTTACCGGGCTTTACCTGGAACACTACCCCGGAATGACCGAACAGGTGATCCAGGGGCTCATTGATGACGCCTCGAAGCGCTGGGATGTGCGCAAGGCCCGGGTGATTCACCGGGTGGGCAGGCTGGCGCTGTGCGACCAGATTGTCTTCGTCGGGGTGTGCAGCGCCCACCGTGGGGACGCGTTCGCGGCCTGCGAGTTCATCATGGACGCCCTGAAGACATCCGCTCCGTTCTGGAAAAAGGAAATCACCTCAGACGGGGAGCACTGGGTGGAACAGAAAGAATCCGATCGGGCGCGCTCCGAGGACTGGAAGTAACTGGCCATAAAAAAACCGCCCGTGAGCCTGGGCTCAGGGGCGGTTTCTGGTGACCTGCCTGCAATCAGAGATTGCTGTCCAGGAAAGCCGCCAGCTGGGATTTGGAGAGCGCGCCGACTTTCGTGGCGTCCACGTTGCCGTTCTTGAACAGCATCAGGGTGGGGATACCGCGGATGTTGAACTTCGGCGGGGTCTGCTCGTTCTCGTCAATGTTGAGCTTGCAGACTTTCAGTTTGCCGTCGTATTCGTCGGCAATCTCTTCAAGCACCGGGGCAATCATCTTGCAGGGGCCGCACCACTCTGCCCAGTAGTCCACCAGAACGGGGACGTCGGACTGCAGTACATCCTGCTCAAAAGAAGCGTCGGTTACATTTACGATATTTCCGCTCATTACCTTTTCCTGATTCATGCACTACTGCTGCACATCGGCATGTCCCTTTCAGGGAATAACCTGCCGGGCACAGGTGCTGTTGACTGTCGCTGAAGGCTGTCCGGGTTATACGGACAACCTTTCACCCAAATCACGGTAAGACATACTTTACGCGATTGATCAGCCGGATGTGAAGCGGTAAGAACCGATCCAGGCCTGACCGTCGTCAAATGCGCGGTTTTCCGGTTACTGACAGGCCTGAGGGATTTCGCTTATAGTACCCCGCACGTTCATCTCAAAAGGATTCCGACCACGTGACGGCCGCATCCACCGCCGAAAACGCTGCCGCCTCATCCGAGGTACTCGCAGCCATCGACATGGGCTCGAACAGCTTCCACATGGTGGTTGCCAGACTAGTGCATGGGGAAATCCGGACCCTCGAGAAGATGGGAGAAAAGGTTCAGCTCGGAGCTGGGCTGGACCAATACAACCGGCTCACTGAAGACGCCCAGGAGCGGGCCCTCGCCTGCCTGGGACGCTTCGCTCAACGGCTCAAGGGCATGCCGCCAGAGGCGGTGCAGATTGTCGGCACCAACGCGCTTCGCGTGGCGCGCAATGCCCATCAGTTCATGGCCCGGGCCGAAGAAGCGCTGGGCTATCCGGTAGAGATCATTGCCGGCCGCGAGGAAGCACGCCTGATCTATCTGGGGGTTTCACATACCCTCTCCGACGACATCGGGCGTCGACTGGTTATCGATATTGGCGGTGGCAGCACCGAATTCATCATCGGCCAGCGGTTTGAACCCCAGGAGCTTGAAAGCCTGCACATGGGTTGCGTGTCGTTCCGTAACCGGTATTTCCCGGACGGCAAGATAACCAGGCGGCAGATGGACAAGGCAGTGACCCACGCAGAACAGGAACTGCTCAACATCCGCCAGCATTACCGCTCCGTGGGATGGCAAAGTGCGGTGGGCTCATCCGGCTCGATCAAAGCCATTGCCAGCGTATTGGCGACCCTGAAGATCACCGACGGCACCATTACCCTCGCCGCCATGCAGGAACTTCGCAAGCGGCTGGTGGACATGGGTAAAACAGAAAAACTGGGAGATCTGGGCGTACGCTCGGACCGCCAGAGCATATTCCCGGCCGGATTTGCCATCCTGATGGGGGCATTCCAGTCCCTTGGTATCAAGGACATGGCGTTCGCCGATGGTGCTCTGCGGGAAGGTCTGCTTTACGACATTGTCGGGCGAATCCAGCACGAGGATGTCCGTGAGCGAACCATTTCCGCGCTTCAGGAGCGTTACCACGTTGACCAGGCACATGGCGCTGCCGTTGAGGAAACGGCCGTGGCAGCATGGCGGCAGGTTGCCGACGCCTGGGCCCTGAACACCCCGGCAGATGAAGAAGTACTGCGCTGGGCCTGCCGACTGCATGAGATCGGCCTGACCATTTCCCATAGCCAGTACCATAAACACGGCGCCTATCTGTTGCGCTACTCGGATCTGCCCGGCTTCACCCAGCAGTTCCAGCGCGACCTGGCAACTCTCGTGCGCGGCCACCGGAGAAAATTCGCCTCGGCAATCTTCGAGGGCCTGGACCCGGAAGACATTGCCAGGCTGCGTTACCTCTGCGTGCTGGTGCGCCTGGCGGTTCTGATTCAACACCCACGCAACATGGAGCCGCCTCCGGCCTTCACCCTGACGGCACACAAGGACAAGTTGGTGCTGGAGTTTCCGTCAGGTTGGCTGGATGACAGGCCACTGACCCTGGCCGACCTGGAAAACGAACGGGACTATCTCGCCAAACAGGACTTTGTTCTGGAACTGAACGGCGGCTGAGCGCGCTCAGCCAGCCAACTCGGCCTCCAGGGACTCCACCTCTTCGCTGACTTCAAGCCACTGCGCCTCCACCTCTTCCAGGCGGGCGGTTGCGGTGGCCTGCTCCGCCAACAACTCTTTCAGACGGGTCTTGCCGCTGTCGTCGTAAAGGTCGGGTTCGGATAGCTGCTCTTCCAGAGCTGACAGCTTCTGCTGAAGCTGGTCCATTTCCTTTTCCAGCGCACTCTGTTTTTTACGGTAGGGGCTGAGTTTCTGGCGAAGAGCCGCCTCTGCCCGCTTGCGCGCCTTCCGATCTTCGGCACTCTCGCCCACCGCCTCAGCGGCCTCGGGCACCCCCTCCTGGCCGACCGGCACTCTCCTAGGTGCCTCGGTTTCGTCTTTCCGGCGGTCCGCCAGCCAACGCTCATAGTCTTCCAGATCGCCCTGGTACTCCGTTACCCGACCATCATTGACCAGCCAGAACTCGTCCACGGTGTTCCTTAGCAAGTGCCGGTCGTGAGAAACCACCACAATAGCGCCTTCAAAGTTCTGCAGCGCCATGGTCAGAGCCTGGCGCATTTCCAGATCCAGGTGGTTCGTGGGCTCGTCCAGCAGGAGCAGGTTGGGTCTCTGCCATGCGATCACGGCCAGCGCCACGCGGGCCTTTTCGCCACCGGAAAACGACCGGATGGCACTCAGGGCTTCATCGCCATGAAAATCAAAGCCACCAAGGAAATTCCGTATACTCTGCTCTGACGCCTTCGGGGAAAGCCGCTGAAGATGCAGGAAAGGGCTGGCATCCAGATCCAGGGACTCCAGCTGATGCTGGGCAAAGTAGCCGATGGCCAGATGCTCGCCACAGGTACGATCACCAGACATCAACGTGCCCTCACCCCGGAGTGCATCCATCAGGGTAGACTTGCCCGCACCATTGGGACCCAGCAGCCCGACCCTGCTGCCCGGCAACAGGGTCAGGTTAATGCTGTTGAGGATTGCAGTACTGCCGTGCCCGGCCTTGCCATTGCGTATCGACAACAGCGGATTGGAAACCTTCTCGGCCACCGGAAACTCGAAGCTGAACGGCGAATCGATATGGGCCGGGGCAATGCGCTCCATCCGCTCCAGAGCCTTGACGCGGCTCTGGGCCTGACGGGCCTTCGTGGCCTTGGCCTTGAACCGATCGATGAACCGCTGGATTTCGGCGATCCTGGCCTGCTGGCGTTCAAAACCGGCCTGCTGCTGGGCCAGACGCTCACTGCGCTGGCCCTCAAAGGCTGAGTAATTACCCGTATACAGTTCCAGGTTACGGCGATCGAAATGCACGACATGGGTAGCGACCCGATCCATGAAATCGCGGTCGTGGGAGATAAACAGCAGGGTACCGGGATAGCGCCGCAGCCAATTCTCGAGCCACAGACAGGCATCCAGATCCAGGTGGTTAGTGGGCTCGTCCAGAAGCAGCAGATCGGACGGTCGCATCAGGGCCTGGGCCAGGTTCAGGCGGATTCGCCAACCACCGGAAAACGCCGATACCGGCCGGTTCGCGTCCTCGTCCGAGAATCCCAGCCCGCGCAGCAAGGCCTCGGCCCGGCGGCCGGCGGACCAGGCCTCGTGCACATCCAGCTCACCGTGTATGCGGGCAATGGCATGATCGTCACCTGCGGCCTCGGCCCTGGCAAGTTCACCTTCCAGGCGGCGCAAATCCAGGTCGCCATCTAGAACAAAATCCCTCGCGCTGCGCTCGGTGGCTTCGACCTCCTGCGCCATGTGGGCAATCCGGCAACCACCCGGCAGAGAGACCGCGCCCTGCTCTGGCGCCAACTGGCCCAGCAAGAGCTGGAAAAGACTGGACTTGCCGGCACCATTGGCACCGACGATCGCGACACGCTGGCCGGGTTGCACCGTCAGGCTGACGGATTCTAGCAACCAGACGCCGCCCCGTTGTAAACTGAGATCGGTTATCGTTAACATGCTTTCATTTTATCAACGTAAAGTGTTCAGGGAAGGCACAGCGCCTATGTCGGTCCGCTCGGCGACCACCCCGGATTTTTCGACACCGCCGCTGGAACTTCCGGCAGATCTGGAACCGGACAACCCGCTCTGGCGTTTTGCCCTGGCGTTCTGGAAACGTCCGGATGTCCAGAACAGCTGCCTGGCGCTTCAGAATCAGGGCTGGAGCGTAACGCGGATTCTCGGTGCGGCCTGGCTTGCACTCTCTGGCAGGGTCTTCGCCGGGGTCGAGGACGCTACGGTAACAGAGTGGCGCGACCGTGTAACCGTTGCCCTCCGGAGCGCGCGGAAATCGCTGCCCGGCAGCGCCGACAACTGTCAGAAGCTTCGCACCGGCATCGCCGGCCTGGAGCTTGAAGCCGAACAGATTGAACTGGCCCTGAGCTGGCGAACGCTAATGACCATTAACCCGGAACACGCAGACATGCAGGGACGCGACGCACTGATCATCAACAATCTGTTTGCGGCAGCACCGACCTTACCCGTTGAGGACGATGCAAGGCCCTTGCTGAATACACTGGCCGATACTCTGGCCCACTTTCCCAAGGGAGACCATCAGCCATGATGATGAAATGGCTCATACGGCTCTCGTTCCCGGCTCTCGGGTTATTGCTGTTGCTGATTTTCTTCGGTCTGAACGACCCGGAGCAGGTCTCCGAACCTGTGGCAGAGCACGAGCAGCCCGAGATTCCCGCGTTTGAAGGACTGGTCCCGTCCCCGATTCCCACCGAGGGCCCCGAAATCGTGTTCAAATGGCAGGATACCGACGGCAACTGGCACTACGCTGACCAGCCGCCCGAACAGGGCCGCTGGAACACCCTCGCTATCGAGCGACGTGACAAGGTCTTCCCCCGGATTCAGCCGCAGGAGCCGGAAACAGACTGGCAATCTCCCTACAGCGCACCTTTCTCCCTGGGTCCCTCAGCTGCCGGTACCAACGGCAGCTGAGCTGACACGTCCGGTTTCTTAACACATGTTCAGTGGCATCTGATGCCGGAACCCGTTACCTTCTGCGTTCTGACAAACACAACGCGGGGCCCTGCCCCAAGCACCGACGTTAAAGGATAATGCAATGAAGAAAACGCTCCTTGCACTGGCAGTGACCGGCCTCGTGGCCGGCTGTTCCACACCCCCCGAAGCCCCGGAACAACCGAAACTGGATTCCACCGATCAGAAGGTGAGCTATGGCATGGGCCTGGTTCTCGGTGAGCGCATGGGTAACGACCTGCCGAATCTGCAGATGGACCAGTTCCTCCAGGGCATCCAGCACGGCCACGCCGGCGATGAAGAAGCCAAGCGCATGAGCCGCGAGGACATCCAGCAGGCTCTGATGACCTACCAGCAGCAGCTGCAGGAAGAGCAGGGCAAGCAGATGGAAGAATTGGCCCAGAAGAACCTGGATGCCGGCGAAGCCTTCCTTGCCGAGAACGCAGAGCGTGAAGGTGTGGAAACCACTGAATCCGGCCTGCAATACGAAGTACTTGAGCAGGGTGACGGCGAAAAGCCGGCAGCAACAGACACCGTTCAGGTGCATTACACCGGTGAACTGCTGTCCGGTGAAGTATTTGACAGCTCCCGCGAGCGCGGTGAGCCGGTTACCTTCGCCCTGAACCAGGTGATTCCCGGCTGGACCGAGGGCCTGCAGCTGATGAGCGAGGGTGCCCGTTACAAGCTCTACATTCCGTCCGATCTGGCCTACGGCCCCGGCGGCAACAGGGCGATCGGCCCCAACGAGACCCTCGTGTTTGATGTCGAGCTACTCGAGATCAACCCTGGCTCCGGAGACTAAGCGCCAGAACAGGCAGCTGTCAGTTCTGAGGCTGCCACACGAAAAAGCCCCAGCCGGCGATGCCGGACTGGGGCTTTTTTTGATTCAGGGATTTCTCAGGCAGAGGCTACTTTGCCGGCATGGGCATTGTGCAGATGCTCGATCAGGAAATCCTCCATCTCGAACCGGGTCTCCAGAGTTTCACCCAGCTTCGACAATTCACCGAACAGTTCTTTGACATCCTCTTCGGACAAATCCCGGCCATCCAGCCGGTCATTGAAGTTAAGGGCAACCTCGGTGGTTTGCTCAATACGGGGATAAACCTTGGCAGCCAGCTCCAACCCGCCATCGTTAAATTCCCGGGCCTCTCGCACCAACTGCTCGTAGATCTCGAAATGACCGGTAGACACGTAGTCCACCAGAACTTCACACAGGCGCACGAATTTTTCTCTCAATGCTTCGGTCTGCGAGAAGTCGCTTTCTCCGGACAGGTCGCAGTAATGCACCAGAAGCTCCTGACGCTCCTTGAGCCAGCGATCAATCAGCTCGCTGACGCCGCCCCAGCGCTCCCTGGCATTTCGGCAATTTTCCAACATGACGCCTGTTCTCCGCTTGTCTTGACTACTTCTGTTTCGGTTTTGATTTTTATTAGGTTTGGATCAAGTTACCCCATGGCTGCGGTTCCCCGCAACCGTTTCAGCCTCGAATCCATTCCCGGGGTTTTTGCCGGCGAAACATCAAAACCAGACCGGTGATGACAAGCAGCGAGAAAAAGACAGCAGTCCAGCCGGGAATGCTCAAACCCAGGAACCGCCACACCACTTCAGCGCAGTCCCCGGTGCCCTGGAGCGCGGTAGACAGAACTTCGAACCACGGCAGAACGTCCAGCATGTAGTCCACCGAAGGCCCGCATGCCGGCACCTGGTCCGCCGGCAGGCTCTGCAGCCACAACTGCCGCCCGGCGACACCCAGCCCTGCTCCGGCGGTCAGCACCAGCAGGAACCCATAGATCCGCACGCCGAATCCGGTGGGGCCATGGAGGAAGGCCAGGAAACTGACCAGACCGGCACCCATGAAACCGAAGCGCTGTAACCAGCAAAGCGGGCAGGGCTCGAGCCCCATCACATGCTCCATATAAAAAGCCACACCAAGGAGTGCGGCACATACAAGGAAAATAAGCCCGAAAACCCATCTGCTGGTCAAAAGAACACCTCGAATCGTGAATTGAAACTGCAAGCGGCCACAGGGCCTGCTATTCTCGTCACTTAACCCTAAACCACGATCAACTTCAAGCCTATGACACGCCAGCCAAAATCTGTTCTGACGCTTCTTTTTCTGTTGTTTGCAACGATCTCTTTGCCGGCCGTTTCCCAGGAAGAGGAAAATGCCGACGAGGACGTGGCTGAAGAAGAAAACAGCTTTACCGACTACATCAGCATGGATCCACCATTCGTGACCCACGTGGGTACGCCCGGCAACAAGCCAACCTATCTGAAAGCCGCGGTCAGTCTGCGGGCAAACAGCGCGAGCGCACGGCCTGCCGTGGATGCTCACATGCCCCGATTGCGACACGAACTGGTCATGCTGTTTGGTGAGCAAACGGATACCGATCGCCTCACCTCAATGGAGGGCCAGGAGGCGCTGCGCGAAGAAGCCAAACAGCGAATCAATGCGGTACTGGAAGAGCAGCAGACCGGCGAAAGCATAGCCGGCGTGCTGTTTACGGAGTTTGTCGTGCAGAAGTGAAGCTGGAACCGGCCAGTGGTTCAGGCGATCCGCGAGAACAGATCATCTGACTGGTCGCGGTCATCACGGGCCACCTGATCGGCATCATCCCAACCGGCTTCCCAGGCCGCAATAACGACGTCACCACGATAGGGGCAGCGGGATTTGTCCATGCCCATGTTGGCCGCCATATAGCCCTGTCGGTAAGCCTTGTTCAGGGCTTCCACGTCCCAGCCGAGTTTGATATCCCTTGCCATCGCAATCCCCTCCCGATCCTGATGTTACAAAAATTAACAGCCGGACCGGAGGGAGACAAATCTTTGTTCAGTTTCTGTGCGTCAGGTCCGCAGACTCCTGCGACGCCTCCCGAACCCAACGTTCAAGAGCGCAGGTACTGTTCCAGAAACTCGCTGAACGACAGGGTATCGGCGCTTTCCATGTCGGCCTGCTCGGTCAGGGATTCTGACGTCATAGCCTCAAACGCGCGGCGCACATCATCACCAAGACCTTCCTGCCTAAGGCTCTGCTGATGCTGCCGCGCCATTTCCATACCCCACTCCCGGTGACCCAGGCCAGAGGAACGCATGGCATCGAGAACCCGGGCAGACGGCACGGTCCATTCACCGGTCAACACTTCGCGCTGGGCGGCAAGGGCGTTGCGGTAGGTGTCATCACCCCGCCAACTATCGAGCAGTTCCGCAAGGGGCTCCAGCTGCGACAGAATGTCGTTCGCAGCGTCGGATACCGGGGTACGATGCCCACCACGGCAAAGCGCCAACTCTCGATAACGCCCATTGGCGACCACATCCTTGTAGTTGTCATCCAGGCGTTCACATTCGGCATCGCCAATTCGGGGAGAGTCTGCTAGCAGGCAGTCCAGCAGGAACAGATCCAGAAAATCGATCTGGGCCTCGTTCACACCAACCGGCGAGAAGGGATCAAGGTCCAAACATCGCACCTCAATGTACTCCACACCCCGGGCTTCGAGGGCCTGGATGGGCTTTTCCTCACGCTGCGTCGTGCGTTTGGGGCGCACCGCGCTGTAATACTCGTTCTCGATCTGCAGTACGCTGGTGTTGATCTGGATGAACTTGTCGCCCCGGCGGGTGCCGATCGACTCATACGCCGGCCAGGTGGTGTGAATGGCCCGATCCAGAGTCTGGGTGTAGGTGCTCAGCTCGTTGAAACAGATATTCAGGGATGCCTGTGCGTTGTTGTGGTACCCAAGATCGCCCATCCGTAACGAGGTTGCGTACTCACCGAACCAGGTGCGTTCATCAAATCGCGAGAGATCATGGTTCACGCCGGCTACAAAGCTGGCATCCAGGGCGGGCGAAGCACCGAACAACAACATCAGCAGCCAGCTGCGGCGGCGGAAATTGCGAATCAGCCAGAAATACTGGTCCGACTTGAAGTCTTTCAGGCTTTGCTCGTGGCCCAGCAATTCCTGCCACTTGTGCCAGAAACTGTCGGGCAGGGACAGATTGTAGTGGGCGCCCGCGATGCTCTGCATCATACGGCCGTAGCGCACGGCCAGTCCCTGCCGGTAAACATGCTTGAGTTGGCCAATATTGGAGCTGCCATACTCGGCGATGGGGATACTCGGGTCACCATCCAGCTCACAGGGCATGCTTGTCGCCCAGAACACTTCGTCACCCAGGTTCTGCTGCACAAACGTGTGGATATCCCGCAGCGATTTCAGCATGCCTGCCGTGCTGTCGAACACCGGCGTGATCAGCTCCAGCAAGGCCTCTGAATAGTCGGTGGTAATCCTCGGATGGGTAAGCGCCGACCCCAGGGCTTCGGGGTGCGGAGTCTGGGCGATGAAGCCGTTGCGATCCACCCGCAGCCCTTCTTTTTCGACACCCTTGAGGAAACCATCCCAGTCGCTGGCAGCGAACTGACGAAATACGGAATGGCGGGATTCAGCCATGGTCGACTCCTGCTGCGGCCGGCTTGCTCTTGTGCATAACCGGCCGGTGAAAAGATTGTAAACCCGTCAGCTGTCCTTGCGCGCCGAGGCAAGTGCCTGGGCCAGCGCACCAGCCATGGCGCCCTGTGGGGATTTCTGACCGGAACCGCCATTACCGGCATTCCGGTTTCCGCCCTTGCGGCTGGCTCCGGAGCGGTTGGCAGCCATTGGCTTGCCTTCGTTTTTCTCGCCAGGCTGATCGTCCATACGCATGGTCAGGGCAATTCGCTTGCGCGGGATATCCACGTCCATCACCTTAACCTTGACGATATCCCCGGCCTTGACCACTTCTCGGGGATCCTTGACGAAGGTGTGGGACAGCGCGGAAATGTGCACCAGGCCATCCTGATGCACACCAATATCCACAAACGCGCCAAAGTTGGTCACGTTGGTCACCGACCCTTCCAGCACCATGCCGGGTTTGAGATCGCTCAGGGTTTCGACCCCTTCCTCAAAACTTGCGAACCTGAATTCCGGTCGCGGATCCCGCCCCGGTTTCTCCAGTTCCGAGATGATGTCCTTGATAGTCGGCAAACCGAACTGTTCTGTTACGTAATCCTGGGGATTCAGACCACGCAGGAACGAGGAATCGCCGATGATATCGCCCACTTCGCGATTATTTTTCCGGGCGATGGCCTCGACCACGCCATAGGCTTCCGGGTGCACGGAGGACCGGTCCAGGGGGTTCTCGCCGCCGGCAATACGCAGAAAACCCGCCGCCTGCTCGAACGTGCGGTCCCCGAGACGGGTGACCTTGAGCAGCTGTTTCCGGTTGCGGAACATGCCGTTCTGGTTGCGGAACTCAATGATGTTCTGGGCGATGGTCTGGTTCAGGCCCGAGACCCTTGCCAGCAGTGGCGCTGACGCGGTATTCAGATCCACACCCACGCCGTTTACGCAGTCTTCCACTACGGCATCGAGGCTTCGTGACAGCTGCACCTGGGAAACGTCGTGCTGGTACTGCCCCACCCCGATGGATTTCGGCTCGATTTTCACCAGTTCGGCCAGCGGATCCTGCAACCGGCGGGCAATGGACACCGCGCCGCGAATGGTGACATCCAGATCGGGCAGTTCTTTTGAGGCGAACTCGGAGGCTGAATAGACCGAAGCACCGGACTCACTGACCACGATCCGGGCCAGCTTCAATTCGGGGTAACGCTTGCTGAGGTCGCCGACCAGCTTCTCCGTTTCCCGGGAAGCGGTGCCATTGCCAATGGCCACCAGTTCAATCTTGTACTCCCGACACCAGGCCGCCAGCTGCTCGATGGAACGGTCCCATTGGTTCTGCGGCGCATGGGGGAAGATGGCACCGTGGCCGGCCACCTGGCCAGTGCCATCGATAACAGCCACTTTCACCCCGGTGCGTAGCCCTGGATCCAGGCCCAGGGTCGGACGTGGACCGGCCGGCGCAAGCAGCAGAAGATCCTTGAGGTTGGCGGCGAACACGTTGATGGCTTCGGTTTCTGCCGCTTCGCGGACCTGTGCCATGAGATCGGTTTCAATCTGGGTGGAGAGTTTCACCCGCCAGGTCCAGCGAACCACCTCCGAGAGCCATTTGTCGGCAGCACGACCATTGTCCCGGATATTCCAGCGAGCGGCGATGCGCTGCTCGGCCGGGTGGGGCGCACGGCGGTCATCCTCGGCATCACCAACAACAATCGTGTAACCAAGAACGCCCTCGTTCCTGCCCCGAAGGATGGCCAGGGCACGGTGGGACGGAACTTTCTTAAGCGGCTCAACGTGGTCGAAATAATCACGGAACTTGGCCCCCTCGTTTTCCTTGCCTTCCACCACGGTGACGTTCAGCTGGCCTTCCTGCCAGATAAAGTCCCGCAGGCTGCCCAGCAGCTCGGCATCCTCGGCAAACCGCTCCATCAGAATGTAGCGGGCGCCATCCAGGGCAGCCTTGGTATCTTCCACGCCGGCTTCTTTGTTCAGGTAGCCCTGGGCAGTGGTTTCAGGATCGAGAGTCGGATCATCATAGAGGGCGTCAGCCAGCGGCTCCAGACCCGCCTCGCGGGCAATCTGGGCCTTGGTCCGGCGCTTGGGCTTGTAGGGCAGGTAAAGATCTTCCAGACGGTTCTTGGTGTCGGCGTCCTGGATGGTGGCCTTGAGCTCGTCGGTCAGCTTGCCCTGCTCCTCAATGCTCTTGAGGATAGTGGCACGACGGTCTTCCAGTTCCCGCAAATAGCGCAGACGTTCTTCCAGGTTCCTCAGCTGGCTGTCATCCAGTGAGCCTGTGATCTCTTTCCGGTAGCGGGCGATAAACGGAACGGTCGCGCCTTCGTCGAGCAGTTCGACGGTGGCATTAACCTGTTGCTCGCGGACACCGAGTTCCTCGGCGATACGCCTGGAGATACTGTTCATGCAACCTCTGTCTGATGCTTTGCCAATAAACCAGCAAAGGTACAGCGGCTTACTGCTGCAGGCAAGCGGCCTGTCCCCGCTTGTTCAGGAATTGCACAAGATCCGCCCAGGGCATGGGCCGGGCGTAGTAATAGCCCTGGATTTCATCGCAATGCTGCTGGCGCAGAAACTCCAGTTGCCCTTCGGTTTCCACGCCTTCGGCGACGACGCTGATCTGCAGGCTGTGGGCCAGGCTGATAATGGCCCGGATAATGTGTTCGGCGTCTGCGGAATTACCCAACTCCTGCACAAACGACTTGTCGATCTTCACCAGCGAGATGGGCAGATGCTGGAGATTGCTCAACGATGAAAAGCCGGTGCCGAAATCGTCCAGGGCAAAACTGATACCCAGCTGGTTCAATTCCCGCAGGCAGCGCTGGGCGTACTCCGGGTCGTGCATCATGGCACTCTCGGTCAGCTCCAGCTCCAGCAGACTGGTATCCACGTTGGCGTTAAAGATGATGCGGAAAATGGTTTCGGTCATCTTGCGATCGTGAAACTGCCTGAACGACAGGTTGACCGCGAACACCAGCCCGGGGAAACCGAGCTCGGCGGACTCCTGCAGGCGTTTGCAGGCCTGCTCGATGACCCAGTAACCAATGGGCACGATCAACCCGCTGCGCTCGGCAACCGGAATGAATTCGTCCGGCCCCACCAGCCCGCGCTCCGGGTGATTCCAGCGCAACAGGCATTCGACACCCCGTACTTCTTCCGTGGCCAGATCAATCCGGGGCTGATAGTAAAGCTCCAGTTCCTTGCCTCGAAGGGCGTTGCGGAGGTCTGCCTCCAGACGAAGCTGGTAACCGGCGGAAATGTGCAGCTGGCGGTCGTAAAAACGGTAGCTGGTGCCCGGATCCCGTTTTGCTTCGAACATGGCGCGGTTGGCCCGGCGCAACAGATTCTCGGCGCTGTCTCCGGCTTCCGGGTAGGTTGCGACACCAAGGCTGGCACTGACCACGACCGTCTGGCCATCAATCGTAACCGGCTCATCAAGGGCGTTGACCACCTTGCGGATAATCTGGGTGATATCGAGGGAGTCCTCGACCTTTTCAACAATAATGGCCAGTTCGTCACCCCCGATACGCATCAGCGAATCGACGCGACGAAGAGAATGACGAAGACGCTCTGCCAGCTTCATCATCAACTGGTCGCTTTTCTGGTAACCGAAAGATTCATTAATGCTGCGGAAGTCATCGATATTGAGGTGCAACAAGGCCAGCCGATGGCCTGCACGCTCAGCCCGCAGCAAGGCCTGCTGGAGACGATCGAAGAAAAGGTCCCGGTTGATAAAACCGGTGGCGACTTCGCGGCCCAGCTGACCATGGGCGGACTCGGACAACTGGTCCCGATACCAGAGGCATTTCACGGCCCGACGGAACGTCCAGTGGTCCAGGGTTTGACGACAAAGGTAATCGGCAGCTCCGGCAGCCAGCAACTCTGGCGCGCGCTCCATCGGCGGCTCGGCACTGAGGGCCAGAACCGGTTTTTCATTGCTGGCGACCGCCAGATATTGCAGGAAAGACGCCTCTGAGCCACCATGGAACACGCAGTCCCAGACGATGACATCAAAACTGGCGTTACGGATCAGATCATCACAATCCACCAGATCCGGGCACCAGGTTGCGTCCGCACTGATGTCGACGTCACCCGCCAGAAGAGCATTCAGCCAGAGAAAATCAGCGTAGTCTGGTGTAAGAACCAAAAGGCGCAACTGTCCGGGCCTCATGGTTTCCAGTGGCAGTGTCATCAAGCAGGATCCATTTATGCGTGAACAACCGAGTCCGTTCTGTTAATCATAGTCTATAGATCCCCAAGGTACAGTAACTCTGTCTGGTGTAGAATAAGCCCACGTCCGTTATCCCCATTTCGTTCCATTCTGGCCATTTATTTGTGAACAAGCTCAACCCGAGACAAAGCGAAGCAGTCCGCTATGCCGATGGCCCGATGCTGGTGCTTGCCGGGGCAGGCAGTGGCAAGACCAGCGTGATTACCCGCAAGATTGCCTACCTGATCGAGCAACTTGGAATACCGGGGCGTCATATTGCCGCAGTCACCTTCACCAACAAGGCTGCCCGTGAAATGAAAGAGCGGGTTGGCAGGATCGTTGACCGGAAGCTGACCCGGGGCCTGATTGTATCTACTTTTCACAATCTTGGCCTCAACATGATCCGTGAGGAGCACACGCATCTTGGCTACCACCCCGGCTTCTCGATCTTTGATGCCGAGGATGCCAAGGCCCTGTTACAGGATCTGATGCTCCGGGAAGCCAGCGCCGAGGCCGGGGACGAACTCAACGACATCCAGATGACCATCTCCTCCTGGAAAAACGCCATGCGGGGGCCCGCCGAGGCCCTGAGCAAGGCTGCCGATGAGCGTGAACAGCGTATTGCCATTATCTACAAGAAATACAACGAGTACCTGAAAGCCTACAACGCGGTCGATTTTGATGATCTGATCCTGCTGCCCGTGATGCTGTTCCGCTCGAATCCGGACGTGCTCGCGAAATGGCGGCGGAAGATTCGCTACATGCTGGTGGATGAATACCAGGACACCAACGTGTGCCAGTATGAACTAGTCAAGCAGCTGGTGGCCGAGCGGGCCGCGTTTACCGTGGTTGGAGACGACGACCAGTCCATCTATGCCTGGCGCGGTGCCCGGCCCGAAAACCTGGCCCAGCTCAAGGAAGACTTCCCTAGCCTGAAAATCGTCAAGCTTGAGCAGAATTACCGGTCCACTGCCCGGATCCTGCGCAGTGCCAACACAGTAATTGCCAATAATCCCCACGTGTTCGAGAAGGCGTTGTGGAGTGATCACACCATCGGCGAGGAAATCCGGATTGTCCGATGCCGCAACGAAGACGCGGAAACCGACCGCGTTGCCACCGAGATCCTCGACCAGAAACTAAAAAAAGGGCTCGATTTCCGGGACTTTGCCGTGCTGTATCGGGGTAACCACCAGGCACGACTGCTGGAAATGAAGCTGCAGGCCTACCAGATCCCCTACCGCATCTCCGGCGGCCAGTCGTTTTTCTCAAAGAACGAGATCAAGGACGCCATGTCCTACCTGCGGCTGTTGATCAATCCGGACGACGATGCCGCGTTTCTTCGGGTGGTCAATGTGCCACGCCGGGAGATCGGTCCGCGCACGCTGGAGCAGCTCAGTCACTACGCCCGGTCCCGCAACGTCAGCCTGTTCAAGGCCCTGGGTGACATGGGCGCAGAGACCCACGTGACCGAGAAGGGGCTGGATCGCCTGCGGCGTTTTGCCCACTGGGTGGACGCCACCTGCGAGCGGCTACACAGCGAAAACCCGATACCCGTGATCAAACAGCTGTTCACGGACATCGAGTACGAGGAGTGGCTGCACCAGCACTCCGGCACCCCCAAACAGGCCGAGCGGCGGATGGAGAACATCTGGTACCTGGTGGAGTCCATCCAGCGCATGCTCGACGATGGCAAGGGCACGGCCGATGAGCTCGGCATCGAGGATGCCATCACCAAACTGATCCTTCGGGACATGATGGAACAGCGGGAAGAGGACGATGACAGCGACAAGGTTCAGCTGCTCACCCTGCACGCGTCGAAGGGCCTGGAGTTTCCCCACGTGTTCATCATGGGGCTTGAGGAAGAAATCCTGCCCCACCGAAGCAGTATTGAAGAAGGTAATATCGAGGAAGAACGGCGACTGATGTACGTGGGCATTACCCGCGCCCGGGAAACGCTGACCCTGACTTACGCGGCGACCCGGAAACAGTACGGCGAGAAACTCGAAACCATCCCGAGCCGCTTCCTTGATGAGCTGCCCGAGGAAGACCTCAAATGGGAGGGGACTGGCGACCTGGATGTGGAAGCCAATCAGAAAAAGGGAAAAGCGACTCTCAGTGCCCTTTTGGGCGATCTCGGCCTGTAAATTTCAAATTTTTTTACAATCACTGCAACTTTTGAAGACCTGATCCGTTTCTGCAAGTGGGATACCTCATCCCGCTCCGACAACAACAAGATCAGGAGGACTTCATGTCCAGAAATTCCAATCGCTTGTGTCAGCTTACCGGTTCGCTCTTTCTCATCACGGCAGGAGCCACCCCAGCCAGCGCGGGGCTCCTTGGCGGGCTACTCGGATCATCTACCGATGATTCAATAGTGCAGACGAACCAGGACAGAGACCCGGCAAAAGGCTACTTCAGCGAACCTTTTGCGGAACCAACCATCATCGTCGACGGTGAAGCTGTTGAAACCGATGAGAAATGCATCACCCGGGCCGATGGCATGGATGAGTGCAAACCGGCCGCAGGTACCATGGCCCTGCTGAAAGACGGTCGCCTACTCTACCTGAATGCGCTCGAGGGTACCGAAAACGTCGAGCTGTCAATCGTCGCCGAATTCGGCGAAGTCTCGGTCAACGATCAGACCCGTGTATTGTCGCTTGATGAAAGCGACAACCCGTCCTGGCTCAAACCGTCCCCATTGGATGCCGGTGCCAATCCGGACGGCAATGACAGCGAGACCCTCCTCAACGGCACCGAACTCGACGGCTTGATTGATACTGCAGATAACACCAGTAAAAACGACGGTGCGCTGTTCTGCTCGGATGTTATTGGCCTCGCAAACGGCGATGTGATGGCTGTCGGTGGCACCGACTACTACTCGGAGCCCGGCATAGACGGCCTGCCACTCGGCGTTGCAGAGCTGGAAGGCATCAAGAATTCGCGGATATTCGATGAGGCGACCAACACCTGGCGCCAGAGCGGTGATATGACCTACGGCCGCTGGTACCCGTCGCTGGTCACTCTGGGCAATGGCGACGTCTTTGTGGCGAGCGGCGTCACCAAGCTTTTGAAGCCCGTCTATCCGGACGAGCCTCTGAATAGCGGACGCAACGTCGTCCAAACGGAAACCTACAACCCTTGCGCAGGCGTGTGGACGGAGAATCCTTCGACCGCAGACAGGTCACTGCCGCTTTACCCGCGAATGCATCTCCTGCCCAACGGTCACGTGCTCTATAACGCGGGCGGCCAGGCGTTCAATCCATTTGGCCAGGGGTATGACCAGGCCTTGTGGAACATTGTCGCCAGCTACAATCCCGCAACCCAGCGCTGGAACGACATCGGCTATGCCGGACTGCCCCTGAGACTGGATGAAGTCGGGCTGGACCAGCTCAGCAGCACACTGAATATCACCAATCTTTCCCTGGACCAGATCGGCTCATTGCTGGGCGATGTGCTGGAAGCTCCGTCTGATCTGCTGGAGAGCGGCGCAGAGCTGGGCGTTTCAGAGGACGACCTTCGAATGGCCATTGCCGGTGGCATGCGCGGCTCCACGTCCTCAACCATGTTACCTCTCAAGCCAAACGCCAACGGTGAGTACACGGACGTCGAGCTTCTGACTGCCGGTGGTGTTCCCAGTTACGCTCTACTGACCAATCCCGGCGGCTACCTGCCCACGGATCAGAGCCGGATCGACCGCATAACCACGAATGGCGATGACATCGGCTACGAATCAAGACTCACTGGCTCGCTCAACCAGCCACGCTGGTATGGCACCAATGTTCTCATGCCTGACGGCAGCGTCATGGTATTCAGTGGCGGCAACCGCGATGGTGTCGTAGCACCCGGCCTTGAGGGCCCAATTCGCACGGCCGAGCGCTTTGATCCGGAAACGGGCACGTGGACTGAAATGGCAACGGGCCACAGGGCACGGACTTACCACAATACAGCGGTACTTATGGAAGACGGTCGTGTGATGATTGCCGGGCATTCGCCGATCAATACCGCCTACCTGACCTTCGTCGATCTTCAGGACTTCGGTTTGGCGCCGTATGACGGACGGGATCCCAGCTTTGAAATCTACACACCACCCTATGCCATGCGTGACGACCGCCCGGAAATCCAGAGCGCGCCGCGCAACCTGAGCATTGGTGATCGCTTCAATATAAAGGTTGACCAGGCCGACCAGATCGACAAGGCGCTGCTGATTCGCCGGACGGTCATGACCCATGTGATTGATGGCGACCAGCGCGCCATTGAACTGGTCATGGAAAGAGGCAACGGCAACAAGCTGACCCTGAAAATGCCAGACAACCACAACGTGGTCCCGGCCGGCGAATACATGCTGTTCGTGAGCAAAGAGACGACTGAGGGAAGGGTGCCATCAATATCGGCTCCCATCACCGTGGTCAACGAGAACCTCGAATGCATGGCGCCAACCCAGATGGCGGGCGACACCACGACCGCCGACGGAATTATCGAATCAACACTTGAGATTCTGTAACCAGGCAACGGGAGTACATTATGAAAAACGGACGGATCAGTACTGGCGGCTTGCCACTGGTTTTGTTCGGCCTGATGCCCCTGCTGGCTTCCTCGCCAGCGGGGGCGCATGGGGCACCCGACGCAGAGGGCGCTCCCTCTGAGATCGTGCAGGCCCGCATTACCGAGCAGCCGAACATTCAGGGATTGAACGCGATGATTCTGGATGCCCCACGCCCGGGCATCCTGTTGAGCTACCGGGGCGACACCCCTCTGACAGTATTGGGAACCCAAGACGAGGCATTTCTCAGGTTTACTGGCAAGACCGTCATGGTCAATACCGAAAGCCCGAGCTGGCGGTCTCTGCCAAACGCCCCCACTCTCTCGGGAACGCCCGTTGAGGAGAGTGACAGATGGGCAGTGCTGTCGCAAAGTGCCAGTTTTGGCTGGCTAGACCCACGCCTGGCAGCGATGGAGAGCATGCATCACCAGGAACCAGAACATCAGAGCTGGTCGATCAGCCTGCAAACCGCCTCCGGCGAAACAGCGATTATAGTCGGCGAGCTGAGGCGTAAACCGCTCCCCTGACCGCCTAAACCGGAAGGCCGAAAGGCCATAAGAAAAAGCCCCCGAATATCGGGGGCTTTTCTTTTACTCAAAATAGCCTTACTGACTTTCTGCCACCAGGTGCTCGACAGCCGCCTGAATTTCTTCATCCGGACAGCTTGCACAACCGCCCTTTGCAGGCATGGCATTGAAGCCATTGATCGCGTGACTGACCAGAGTGTCCAGCCCTTTATCGATGCGAGGAGCCCAGGCATCGGCATCACCAATCACAGGTGCACCAGCAGCACCGGTGGTGTGACACGCCATGCAAACCGCGTCATACACTTCGCTACCTGAACGAGGACCAGAGCTGGCGGTCTCGGTCGGAGCAGCAGCACTGCCACATTCGTCACCCTGCAGACACACTTCGCCAACCGGCTGGATACGTGCACGGATTTCATCTTCGACGCTTGCCATTACGGCGCTAGCTGTCAGGCCTGCAACGACCAACACAGCAGCCAGGACTCTCTTCATCTTCACAATGCACCTCGCATTTGAGCGTTATAATCTTCGGTCGCCGCATTATAGCGACTGAAACCCGGCAAAAAAACCAAACAGCAAAATCATAAATTGATTTCAACCATTTTAATTGCGATTTCGTAAGTCAGAGGGTGTTTCGCGAACAATCCGGTTACCATGGTGTTCGCCGACGTTTCATCATTCAGGACCTGTTTCCATGACCAATTCGGAACCGACTTCACCCCACCCGTTGCGCAAACCGCTGCTGATTGCCGAATTTACGGCGCTTGCCGTTTTGCTGGCTTCCATGGGGTGGTTTTCCAGCCAGACCAGCGACGGTCAGACCATCAGCGCCGGCTGGCTGCTGATTCCAGCCTTCGCCAGCCTCGGGGTCTTCATCAGCTTTATCGGCCTCATGTACCTGCGCTGGGTAGCCTCGGCGGAAAGTGGCAACCGGTTCAAGCACAAGGTTATTTTCTCACTTCTGGCCGTCACCCTGATCGGCGTCTGGATCTATGGCATTGCCAACACCTGGTTCAGTCTGACCGCCAGCTAGGAGAGCACCTGATGACATCCCCACACCTGTTGGCGCCGCCCACGGCCATCATTACCTTCTCGTTGATGCTGTCGGTGCCTGTAAACGTGTCGGCACAGACTGAGGAAGCGCCCTCCATTGATTCACCCGAACAGTGCGCCCTGATTGACGATGGCATCAAGCGACTGGCCTGTTTTGACAGCCTCTACAAACCCACTGAGAGCCAGGCCCAGGCATCGGAAAGCGCCAAGGAACAGGCCGAGAAGAGCGCGGAGCAACTGGCGCCCAATGGTAAAGATCTCGATGCCGTTGCCGGCAGTGCCTTGGAAGGCGATTCCGACGCAGGCGTTATGTCTGCCTTGGTGGACCGCTATGTGGCCGCCGAGAAAGCCGTGTTTTCCTTTTCCGGCAGCTTTGTGGGGCACCGGCCCACCTACATCCTGCCGGTGAGCTGGGTGAAAGACCCGAACGAATCGCCATCCAGTCCCCGGCTAGGGTCCATCGGTTATGACTACGACCTGGAACGGGAAGAAGCCAAGTACCAGATCAGTTTCAAGGTCCCACTGCTGACGGGAATTCTGGATGACCGCACAACACTCTGGTTTGGCTATACCCAGACCTCGTTCTGGCAGGTGTACAACCAGGACGACTCCGCGCCTTTCCGGGAAACCAACTACGAGCCGGAGATATTCGCCCGATACCAGACCGACTGGGATATCGGACCGGGCCGACTGAATGGCGTGACCCTCGGATTCAATCACCAGTCCAACGGGCAGTCTGAACCGAAGTCCCGGAGCTGGAATCGCATCATGGGCTCAGCCGCGTACAGTTATGATCGCTGGCTCTTTATGGTCCAGCCCTGGTATCGGATTCCGGAGAACAATGACGATGATAATGCGGACATCCAGCGCTACCTGGGGTATGCCAATTACCATGCGGTATACAAGCTGACCGAGGATCGGACGTTTTCGTTGCGGCTGATGAATAACCTGCGGTCGGATGATAACAAGACGTCGGTGGAGTTCGGGTACAGTTTCCCAATGGGGGATACGGTTAAGGGGTTCTTCCAGTACTACAACGGGTATGGGGAGAGCCTTATCGACTACAACCACCGGATTCAGCGGTTTGGTATCGGGATTATGCTGAACGACTGGCTCTGACTTCAGGTGCAAGACCGACTGGGACGCTTGTCCTCCTGAAACACGCTCCTAACGGCACATCCCTGTGACGCTTGGGCTCCGCCATCCCTGGCTCCGCACAGTTTCATGAGGACAAGCGTCCCACTCGGCCCCAAAAAAAGGGGTTACCTCTCCTCGTTCAACCTCTGCATTTCTGCCAGCAATTCTTCAGTTTTCTCTTCCATCAACGGAATATCCGCCCTCGATTCGACGTTCAAACGCACAACCGGCTCGGTGTTGGACATCCGCAGGTTGAAGCGCCAGTCGTCGAATTCGATGCTTACGCCGTCCACGTGGCTGACGTTTTTTGCGCCAACGCTGTATTTGGCTTCAATCGCCGCGATGACCTTGGGGGGATCATCGATGGTGCGGTTGATTTCGCCGCTGGCCGGGTAGGCTTCGATTCGGGCATCGATGAGGGATGACAGGGTCTGGCCTGACTGGCAGAGGCGCTCGGCGATCAGCAGCCACGGGATCATGCCGCTGTCGCAGTAGGCGAAATCCCGGAAGTAGTGGTGGGCGCTCATTTCGCCACCGTACACGGCGTCTTCGTCACGCATCCTCTGTTTGATGAAGGCGTGGCCGGTTTTACTTTCGATGGCTTCGCCGCCTGCTGCTTTTACCAAGTCCAGGGTGTTCCAGGTCAGGCGGGGGTCGTGAATGACTTTGCCGCCACCGGTTTTGCGCAGGAACTGGTCGGCAAGCAAACCAACGATGTAATAGCCCTCTATGAAACGGCCATTCTCGTCGAAGAAGAAGCAGCGGTCGTAGTCGCCGTCCCAGGCGATGCCCATGGCGGCGCCTTCTGCGATAACGTCGTCGGCTGTCGCCGCCCGGTTTTCCGGGAGGATCGGATTGGGTACGCCGTTGGGGAAATGGCCGTCCGGCTGGTGGTGCACTTTCACAAATTCAAAGGGCAGGTGCTGCTCGAGTTCGTCGATCACCAGGCCGGCGCCACCGTTGCCGGCGTTGCAGACAATGGTCAGCGGACTGAGGGGGCCGGCATCGATGTACCCCAAGAGATGGTCCACGTAGGCGCTCATCACCTCTAGCGGTTCATAGCGGCCCTGCTCGGGCGCATCACCAAAAGGCTCCAGCACCCGGTCGCGGATCTCGTTCAGACCGTTGTCGGAGCTGATCGGCCGAGATTCGGGGCCGACCATTTTCATGCCGTTGTGATCTTTGGGGTTGTGGCTGGCAGTCACCATGATGCCGCCGTCCATCTTGTAATGGCTGGTGGCAAAATACACCTGCTCGGTGCCGCACAGGCCGATATCGAACACATCCGCACCAGCAGCCATCAGGCCAGAGCTGAGCGCTTCGGCAATGTCGGGGCTGGACAGACGGATGTCATAGCCAACGATCACTTTCTTCGCACCGGTGATTTCCACATAGGCGCGCCCGATTTTTTCCGCCAGGACCGGATTCAGTTGATCCGGCACCCGGCCGCGCAAGTCGTAGGCTTTAAAACAGGACAAGTCCATTGTCTGATGTTACTCCGCGGCGGATGACTGAAGCTGGATGTAGTTCTGAATACCCATCTGGGAAATCATTTCCAGCTGGGTTTCCAGCCAGTCAATGTGCTCTTCTTCGCTATCGAGAATGCTGCGGAAAAGTTCACGACTGGTGAAGTCCTGCACTTCCTCGCAGTAGAGGATCGCCTCTTTCAGGTCGGTGTGGGCGATTTCTTCGAGTTTGAGATCGCAGGAAATCATTTCCTCGACGTTCTCGCCAATCAGCAATTTGTTCAGATCCTGGAGATTAGGCAGGCCTTCGAGAAACAGGATCCGCTCGATAAGCTGGTCTGCATGCTTCATCTCGTCGATGGATTCTTCGTATTCCTTGGCGGCCAGCTTGGTAATGCCCCAATCCTTGTACATGCGGGAATGGAGAAAGTACTGGTTGATCGCGGTCAGCTCGTTGCCGAGGACCTTGTTCAGATGCTGGATGACCTTTTTATCGCCTTTCATAGTCGGGCTCCCTGATGGCCGAATAAATCAGACTCCTAGGATAGCCGCTTATCAGGCCGGAGAAAAATAGAACCGGGCAATCGATTCGGTCAGGCGGGCTGGGCGAGCATATTGGCCATGGCCAGGTAATCGGGCCTACGGCTCTCACGCAGAATTTCGCGGGCGGTGCAGGCACAGCGGCCACATTGGGTGCCTACACCCAGCTCTTTACCTAGCTGGCGCATAGAGGAAATGCCGTTATCGGCAGCTTCGCGAATTTCCCGATCGGTTACGCCGTGGCAAAGGCAAACGTACATAGCAGTGACTCACCTATGACAATAAAAGTTAGTGATAATTATTGTCATTGGCATCCAAGAATGCAACCCTTTTGGCTTAATTTTGTGCAATGTTTTGTGTGTCGGGCTCACGACTCACGGGTCAGATTTCGGCAGCCGGCCTCTGTCACCACGACGTTGTCCTCAATACGGATGCCACCGCAGCCTCTCAGCTTGCCGATCAGCTCCCGGTTCAGGTATTGCCCAAACTCCCCTTCCAGCAAGGGATCCAGCAACGAGGGAATAAAATAGAAACCTGGTTCAATGGTCACCACTGTGCCCGGCTCCAGCCTGCGGGTCAGGCGAAGGAAGGGCGCGTCTTCCGGGGGCGGCGTTGGCTTTCCCGCGACATCATGAACCTGTACGCCCAGGAAATGACCGATGCCATGGGGAAAGAAAACCCGGGTGATGCCTTTCTCGACAATATCCTCGTCATCCAGGCCCGACACCAGCCCGGTCGCTGACAGCAAAGCCGCAATCCCCCCATGAGCCTTACGATGTATGTCGATGTAGTCCACCCCGGGCGCGACCATGTCGCAGAGCCTGACCTGAAGCCGGTCGAGACCGTGGATCAGCGCCGCGAAGTGGGACTCTCCCGGGCCTGCCGTGGTGCGGGTTATATCGGAGCAGTAGCTCCGAAAACGGACCCCGGCATCGATCAGCAGGCTGCGGGTCTGCCCTGGCGGCTGCGTATCGTAATACTGGTAGTGCAACGTCCCGGCGTGCTCGTTCAGCCCGATAATGCTGTGATAAGGCGCTTCGGCTTCCCGCTGACCGGTTGCCTGCTGGTAGGCCAGATTGATGCCAAACTCGCTCTCACCGACCAGGAACGCCTCCCGGGCCGCCGCGTGGCCTGCCAGAGCCAGTCTGTTCGCCTGCGCGAGACACTCGATTTCGTAGGGCGTTTTGCACACGCGGGTCTCGTCCAGATCCCTCAACAGAGCCTCCGGGTTTTTCTCACCCGGAATATTCCATATCAGGGCAGGATCCCCGATCACCGCAAGGCTTTCCGGATCATCCAGCAACGGGGCCTCGGGTGAGGCACTGCTGCGAACCTCGATGAATTGCTGCCAGGGCTCTTCCGCCAGTGGCGAATTGGCGTGCCAGAAGTCGACCGGTTCGAACAGCCAGAGCACGGGCTTGTGCCCGGCCCGGATCCAGAGCCAGCAGTGTTCGCGACCGGCCAGCCCGGTCCAGTGCAGAAACGGACCATAACCCTGGAAATGCCAGGCCTGGTCATCTCCATAACGGTAAGGCGCGGCGCCGGAAGCAATAAGCAGGCTGTCGTAGCCATGCTCTGCCAGGGCCGATTCGTATCGGGCCTGCAGTTCTTTCAAGTGATCGGTCTGCAGCGACAACAGCGCATCATCAGGCATGGCCATCTTCCAGTGTTTTCCAGAGCGTTAAAAGATCGTCCGAGCGGGTATCACGGAGACGGATCAGGCGAATCTCAAGGGGGACATCCCAGACTTCGTCACCGGCTCGCACCAGACTGCCGAACTGTTCGCTTTTTTCCATCATGCGCCGGGGCAACCAGCCCATGCCGAAACCCTGCTTCACCAGCGCCTTGATGCTGGCGGACTGGGTGTTCTCGTTCAGGGGTAACAGGTTGGCCGTCAACCTGCTGCGGGCAAGATGGCCTTCAATCGCCGATTGCAGGAAACCACGACTGTGATAAGCGATCAGCGGTACCGGCTGTTCCGGGCTGCCCGGCAAGGCAAACCGCGGATGCCCCTGATCGCCAGCAACACTGACCGGAACCAGGGATTCGCGAGCCAGCACCAGCCAGTCGTAACTATCGGCAGTCAGCCTCCCGCCCCAGGGCAGATCGGGATGCCAATAGCACAGCACCAGATCACACTCGCCACTGTCCAGCGCCTCCAGAAACTGCTCCCCCACCCAACTGGTGGCATTCAGATTTAGCTGCAAACGCTCGGCAATGCCCGCGTCTTTCGCCCAGCCCTGGTAAAAGTGCGAAAACAGACCCTGCGTGGAACCCACACTGATCCTGGCAGACACCTCGGCTTCAAGGGCGCTGATTCGATCACGGGTATCCCGGACATCCCGGGTGATTCGCTCGCACAGCTCCCGGAATATCTCGCCAGCAGGCGTCAGCGAGAGCGGCAGCGTCTGGCGGTTGACCAGCGTGCTGCCCATGGCTTCTTCCAATAATTTGATCCGGCGGCTGAACGTAGGCTGGCTCACGTGCTGCAACTCGGCAGCACGTGAAAAATGGCGCGTTCGGGCCAGCGCCAGAAAATCTTCCAACCAGCTTACTTCCATGGAGTCCCCTGAGGGTATGTCGTTGTATCGATGCGAGTTCTGCTGCTGGCATCATAGCCTATCGCAGCGGCGCCGTTACAACCGGCCCTCTTCCACCGCGTGGCAGGCCACCTGGGTACCGCCATCCGTGGTGATCAGCTGCGGAATTTCCTGCCGGCAGCGCTCGTTGGCGTAGGGGCAACGCCCATGAAACACGCAGCCCGACGGCAGGTTCACCGGCGTCGGCACCTCTCCTTTCAGGCGGATGTGGTTGGGGCGATCGTCCTCCAGTTTCGGAATAGCCGACAACAGCGCATGGGTGTAGGGATGTCGGGGCGCGGAAAACAGCGTTTTCGTATCCGCCAGCTCACAAACCCGCCCAAGGTACATGACGGCAACCCGAGTGCCGAAATGCTCAACCACCGCCAGATCGTGGGTAATAAACAGGTAGGTCAAGCCCCGGCTTTCCTGGGCGTCCATCAGCAGGTTCAGCACCTGGGCCTGGATCGACACGTCCAGGGCCGAGATCGGCTCGTCGGCCACGATGAACTCCGGATCAACTGCCAGGGCCCGGGCAATAGCGATCCGCTGGCGCTGGCCACCGGAGAACTCGTGGCCGAAGCGGCTACCCCAGTCCGGATCAATGCCCACCGAATGCATCACCTCATGGATCTTGTCCCGCACCTGTACCGGCGACCAGTCCGGATGGTGGAACCGGATCGGCTCCTCCAGGGTCTGCTGGATGGTCATGCGGGGGTTCAGGGAGGCGTAGGGGTTCTGGAAGATCATCTGCATCTTGCGACGGTAAGGCAGAGAATCCTTACGCTCGAGATGATCGATACGCTGACCGTCGTAGTGGATCTCGCCGGCGCTGGGCGACAGCAGGCCCATCACGGTTCGGGCCACGGTCGACTTGCCACAGCCGGATTCGCCCACCACGCACAGGGCCTCGCCCTTCTGCACTTCCAGATCCACGCCATTGATAGCGTGCACGGCTTCCTGTTTGCGGCGGAAACGGCCACCCTCGAAGGTGATCTGCTCCAGCAGGCTGCCGGACAGGTCAAAGCGTTTCTCAAGACCGCGGATACTTACCAACGGGGAGGTCATGATTCGGCCTCCTGCATGCGTTTCTCCTGTTCAATCAGGTTGGCAACTTCGTAACAGGCCACATTCACATTGCCCGAGCGCACATACTCCGGCATGGCCTGCTTGCACTGCTCGGTGGCGAAGTTGCAGCGGGGATGGAACGGACAGCCGGAGGGCACGTTCTTCAACGATGGCATGGAGCCGGGAATCTGGAACAGCCGCTCGCCGGGCTCGCCCATCTGGGGCAGCGCGTTGATCAGCCCCTGGGTGTAGGGGTGCTGGGCATCGTTGATAATTTCCCGGGTCGGCCCCTGCTCGATAATCCGGCCGGAGTACATGACCAGCATTCGCTGGGTCACCTGGGAAACCACGCCCAGATCGTGGGTAATCAGCATCAACGCCACGTTCTCCTGTTCGCACAGGTTCAGTAGCAGATCCATGATTTCCGCCTGAATGGTGACATCCAGAGCCGTCGTGGGCTCATCCGCGATGATGATTTCCGGATCCAGCAGCAGGGCGATGGCAATGATCACCCGCTGGCGCATGCCCCCGGACAGCTCATGGGGGTATTGATCGAGACGCTTCTCCGGAGAAGGAATCTGCACCTTCTGCAGCCGGTCCAGAGCAATGGCACGGGCTTCTTTTTTACTGATTTTCCGATGGGCAAGGAGAGCCTCCACCATCTGGGTTCCGATGGTGAGGACCGGGTTCAGGGTCATCATCGGATCCTGGAAGATCATGGCGATACGGTTACCACGGATTCGGCGCAGCTCCCGCTCGCTCATGGCGGCGAGGTCCCTGCCCTCGAACAGGATCTGTCCGCCGGCGATGTAGCCCGGCTTGGCAATCAGGTTCAGGATGGAAAAGGCAGCCACCGACTTGCCGGCACCGGACTCCCCCACCAGGCCCAGGCGCTCGCCCTTGTCCAGGCTGAAGCTGATGCCGCGCAGGGCTGTCAGGTCGCCACCACGCACGGCAAAGCGCACATCGAGATCTTTAACTTCCAACAGTGCCATGGTGTTACCCCTTGTACAGCCGTGGGTTCATTACATCCCGCAACCAGTCACCCAACAGATTGATGACCAGCACGAGCACCACCAGCACCAGGCCCGGGATCAGGGTGATCCACCAGGAACCGCTCTGGATGTAGTCAAAGCCGGATTTGATCAGCGACCCCAGCGACGGCTGGGTCTCCGGCATGCCCAGGCCCAGGAATGACAGGGCCGCCTCGGAAATGATGGCGTTGGCAATCTGGACCGTGGCAATAACAAAGATCGGTGACAGGGTGTTGGGCAGGATGTGCCGGAACATGATCCGGCGGGTCCCGAAACCCATCACCTTGGCGGCGTCGACGTATTCCTTCTTTTTTTCCGCCAGCACCGAGGCGCGGACTGTCCGGGCAATCTGGGGCCACTCTGCGACCCCGATGATGAAGATCAGCATGTAAATGGCGATCTCACCGAACATCAGGTTACCGAAGCTCGCCTTGAACACTGCGCCCACGATGATGGCAACCATCAGGGTGGAGAACGACAGCTGAACATCGGCAATGCGCATCAGCACCGCATCGACCTTGCCACCCAGGTAGCCGGCGAGGAGACCGAACAGAATGCCCAGAAACGCCTGCAGGACCACCGCCCCGAAACCGATCATCAGGGACACCCGGGTACCGTAAAGAATCGTGGACAGCAGATCCCGGCCCTGGGCGTCGGTGCCCAGAAGAAATGCCGGATCGGCTCCGCTCATGCCCACCGGGGGCAGCTCAGAATTCATAATGTTGATCTGCGCCAGATCGTAGGGATCGGCGGGCGCCAGCAGGGGCGCGAACACCGCCGCCAGCACCATCAGCAGCAGCACGGCAAAGCTGACAATCGCCACCTTGTCGCGCTTGAAGCTGTACCAGAAGAAGGACTCGCGGAAGCGGTACCAGCGGGAAACCGTTGCCGTTGTCATGCTTTCTTTCCTGTCAGTTTGACGGTGGGATTCACCAGACCGTAGATCAGATCCACCAGGGTATTGGTAACCACGAAAATCAGGCCCACCACCATCAGGTAAGCCACGATCAGCGGAATGTCACTGCGGGTAATGGCCTCCAGGAACATCAGGCCCACGCCCGGCCACTGGAACACGGTTTCCGTAAGGATGGTGTACGCCACCATAATGCCGATCTGCACGCCACCCACGGTGATCACCGGAAGCATGGTGTTCTTGAGTGCGTGCAGGAAGTTGATGCGGCCGGCGCTCAGGCCCTTGGCCCGGGCGTAACGCACATAGTCGCTCTGCAGCACTTCCATCATCTCGGCCCGGATCAGCCGGATAAACAGCGGCAGCATGATCGAGGCCAGCGACACCGACGGTAGGATCAGGTGCATCAGACCGGTACCGGTGAAGAAGCCCGATTCCCAGGTGCCGAACAGGTGAGTCAGCTCATCACCACGCCCGTAAGAGGGCAGGCCGCCCTCAGTGGAAAAGAAGTCGTTCAGCCACTGCCCCCACCCGGTATCGGACGGAAACCAGTTCACCGTCACACCAATGGAGAACAGCTGAATCAGCACAATGGCCGTCAGGAACACCGGGATGGAAATACCCACGGTACTGACGCCCATAAAGAATTTGGATAACCATGCCTGGGGCCGGATAGCGGCATAGACACCAATCGGCACGGAAAGAAACACAATAATCAGACTGGCACCGATGACCAGCTCCAGCGTCGCCGGCAGGTGCTCGGCGATCACTTCCAGGGTCGGCTTGCTGTAGAAATAGGAGTTGCCCAGGTCGCCCTGGAGCGCATTGCCTGCAAACCGCAGGTACTGCACCACCATCGGGTCGTTCAGGCCAAGCTCCTCTCGAATGGCTTCCCTCTCCTCTTCGGAGACGGACATCCCCACCATTTCCTGAAGCGGGTCCCCGAGGCCATCCTGAATGGCAAAGGCAATCACGCTGATCACAAACATGACCAGAAACGCCTGGGAAATCCGCTGAACCAAAAACGCTAACATGGAAAGCTTCCGGATAAGGCTTGCAAACAAAAGGCCGGCGCCGGATCACTCCAGCGCCGGCCGGCCATCAAAGGCAGTTACTCAACAACCAGATCACCCAGGTACGGGAAGTTCATGACATTGAGCACCGGCTCAATATTCACGTTCTTCTTGGAGGCCCAGGCCAGGTCCTGCCAGTGCAGCGGAACAAAGGCGGCATCATCGTACAGACGCTGTTCCACTTCCTGCAGCATGGCGGCACGCTTGTCCAGGTCGGTCTCGACGTTGGCCTTCTGTACCAGGGCGTCGATTTCCGGGTTGCAGTAGTTACCGGCGTTGTACTGGCCAGCGCCAGTGTCGGCATCCGGGCAGAAGGTCAGGAACTCGTAGAAGTTGGCGGAGTCCTCGGTATCCGCGTGCCAGCCGATCATCATCATGTCAGCGGCGCGGTTGTCATACTCCGGCCAGTACTGGGCCTTTGGCAGGGTTTTCAGATCCACCTTGATGTTGATGCGCGCCAGCATGGCAGCCACTGCCTGAGCGATCTTGTCGTCGTTCACGTAGCGGTTGTTCGGCGCCATCATGGTGATTGTGAAACCGTCCTCGTAACCGGCTTCCTTCATCAGCTCCTGGGCCTTGGCCACATCGAAGCGCGGTGTCAGGGACTCGTTATAGCCCTGGTAGCCTTCAGGCGACATCTGGGCAGCAGGGGTGGCGAAGCCTTTCATGATCTTGGCGGCAATGCCTTCCTGGTTGATGGCATAGGCAATCGCCTGGCGAACCTTCGGGTTCTTGAAGGCTTCCACTCGCTCCTGGTTCATGTGGAACAGGATGATGCGGGTGCCACTCATGGTGACCAGGTTGGCGTTCTTGTCGTTGCGGATCCGCTCCAGATCATTGGGCGGAACCGGGGCGATAAAGTCGACACCACCGGACAGCAGCGCAGAAACCCGGGTGTTGTTCTCTTTGATCGGAGTCAGCACGATCTTGCCGACGTTACCCGGGGACTCGGTATCCCAGTAGTCGTCGAAGCGCTCGAACTCGACGCGGACACCCTGCTTGCGTTCGGTCACGGTGTAAGGGCCGGTGCCCGACAGATTCTCGGATGCGAACGAGTTGCCATGTTTGAGGATGGCGCTCTTGTCTTTGCCGTCTTCGGTCTGGCCGCTGTAGAACTCGCTGTCGAACGGCCCTATGTGTCAGCGTAGTTGTCGCCTGAATATTTCAGAGGACAACCATGCCCCATTATTCACCGGAACGTAAAGAAGCCATTCTCCAGAAGATGGCCCCACCTCACAGTCTGACTGTTGCCGAGTTGGCCAGCCAGGAAGGCATCAGTACCGCAACCTTGTACAATTGGCGTAAAGCCGCCAGAGGACGAGGTGCCGTTTTGCCATCGAATTCAGCTCATCCAGACAAGTGGAGTAGCGAAGAGAAGTTCCGCATTGTTCTGGAAACCGCCCCGATGACGGAGGCGGAAGTTAGTGAATATTGCCGTAGGAACGGCCTTTACCCGGAACAAATCGAAACCTGGAAAGCCGCCTGCATGGGAGCCAATGCCCTGTCGGATGAACAGGCCAAGCAGAATCGGCAAGCGGCCAGGGCTGAGAAAAAACGAGTCAAAAAACTCGAAGCCGAGTTGCGACGCAAGGAAAAAGCTCTGGCAGAAACGGCTGCACTGCTGACGCTGTCAAAAAAAGCCGAGGCGATCTGGGGCCCCAAAGACGAGGACGAATGACCAGCCTCCCGGATCGCCAGCAGGCGGTTACCCTGATCCAAGAGGCTCAGGGTAACGGAGCCCGGCTGGTCAAGGCCTGCGCCTTGCTGAACCTGAGTATACGCACTTATCAGCGCTGGACGGCAGATAAGGCCGTCAGCGCCGATCAACGACCGGTGGTGCCCAGACCAGCACCCACCAATAAACTCTCGGAGGCGGAGCGTCAGGCCGTGGTCTCACTGTGCAACCAGAAGGAATATCGAAGCTGTCCGCCGGCCTTCATCGTTGCGGATCAACTGGATCAGGGTCGCTACCTGGCCTCGGAATCCACCTTCTATCGGGTTCTGCGGGAGAAGGATCAAGTACACCCCAGAGGTCGGCAAAAAGCGCCCCAGAGCAAGCGCAGGGCAACTACACACAAGGCCACAGAACCGAACCAGCTGTGGTCGTGGGATATCTCATGGCTGCCGGGGCCAGCAAAAGGCACCTGGTTCTACCTGTATCTGATGCTGGACGTATACAGCCGCAAGATCGTCGGTCACGAGGTCTATCACAGTGAGACCGGCGAGCTTGCCAGCGAGTTCATCGAGAAGGCCTACTGGCGTGAACACCTGGCGACGAAGGACAAGCCTCTAGTGCTGCACTCCGACAATGGCAGCCCCATGAAGGCCTCGACCTTCTTGGAGAAACTGTACGATCTGGGTATTACGCCCTCGAACAGTCGCCCCCGGGTCAGTAACGACAATGCCTACTCGGAGTCGTTGTTCAAAACCCTGAAGTTCCGCCCGGGGTTCCCGGTAAACGGCTTCAGAACGATCGAGGAGGCCCGCAAATGGGTACTGGCGTTCGTGCGCTGGTACAACACCGAGCACCGACACAGCGCCTTGAACTACGTAACACCTCAGCAACGCCATACGGGCGAAGCTGATCAGATCCTGGCCCAGCGAAAACAGATTATCGAAGCGGCGAAAGCCGAGAACCCGCGTCGCTGGTCTGGTGATATCCGAAACTTCAGCTTGCCGGAATCAGTCACTCTGAACCCGGAAAAGGCGGCCAATTGTTAAAGAGCTGATGACTTAAACGCGACATCTACGTTGACAGACTCCGCACCGTCACGGTCGCGAATCTGTCTCTGTCGCCGCAGCAGAAATCACAGATCGCCGAGGCCATCACAACGGCCCACAACGCCCAAACCGGCGCTCCCCGGTTCTTTGCCCAGGTTCTGTTTTATGCGGCCAATGAGGGCGATCACTTTGTGGGTGGCAGAGTGAACACCGCGCCTGAGGTGTATGTGTACGGCCTGGTTCGGGAGGGCAGAACCACCCAGATCAAACAAGCCCTGATGAGCCAGATGCTTGAAGAAATTGCCCAAATCGTGGACATCACAGCTGAAAATGTCTGGATCTATCTGCAAGACGTTCCGGCCACCCAGATGATCGAGTTTGGGCGGTTTTTGCCAGCGCCGGGAGAGGAAGCTGAATGGGAAAAGGGAATGTCTCCGGAAAAGCGCGCCAACTTGCCCAAATAACCGCATTAATAGATCTGTCCCGGTTTTCAGAAAATTGAGGACAAAGCGCAAATAGATAGATATTAAAGCTGTCGGAGTATTGCAAATAAAGCAGGGAGTTACTTTAAATCGACATCAGTAAAATGGACATATCCGGTAAGCACTCCATCGGTGAATCTATCGATCGTTCCTGTAAAGCGGATGACGTCTTCTTGGGAGAGTGAGAGCGCCTGATTGTCGGGGACTTCCTCAAGGAAATAATCGGCCAGCGCTCTTTGATCCCCGTCGCTAAGCTCAATCCTATTGCCCCGGTAGCCCGGCTCAACATCGATAACGGTCCCCGTCCAGGTCACGCGCTTGCCGACGAACTGGGATTTCTTTTCAGCTTCCTGGGCTGACGTGAGACCAGAAGTATAGATCTGATCCATCATCTGGTCATAGGACAGGCTTAGGTGTTCGGCCTGAAAACCGGGGATCTGGAAGCTTTTGCTGAAAACACCGGCCAGAGCACCAACAACCAAGACGATCATGAATATCATCTTGGGTTTGCTGGACTTCAGCTCCGCCCACATATCGTCAGCAGATTCATTTTTCATTGGGCACCTAATTTCCTTGGCAAGAGGAAAACACCAGAAGCAACTTCCACATCAGTGTTTTCCGGTAACTTCCGTTGTCATAAGCTTACGAAAGGCTGCAGGCATGCCCTTCCAAGGAACGGCTTTATCTGTGTAATAACTAGCCCGCGCCAACTGCTTGTCGCTGAATTTCGTCATATCTTCAAACACTGCGATTACCCGCATGGGATCCTTCAATTGCTGGCTCATGCTCCACAGTAGCTCCGCTTCCATTAAGCGCTCGCCAGAGGTTGCAACCACAACGGAAATCGGAATTTTCGACATGAAGTAAGCGTCGACAAAGATCTGCTGGTTCGGGTCAGCAGCGAAGTCATAGCGAGCTTCAATCTGCGTTTCCTTCTCCACTTCCCGAAGAACACTCATGATTTGATCTTTGAAGTCAGATATCTTGCGATCCTGCCGAAACGCAGACAGGACCTGCATCTGCGCGGAACACTCTGCTACACGCATTGCCGCGTCAGCCACCTCAGCAGCTGAACTAGCTACAGCAAATAACTCTTCGTCCACCTCGTCCCAAAATACCTGGTGACTGAACTCCAAAGATTTGATCCAAGCCTGGGGCTTGCCTTTTTCGATGCTGACGCCATCCGTCATCAGCCGAAATGCGGCCTCGCCGTTATCGTCTATTCGGAAGGTTCCGTCGGATATAGGCAAAACGAATAGAACAACGCTGTCACCGTCGTCATAGGTGAAAGGCGTGGAAATGGATACACCTCCGGCTTCTGTCGGACGAATATAGAAGCCTTTGCATAGCTCCGACTGAAGTTGTTTTGTGTCCATTAGAACAGCCCTCCCTGCTCGCTGGGCAACGAAATGCCAAGGCATTTTAGAGCTTGGTCGACCAAATTAATACGATCAATATCCAATTTCGGGTCCAACCGTCGAGTTTTACCGAAAGCCAACTCCTTGACTCCTGGAAGAGCTCTATTGGTTAAATCACGGCCATCCTCACAGTTGAAATGGACGTGAAACCCTTTGTGCGACGGGTGATAGTCCATTCTTGCGATTGGAATAAGATCTTCACCCTGCGATAAGAATAGCCAAGCTGAGAATTTTCGCTTGTCAAAGTAGGCGCCATCTCGCCATAGAAACAAAGCTCGGTAGTTCCCACCAGCATCCATTAAATCTGTGTGTTCGACCCTACGACTCTTCATGTTGAGGAACTTCGGCATATCCCTCGATTTGCTGGCGGGTCTAAAAACGATGGAGCGGACGGCCTTTGGGTGCCTGATATGGTCCCTGACCTGCTGGCGGGTGAACATCCATTTCCTCCTACCTCAGTACTGACCACCAAAATACGCGGCCAATGATCCTGATATTGTTATCAACTACGTGTTGAGCGGAATATTCTTCAGTCCCATGCTCTGATGAATTCTGGATTACAATCTTAATTCCGCCACCTGGTCGACGGTGCGGGTACTTTACCCGAATATTGTTTCCATTGAACAGGGATACAGAACCTCCGAGTGACGCGATTTGTTAGGCTTCAGAATGTTTATCGCTTCCAAGCGCCTGAACTTTTTTTCGGTGTGCTTCTACAGACTGTGCTACTACCTTTTTTTGTTCCTCAGATAGCTCTTCTAGCTTTGGCAATGTCCTCTCAAAAGTTTTAAATCGCGCCGCCATACCATCTAAAGAAATACCATCAATAGTACTCCTGTCAACAAACATGGACCATAGATTCCAAAGTTCATAAGGCAACTCTTGTCCGGAAACTATTTTATTTGCTATCCAGAGATAGACATCAACGATTTGCAAACCTATAGAATCCGAACTCTTTGAAATCGTGAGCTCTTTATCAGAAAGGCCCTCGTTCAATATTTCAGATTTTTCAAATGTAGAAAAAAGTGGATGATTAAGATAAATGTCCTTCTCTTTCTGAGGCGCCTTCCTAATTCCCTCAGAAATTCTTGAAAGGTTGTAATGGGTTCCAATCTGAGCATTATTGAATTGATTCTGTCTATCGACGATTATTGAGTTAGCTCTTTTTCGCCTTTTCTTTCGAACCCGACGAGCAATACATGAAACCACAAACTGAAAGCCCACTGCGTTTGGAGAAATCATCTTTTGATCTGGGTGACCAAAGTCTAAATGCAGTGGATTCGCAATCCCATAATTCATCGCATCAACGATGATTTCTACAGAGCGAGCGTCCAGCCCAGACTGGACAACGCGGTCTCGCACTTCGGAAAGCAGATTGACAATGTCATCGGTATATCTTTCTATTCGCTTTGCTATGCATAAGCGCCACGACTCGCGAAGTAGCTTTTCATCGAACAAGATAGATAATTTGTGAATTACAAGGTATCTCATGGGAGTCCAATAAACATCCCACTTGACTGCCTCATTTAGTCCAGCATCGAATACTGCATCAAAAAACAAAACAAGCGCATAATCAGGCTTTTCGATAAAATAGTAGTCGAAGTCGAATTCCATCCTTTCCTGAAGTTCGATCAAGTGATCAGCTATTTTTACGAGACCACCAAACCCTAGCTCATTTGCATGTATTTGAGGTTGGCCAATTTCCTTTAATATCTTTTTATGTGTAGAAAGGCACAGTGCATCGACGTTTCTCTTGCTAGAGAGCACCCCATAGCTTAGTCGAGGTTGAGCTTCGTCAAAAAGATTGTTGCCTGTATTCCCTGACTCGTCGATGTGGAAAAACATAATTTAAGCCTAACAGTAAATAGATAGCGCGCTTCTTTATTGGAATCATTTGAGCGTCAATAAAAGCTCAGAACCAAAAACTCAGATTTCGCCAGTTAAACCACTTAAATCAATACGCTCCGTTGCGTTAACATTCTGGTCGCTCCGTAATCATTTGAGAGCTTCGTTTCTGCAATAACGAAGCACCAACCATCCCCCGGCACTTGGGAAATGCCTTGCAGCCATAAAAGTCCTTCCCAATATTCTCTCCACGCTTCACCGTGCGCTTTACCATCTCACCCTGGCACTTCGGGCATCGTGGCTCACTGTTTTTCTTCGCCACGACCTCCTTCACATGCTTGACGTGATATCTGTGATTTTTGAACGTAGCCGCCAGCCGCCCGGATTCAATGGCTTCGATTACCTTCTGAACCTCAACATCCGACAGCCGCTGCTCGGTTTGGGCTTTGATATAGCGGACATACCCACCACCGTGGGTCACGTTCTCCGGCATTGGCGTTTTGAACGTCGAATCCCCCACAAAGACCACTACCGAAAACACCTGCTCATCACTCAGCTCCAACAGGCTTTGCAGTGTCTTAACGTGTTTGTAGTTCTGGTGCAGCGGGTTCTGAAATTTCTGCGAGTACTTGAAGATCTTCTGTGTCCAATACCGCTGTTTGGCGTTACCGAAGATCCAGCCCTTCATGTTCTTGGTTTCCACCACAAACACCCCGTACCGGGAAACGATGATGTGGTCGATCTGGGTGGTGCCGTCTTCCGTGGGCAGGGTGACATTCTTGATTAGGTGGTAACGGGTTTTATCGAGAAAGAGTTTGGCGGAAAGGTTAACCACCGCTTCCCCGGCTCTGCCTTTGAACCAAGGCGATTTGATGACCGCCGCAACGAGGAAGAACGGAATCAGATACCAGATGGCCGTTGGAATGGCGTTTTGGAGGGTGTGCAGTAGCTGGGTGTGGTCCATCCGTTATCCTTAACAGCGGCGTCAGTCCGTTTCTTCTGAATACACACTAGCCTAATCGTAAGGTAACTTCCTACCCTTCGGACGTAAAATTTAGTAATTCAAAAACGGAAAAGCCGCCCGAATCAGGAGCGGCTTTTCAAACCAATAAGGAGCAAATCAGTCTAGGTCTCTCCTCAATCCTGCCCGCCTCGTTTATGCCGCATCAGCGCGTAGATGCCAGCAGCAACCGCAGCACCAGCCGCCAGGAAGTATTCAATATGCACTCCATCACCAAGTGCTTCATGGCCGGCGTGACCAAAGGCAGCACCTGAGATCAGTAGCAGGCCGGCAGTCATAGTCAATCGGTTAGTCAGTTGCATAGTTTTCTCTCCGTAGTTCGTTTAAATCTCAAAATCCGGTTTCTCTAAGCAGTCTCGGCAAGCTTCTCAGGCCGGCGCTCCGGCAGCATGCCCCGCTCCAGAATGAAGCTGATGATCGTCTCCAGCCCTACTCCGTCGTAAAGGTTGGTGAACACGAAGGGGCGTTCGCCGCGCATTTTCTTGCTGTCCCGCTCCATCACATCCAGGGAGGCGTGCACCTGTTCCGCGATGTCGATCTTGTTGATGATCAGCAGGTCGGATTTGGTGATGCCGGGGCCGCCTTTGCGGGGGATCTTGTCGCCAGCGGAGACGTCGATCACGTAGAGGGTGAGGTCGCTCAGTTCCGGGCTGAAGGTGGCGGAAAGGTTGTCGCCGCCGGATTCCACCAGCACCAGTTCCAGGTTCGGGTGGCGGTTTTGCAGGTCGTCGATGGCCGCCAGGTTCATGGAGGCGTCTTCGCGAATGGCGGTGTGGGGGCAGCCCCCGGTTTCCACGCCGAGGATGCGGTCTGCGGCCAGGGCTTCGTGGCGCAGGAGGAAGTCGGCGTCTTCCCGGGTGTAAATGTCGTTGGTCACCACGGCGATGTCGTAGTGATCCCGCAGGGCTTTGCACAACTGGCGCAAGAGGGCGGTTTTGCCGGAACCAACCGGGCCACCCACTCCAACTCTCAGACAATGTGTCATGGCAGATCTCCTCAATTGTTATTCAGCTTCTGAAAAGCCGTGAATACTGTGTTTCATGCAGTGCACTTCCGAGCGCCAGTCCCGGCAGGATGGGCCCGAGTTCGTGATCGTTTCGTTCCAGGGCCGTGTCTACCGCCACCGCCAGTTGCGGCCGCAGCCGTTCGATAATGCGCTGTGCGGCGGTATGGCCGAGGGGCAATGCCTTGCAGGCCACCGCGAGCTGGTTTTCCAGCCAGGCCCAGGCGAAGCCGAGCAGCGTCTGGCGCACCGGTAAAAAGCGTTTATGGGCGGCCCAGGCGAACATGGTGATGTAGCCGGGCTCTTCCGGAATCAGGTGTGGCTCTGGCAGCAGCTCCAGGTTGCGCAAGAGAGTAACGAGGGCGCCGCCGAGGCGGGTGTCTTCGTCGCTCAGTTCGGCGGTTTCCCGGGTGGCGTGCAGCCAGTCGTTCCACTTTGCCAGCGCAATGGCATCACCTTCGGCCCAGGCGGTCTGCAAACGCACCAGCAGGGGCAGTTCGCAGCGGCTGAGGCCGTCTTCCAGCACGCCTTCAATCCACTGGGCCAGTTCGGCTTCGTTGTTCACCCAGCCCAGTTCGAAGGCGCTTTCCAGGCCCTGGGACCAGGCGAAGGCGCCGATGGGCAGTGCGGGGCTGACCAGTTGCATCAGGCCCAGCAATGCCAGGTCGTCCACCTGCGGGGTGGCGGCCTCAGTGGGTGTGTTTGTGACTGTGACTGTGGCCATGGCTGTGCCCGTGGTCGTGATCGTGTGAATGGCTGTGGCCGTGGGAATGGCCGTGGGAATGGCCGTGGCTGTGCCCGTTTCCATGGGAATACCCGGCCTGGGTGTAGGCTCCGGGTTCCGGATCGAATGGCGCGGTGTGGTGCACAAGTGTGGCACCCAGGCGTTCCGCCAGTTCTTCCAGCACGTGGTCCGGGGTAATGCGCACGTAGGCGCCTTTGTCGTCCATGCCGATGGCCAGGGTCACGTGGCGGTTGCCCAGGTGGTAACACAGGCGCGCCAGGGGCTGGCCGTTTTCGATTCGGGCGGTGACCACCTGTTCCTCGGCCGCGCGGATGCGAATGATCTCTCCGGTTTTTGCCAGTAGCAGGTCGCCGTCCCGCAGCACGGGGCCGCGATCAAGAAACAGGCCCACGTCCACCCTGGTCTGGGTGGTGGCGCGCAGGCGGCCACGGATGCGCAGCTCGTACGGCAAAATCAGGTTATCGAGGATTTCGGAGCTGTCGATTTCGGCAGCTTCCTGTTCGCTCAGGCGTTTTGTCAGTTCCAACATAATCAGTTCTCCAGTACCCGGCTCAGAACAGCCTTGAGCTGTATTGATTAAAAGAGATGGTAGCGCTGGGCCAGGGGCAGTTCGGTGGCGGGCTCACAGGTGAGCAGTTCGCCATCGGCATGCACTTCGTAGGTTTGCGGGTCCACGGTGATGTGCGGGCACGCGTCGTTCAGTTTCATGTCGCCCTTGCGCACCTCACGTACGCCCTTGCAGGCGGATAATGGGCTGTCCAGGCCAAGCTCTTTGCCAATACCGGCATCAATTGCCGCCTGGCTCACAAAGCTCAGGCGGGTGGCACTGGCCGCCTTGCCGAAGGCGCCGAACATGGGGCGGTAATGCACCGGCTGGGGCGTGGGAATCGAGGCGTTCGGGTCGCCCATGGGTGCAGCGGCAATCATGCCGCCTTTGAGGATGGTGGCCGGCTTCACGCCGAAGAACGCCGGGCTCCAGAGCACCAGGTCCGCCAGCTTGCCCACTTCCACGGAACCCACTTCATGGGCGATGCCATGGGTGATGGCCGGGTTGATGGTGTACTTGGCGATGTAGCGTTTGGCGCGCAGGTTGTCGGCGCCACGGTCTTCGTCTTCCGGCAGCAGGCCGCGCTGCTGTCTCATCTTGTGGGCGGTCTGCCAGGTGCGGCACACCACTTCGCCCACCCGGCCCATGGCCTGGGAGTCTGAGGCGATCATGGAGATCACGCCCATGTCCTGCAGGATGTCCTCGGCGGCGATGGTCTCGCGGCGGATGCGGGAGTCGGCAAAGGCGACGTCTTCCGGGATGTTCGGGTCCAGGTGGTGGCACACCATCAGCATGTCGAGGTGTTCGTCGATGGTGTTCACGGTGTAGGGTCGTGTCGGGTTGGTGGACGACGGCAGCACGTAATCCTTGGAGCAGGCGGTGATGATGTCCGGTGCGTGGCCACCGCCGGCGCCTTCGGTGTGGTAGGTGTGGATGCAACGTTCTTTGAACGCGGCCAGAGTGTCTTCCACAAAGCCGGATTCGTTCAGGGTGTCGGTGTGAATCGCCACCTGCACATCGTATTTGTCGGCCACGGTGAGGCAGTTATCGATGCTGGCCGGGGTGGTGCCCCAGTCTTCATGCAGCTTCAGGCCAATGGCGCCAGCCTGGATCTGCAGTTCCAGGGATTCCGGCAGGGAGGCGTTGCCCTTGCCCAGAAAACCAATGTTCATGGGCAGGGAATCCACCGCCTGGAGCATCTTGCCAATGTGCCACGGGCCCGGCGTGCAGGTGGTGGCGTTGGTGCCCGTGGCCGGGCCGGTGCCGCCGCCGAGCATGGTGGTGATACCGCTCATTAGCGCTTCTTCCACCTGCTGGGGGCAGATGAAGTGGATGTGGGCATCGATGCCGCCGGCGGTGAGGATCTTGCCCTCACCGGCGATGATTTCGGTGCCGGGGCCGATCACGATGGTCACGTCCGGCTGGGTGTCCGGGTTGCCGGCCTTGCCGATGGCGGCGATGCGGCCTTTCTGGATGCCCACGTCGGCTTTGACGATGCCCCACCAGTCGAGAATCAAGGCGTTGGTGATCACGGTGTCCATCACGGCGGCATCGGCACGCTGGCTCTGGCCCATGCCGTCGCGGATAACCTTGCCGCCGCCGAATTTTACTTCGTCGCCGTAGTGGGCGGCGTCGCTTTCCACTTCAATCCACAGGTCGGTGTCGCCGAGCCTTACCCGGTCGCCGGTGGTTGGGCCGTACATGTCGGCGTAGGCTTGTCGGGTAATTTTCATTTCTGGCCCTCCAGTTTGCCCATGACTTCCTGCCGGAAACCGTAGATTTCACGGCCGCCCGCAAACGGGATCAGCGTCACTTCGCGGCTCTGGCCGGGTTCGAAGCGGATGGCGGTGCCGGCCGCCACGTCCAGGCGGTAGCCACGGGCCTTGGCACGGTCGAAATCCAGGGCCGGGTTGGCTTCGGCAAAGTGGTAGTGAGAGCCGATCTGGATCGGGCGGTCGCCGGTATTGGCCACGTCTATCTGGATGCGCTCACGGCCTTCGCAGAGTTCGATGTCGCCGTCTTTGAGCTGGTATTCACCGGGAATCATGGCGCGCTCCTTACACGATGGGGTTGTGGACGGTGACGAGCTTGGTGCCATCGGGGAAGGTAGCCTCCACCTGCACTTCGTCGACCATTTCGGCGATGCCGTCCATCACGTCATCACGGGTGAGGACTTCGGTGCCGGCGGCCATCAGCTCGGCCACGGTGCGGCCCTCGCGGGCGCCTTCCATGATTTCGGCGCTGATCAGGGCCACGGCTTCCGGATAGTTGAGCTTCAGGCCTTTGGCTTTCCGGCGCTCGGCCAGCAGGGCTGCTGTGAACAGCAGCAGTTTGTCTTTGTCTCTTGGCGTTAATTCCATCGTTGTTTGCTCCGTTGATCGCGTCGCATTCTGCTTGTTATTCAGGTCAGCCAGATTCGGGGAACGCTGGCAGGCTGGCCGGTGAGTCTTGGTCTGATCAGTTCCCAGGCTTGCTGGCACAGGGCCCAGGCTTCGTTTCGTTCCTGCCCCAGGTAGCGCAGCAGCACCACACCCCGGCGGCGGGTCACCGCCCAGCGGTGGCTTTCCGGAAGGGTTTCCCTGAGTTCTTCAATGGCGGCGGCTTCGTCGTCCAGGCCGACCACCCAGAGGGTGGCCTGCACGGTGGCGCCGCCCTGGCCCCAGTGGCCTTTGAACCTGGCGTGGTTCGGGTCCATCAACTGGCGTTCCAGCCACAGGGGGCGGCCGTCCATCAGCAGGCGGAATTTCTGCTCCAGGTGGCCCGAAACAAACGGCAGTTTGCTGGCCGGGCGCCCGAGGGCAAGGATTTCCCAGCCGATGCATCGGGCGCCGGCTTCCAGTTCAATGGTGGTGGTCTGTTCGCCCCGGGAACCATCAAACGCCAGGGTTTCCTGGGGCAGGTATTCGAGAATGCCGCCCTGCTCCACCTTCAGCCGGGTGTGCTGGGCCCAGGCCACCCCATGGCTGTCGGCCTTGTAGAGCTTGGCCGCCGCTGGCGTGGTCAGCAGGGTGTGCGAGTCTTTACCTACACGTGCCTCGATACTCAGTGCATCGCCACTCACCAATCCGCCCGGCGGATGCAGTAGGTACACGTGGCAGCAGCCATGACGGCCTTCCGGGTAAAACGGACGTTGCACCCGCAACGGGCCTTTGTGGCGTACATGGGTCATCCGGGTGGCGGTGTTGCTGCCATCCGGCCGGGCGTCGAAGCCCAGGGCAATGGACGCGGCCCAGTGCCGCCCGGCGTCGAAACGATGGCCGGAGTCGTGGGCGGGTTCGATGCGTTCAAAAACCGTCATACCGTCAGGTGCTTCTTGATGAGTTCATCGGTGAGGCCGGCGATTTCGTCTTCAGCTACCCGGCGACCGCGGTCGAGGATGGCAAACCGGTCGGCGTATTTGCGGGCGAACGGAAGCTTCTGTTCCACCAGCAGCACGGTCAGGCCGTCCTCCTCGATGAGCTTGCGGATCACTTCACCAATCTGGGCCACGATGTTGGGCTGGATGCCCTCGCCCGGCTCGTCGAGGATCAGCAGGCGCGGCTCGATCACCAGGGCGCGGCCGATGGCGAGTTGTTGCTGCTGGCCGCCCGAAAGGTCACCGCCGCGGCGATGGCGCATTTCTTTCAGCACCGGAAACAGTTCATACACCCGCTCGGGGATTTTCTTGCTGCCGTCCTTGCGCACGGCAAGGCCGGTGCGCAGGTTTTCTTCCACGGTCAGTAGCGGGAAGATCTGCCGGCCCTGGGGCACGTAGCCAATGCCCAGCCGGGAGCGGTCTTCCACTTTCTTTTTGGTGAGTTCCACGTCGCCGGCGAATTCGATGCTGCCGCTTTTGGTGGTTTCCTCACCCATGATGCATTTCATCAGGGTGGTCTTGCCCACGCCGTTGCGGCCCATCACGCAGGTGCACTGGCCCTGGGGTACGTCCAGGTCCAGATCCCAAAGGGTGTGGCTCTCGCCATAGAACTGGTTGAGTTTTTCAATCTTCAGCATTACGCCTCCTCCCCGAGATACACCTTGATCACTTCCGGATCGTTGGAGACCTGGTCCATGGAGCCTTCGGCCAGCACGCTGCCCTGGTGCAGCACGGTCACCTTGCGTGCGATGGAGCGCACAAAGCCCATGTCGTGCTCCACCACAACCACCGACTGTTTGCCGGCGAGGCTGGTGAGCAGTTCGGCGGTGCGTTCCATTTCCTGTTCGGTCATGCCCGCTACCGGTTCGTCCACCAGCAGCAGCCGGGGTTTCTGCATCAGCAGCATGCCGATTTCCAGCCACTGTTTCTGGCCGTGGGAGAGGATGCCGGCGAGGCGGTCGCGCAGGGATTCCAGGCCGATCATTTCCAGCACTTCATCGATGCGGTCGCGGTATTCGGCTTTCATGATGGCGGTGAGCGTGGGGAACACCCGCTTGTCCGTCGCCATGGCCAGCTCCAGGTTTTCGAACACGGTGAGCGCTTCGAACACCGTGGGTTTCTGGAACTTACGGCCGATGCCCAGGCTGGCGATGTCCGGCTCGTTCATGGTGAGCAGGTTGTGGCGGCTGCCGAACCACACCGAGCCGGTATCCGGCCGGGTTTTACCGGTGATGATGTCCATCATGGTGGTTTTACCCGCGCCGTTGGGGCCGATGATGCAGCGCAGCTCGCCGTCGTCGATGGTGAGATTCAGGTTGTTGATGGCCTTGAAGCCGTCAAAGCTTACGTTCACGTCTTCCAGATACAGGATCGGCCCGTGGCGCACGTCCACCGGGGACTGCACCTGGGTCAGAAACTCGAACACATGCTCGCGGTCGGTCAGCTCCTGAAACAAGCTCATACAGTCGCCTCCTGCGCGGTGGGGGTATCGTCATCTTGGCTGGCTTTCCGGCGCTTCTGCAGCAGCCCGGCAATGCCCTTGGGCAGGAACACGGTCACCAGCACGAACAGGCCGCCGAGGGCGAACAGCCAGGCGTCCGGCATGATGCCGGTGAACACGGTTTTGGCGTAGTTCACCAGGATGGCCCCGATCACCGCGCCGTAGAGGGTTGCCCGGCCACCCAGGGCCACCCACACCACGATCTCGATGGAGAACAGAGGCGAGAATTCGCTGGGGTTGATGATGCCTACCTGAGGCACGTACAGCGCCCCGGCCACACCCGCCAGCATGGCGGAGACCACGAACACGAACAGCTGCACCCGCTCCACCCGGTAACCCAGGAAGCGGGTTCGAGCCTCGGCATCCCGGCAGGCCACACTCACCCGGCCCAGCTTGCTGGTCACAATGCCCCGGCAAATCACGTAGCCGATGGCCAGGGCGATACCGGTTGCGATGAACAGCCCGAGGCGCGTGGCGTCTGTGCGCAGGTTAAAGCCGAGAATGTCTTTGAAGTCGGTGAGGCCGTTGTTGCCGCCAAAGCCCATCTCGTTGCGGAAGAAAGCCAGCATCAGCGCGAAGGTGAGCGCCTGGGTGATGATGGAGAGGTACACCCCGGTTACCCGTGAGCGGAAGGCCAGGAAGCCGAACACCAGCGCCAGCAGGCCCGGGGCCAGCAGCACCATGATGAAGGCAAACCAGGCCATGTCGAACCCGTGCCAGAACCAGGGCAGCTCCTGCCAGTTCAGGAAAACCATGAAGTCCGGCAGGATCGGGTCGCCATACACGCCGCGATCACCAATCTGGCGCATCAGGTACATGCCCATGGCATAGCCGCCGAGAGCAAAGAAGGCGCCATGGCCCAGGCTGAGGATACCGAGGTAACCCCACACCAGGTCCACGGCCACTGCCAGCAGGGCGTAGCAGAGGTATTTGCCAAGAAGCGTGACGGTAAAGGCGCTCACGTGCAGGGCGCTGTCCTGGGGCATGAACAGGTGAAGGAAGGTCACCAGCACCACGGCCGCGAACAGCACGCCAAGAAATATCTGGGTTGAACGTTCCTGTAAGGGTCTTGTTAACCACATACCTTAACCCTCCGCTGCCCGGCCTTTCTGGGGGAAGAGCCCCTTCGGCCGTTTCTGGATGAACAGGATGATGAACACCAGCACGATGATCTTGGCGAGTACGGCACCGGCCCAGGGTTCAAGCAGCTGGTTGATGGTGCCCAGGGAAAGCCCGGCAATGAGCGTGCCCCAGAGGTTACCGACGCCGCCGAACACCACCACCATGAACGAATCGATGATGTAGTTCTGGCCCAGGTTCGGGCCCACGTTGGTGAGCTGGGAGAGCGCCACCCCGGCCAGGCCGGCGACGCCGGAGCCCAGGGCAAAGGTCATGATGTCTACCCGGGTGGCGCGGATGCCCATGGAGCGCGCCATGGCACGGTTCTGGGTAACAGCGCGCACTTCCAGGCCCAGGCGGGTCTTGCGCATGATCAACATCAGCCCGGCGAACACGATCAGCGCAAAGGCCAACACGTAGAGGCGGTTCAGGGTCAGCGAGAGCGCGTCGTTGATCACCAGGGAGCCGCTCATCCAGTCCGGCGTTACCACGGTGCGGTTTTGCGGAGAGATCACCGTGCGCACCAGCTGCTGCAGGATCAGGCTGATACCGAAGGTGGCCAGCAGGGTTTCCAGCGGCCGGCCTTTGAGGTACTGGATTACGCTGCGTTCAATGATGATGCCGGCGGTGGCCGCGACCATGAACCCGGCGGGAATCGACAGAATCAGCGCCAGGCCAGGTTGGCCGGGGAAGAGTTGCTGCATGCCCCAGGTGGTGTAGGCACCGAGCATGATCAGTTCGCCGTGGGCCATGTTGATCACGCCCATCACGCCAAAGGTGATGGCCAGGCCGATGGCGGCAAGGACCAGAACCGAACCGAGGGAAAGGCCGAAATACAGGGTCTCGGCGGCGCGGTTCAGTTGGAGTTTCTGTTCAATGCTTTCGAGGGCCTTGGCGGCACGTTGAGCCAGCGCCTCGTTGTCACCGCGAACGGCTTCGTTCAAAGCGGCGCGGGCCCGGGGATGCAGGCTGCCGGCGAGCACGTCCACGGCCTCCAGGTTGCCCTCGCCCACCCGGTAGATGGCCAGGGCTTCTTCAATGCGGTTGCGTACAGCCGCGTCTTCTTCTTTCGCCAGCTGAGCCTCAAGCGGCTCGACCAGAGAAGCATCCACTTTGCCCATCATGTCCTGCGCGGAGGCTTCGCGCACATCCGGGTCTTTGGCATTCAGGTCCAGCATGGCCAGTATGCCTTCAAGCTGGCCCCGTATGCGGTTATTGATGGCGACTCTGTCCAGCTCACGGCGGGACATTTCACCCATATTCTCTCCGGTCAGCGGATCGGCAATTTCCCAGTCCCTGCCCCGGTTGTTCAGTACCAGTACAACCTGCCCGGTGTCTTTTACCCGGCTCAGGCGGTTATTTCCGTAGGCTTCGAGCCAGCCCCTGGCTCTTTCATCACCACTGCTGACGATGGCGTTCACCGCCTCTTCCACTTTACTGGCCGGCGCCTCTGCGAGATTGATCAGCAGAGCCTTGCCAGGATCGTCTTCCTGCGCCGTTGCAGGCAGCGATAGCAGGGAAAACAGGGCGATAAGCAGCAATGTGAGCGATCGGCAAATGCTCATGAGAGTGTCCTGTCTGTTTCAAGCGTGTTGCGGGGCAACAACCGGAGGCTTAACTACCCCCGGCTGTCGATGGTGCTTTACCGTCTGAGCCTTACTCGGCTTCAGCGGCCATTTCGCCCGCAGACGCGCCACAGGTGCCGGTTGCGGTGTTGAACGTGCCGCAGAACAACGGCTTGCGCCAATCTGCAATCATGTCCCGCGAACCAGGCAGGTAGTCAGACCAGGCATCGCCCGCGACCAGACCAGAGGTTTCCCAAACCACAGAAAACTGGCCGTTGTCCTGGATCTCGCCGATCAGCACCGGCTTGGTGATGTGGTGGTTGGGCATCATGGCGGCGTAGCCACCGGTGAGGTTGGGCACGGTCACACCGATGATGGCGTCTTTTACCGCATCAACATCTGTGGTGCCGGCCTTCTTGACCGCTTCCACATACATGTTGAAGCCGATGTAGTGCGCTTCCATCGGGTCGTTGGTGACCGCTTCATCATTGCCGGTGTGCTCAATCCACTGGTCGATGAAGTCGTAGTTGGCGTCGTTGTCCACGCTCATGAAGTAGTTCCACGCAGCCAGGTGGCCAACCAGCGGGCCGGTGTCGATACCGGAGAGTTCCTGCTCACCCACGGAGAAGGCAACAACCGGGATGTCGGAGGCCGCGATGCCCTGGTTACCCAGTTCACGGTAGAAGGGCACGTTGGCGTCGCCATTGATGGTGGAGACCACGGCGGTCTTCTTGCCGGCGGAACCAAAACGCTTGATATCAGACACGATGTTCTGCCAGTCGGAGTGACCGAAAGGCGTGTAGTTGATCATGATGTCTTCCTTGGCCACACCCATGTCCATCAGGTAGGTCTCAAGGATCTTGTTGGTGGTGCGCGGGTAGACGTAGTCGGTACCTGCCAGAACCCAGCGCTCCACGCCGATTTCGTTCATCAGATAGTTAACCGCAGGAATCGCCTGCTGGTTGGGCGCAGCGCCGGTGTAGAAGACGTTTTCGGAGGATTCCTCACCCTCGTACTGAACCGGGTAAAACAGAAGGCCGTTCAGCTCTTCCACCACCGGCAGTACGGATTTACGGGAAACCGAGGTCCAGTTACCGAAAATCACGTCGACTTCTTCCTGGGCCAGAAGCTCGCGGGCTTTTTCAGCAAACAGCGGCCAGTTGGAGGCCGGGTCTACAACAACCGCTTCCATCTGACGACCGAGCACACCGCCCTTGGCGTTCTGTTGTTCGATCAGCATTTCAACGGTGTCTTTCAGAACGGTTTCACTGATGGCCATGGTGCCGGACAGTGAGTGCAGGATGCCCACCTTGATGGGATCTTCCGCTGCAACGGAGTTAAAAGAGATGGAGAGAGCGAGCGCAGAGAGGCCAAGTTTCACGTGTTTTTTGAGGTTCATTTCAGGCGTCCTTTTCTTAGTTGGGTATGCAGTTCGTCTTCAAACGCAGCAGGGCCTTTGCATCTGCTGTTCCATAACCCTTATATCTCCATTAAAAACAGAGGCTTATCTAGTATACAAGGCAAACCAGAGGCATCCGCGCTCCTGAATACGCCTCCGGAGTGCAGCATTCTTGAGCGTTTTTGGTGCGGCCGCACCTGATATGGGCAGACCTGAACCGTCTTGTGCCTCAAAAATACTCATAACCTTATGTTTTCTGCTCACTATCAAGAAAAATTGGCAAATGGCACAAGCATTGCCATTCCACATGTATACAAGTTGATTACGCACATGAGGATGACCAATGCCTTCAATGCTCGGATGGACCATCAGGGACTGGCAGACTGCTTATAAAGAGGGCGCTACGCCCGAGTCATTGCTGGGTGAGTTACTGACCGGCCTGGACAAAAAAGACGTCGCCTGGATTTCGCTTCTGGACCAGAAAGGCCTGGATGAGGCCCTTGCCGGGCTGAAACAGAAACTCCAGGACGCCGGCGAAGAGATCGACAAGCTGCCGCTCTACGGCATTCCCTTCGCCGCGAAAGACAATATTGATGCGGCAGGATTTGAGACAACGGCAGCCTGCCCGGCCTTTGCCTATACCCCGGAAGAAGACGCCACCACCGTGGCCAGACTCAAGGCCGCCGGCGCCATCGTCATCGGCAAAACCAACCTGGACCAGTTCGCAACCGGCCTGGTGGGCACCCGCTCTCCCTATGGCGCCGTGCCCAACAGCTTCAAACCGGACGTGGTGAGCGGCGGCTCCAGCTCCGGTTCGGCTTCTGTGGTTGCAAGAGGTCTGGTGCCTTTTGCCCTGGGTACCGACACCGCCGGTTCCGGCCGGGTGCCTGCCGGGCTGAATAATCTGGTGGGGCTGAAACCGACCAAAGGGCTCTTCAGCATTCGCGGCGTGGTACCGGCCTGTCGTTCACTGGATTGCGTGTCCATTTTTGCGCTGACCGTGAATGACGCCGGCCTGGTCTCGGATACCATGGCGGGCCTCGATGCCGCCGATGCATTTTCCCGCAAGCCTCCCTATGCGCTGCCTCTGGATGGGCCAGCCCTTCGGCGGCCCGGCCCCATCCAACGACTGGCGATTCCCGACCACCCGCAATGGTTTGGTGATCAGAAGGCAGAAGCGGCCTGGAATACCGCCGTCAGCCAGTGGCGACAACAGAATGTGGAACTGGTGCCGCTGGATTTCAGCCCCATGCTGGAACTGGCTGCACTGCTCTACGAAGGCCCCTGGGTGGCTGAACGCCACGCGGCGGTGGAATCGTTCATGGCCAGCCACGGCGATGATATGAACCCGGTGGTCAAAGGCATTATCAGCAAGGCCGGGAATTTCAGCGCCACGGATACCTTCAAGGCCCAGTACCGCAAGGAAGAGCTGCAGCGCCAGATCGATGAACTGTTAGCCGATGTGGATGCCCTGCTGGTGCCCACGGCTCCGACGGCTCCCACCATCGAAGCGGTAAATGCGGACCCGGTTGCACTCAACAGCCAACTCGGCACCTACACCAATTTCGTGAACCTGGCCGACATGAGTGCGCTCGCGATTCCTGCCGGTTTCCGGGACGACGGCCTGCCCTTTGGCGTTACCCTGATAACTGGTGCCTGGAAAGACACGGAGCTGCAACGCCTGGCGTGCCAGTGGCTGAATGCCCACCCGACCCCTTTGGGCGCTACAGGCAACGACCGCCCCGAAGAAGCCCCCGGGGCCGCCATTTCGACACCCACCATCAAGGTGGCCGTTGTTGGTGCCCACCTCAGTGGCATGCCCCTGAACACCCAGCTCAGTGAGCGCTACGCGGTTCTGCTTGAGCAAACCACAACGTCTGCCAACTACCGGCTGTTCGCCCTACCAAACACCACACCGCCGAAGCCCGGGCTGAAACGGGCGGCCCCTGGCGAAGGCAGGGAAATCATTGTGGAAGTCTGGGAAATGCCCGCCTCGGCCTTTGGCTCCTTTGTGGACCTGATTCCTGCGCCTCTGGGCATAGGCAACGTCGAGCTGGCTGATGGCCGGTGGGTAAACGGTTTTGTTTGTGAGGGCTACGGCTTCGAGGGCGCAGAGGATGTAACAGAGTTCGGTGGCTGGCGCGCCTATATCGCCTCCAGAGCCTGACCAAGCCGGGGCAATCTGGCGCTCCACGAGGGGAAACGGTGCCAATGGCAAACCCTAGACGAAAAGAGTCCGTAGCCGACAGGGTCTATGAGGCCCTGAAAGAGGACATCTTCGAGTTCCGCCTAATCCCCGGCGACCGATTCAGCGAGGGGGATGTCGGAACCCGCCTGAACGCCAGCCGGACACCGGTGCGGGAAGCACTGTACCGCTTGCAGCGGGAGGGCCATGTGGAGGTGCTGTTCCGCAGTGGCTGGCAGGTAAAGCCATTCGATTTCCAGCAGGTGGAGGAACTCTATGACCTGCGCATCACTCTCGAACGGGCGGCCGTGCACAAAATCTGCAACCTGCCTGAAGAGCCTGCAGCACTGCGAACCCTGGTAGCCCTCTGGAACCCGGACCATCCATCCGAGCGCGCGGTGGGCAGCACCGTCAGAATGCTGGACGAGAGCTTTCACTGCGATCTGGTGGCCGCTGCCGGAAACCGGGAGATGACACGAATTCATCGTGAGATCACCGACAGGCTGAGGATTGTGCGGCGCCTGGACTTCAGCCGGGACGAGCGTATTGATGCCACTTACGTGGAGCATGCCGCGATTCTGGAGGCACTGCGCAACGGGCAGGCAAGCGAGGCGGCGGATCGTCTCACCCGTCATATCCGTGCCAGCCAGAAGGCCGTGCGGGAAATCACCATGGAGCGAATCCGCGAGGCGGCTGCTGCCCACCGCAGTGAGCAATAAATTGCCTCTCAGGCCCCGGAAATACTGAACCCAGGTTCATAATTGAACCCGCCGAAACGCTTACAGATTCGTAAGATATATCGCACAAACCATGGAGCGATTCTCCGATAGGTAGGAATTCGATACACAGTAGAATGATCAGTGTCAGGGATGACAAGCCAGCAAGGAACGTTGGCTCAAGGATGAGAACTCCAGGGAAGAGCCCTCCGCGGCTCGGGAGTTGCCCGAAGGATCAGGGCTTACAGGGATGATCACAGGAAAGACGCGCTCAGGATGAGTCGCACGCCTGAGGGAACAGGCAGGGGTCAGCCACGGAATCGGGGATCACAAGGAATGTGGTCCCGTCCGTGCACTCCCCGTACCCACAGACATTTCTGCTCTCTTCTTTACATTTCGCTTCTGCTGCTTTGCGCCCTGGCACAAAACCAAAAAACGCAACACAGCTTCAGGAGCTCGTATCTATGAAACGCACACCGCTTTTCGCAACACTCGTTCTGCTGTTCAGCCTGGTTACCGGTTTTGCCTACGCCCAGGACGCCGCTATCAATATCAACACGGCCGATGTGGCTACCCTCGCCAGCCTGAACGGCATTGGCCAGAGCAAGGCCGAAGCCATCGTTGCCTATCGCGAAGCGAATGGTCCTTTTGCAGTTACCGCAGACCTGGCAAATGTGAAGGGCATTGGCGAACGTACCATCGAGAAAAATGCCGCTCGCCTCACCGTGAAGTAATACCCCGGGCAGTGGCGCGCTGCCGCTGCCCTTCCTCTTTCTGAATCCCTTTCCTCCCTCTTTCCGGCTACCCATAAAGTCGTCTGGCAACACCGCGCTCGCCACCCTATTATTGCTGGATAACAATTCAAAAACCGTTGAGCATCCGCACATGGTTGATCCGATCAAGGTTTATCCTGCAAAACCCGCGAAAGTCTATTTCTACGGCACCTGCCTGGTGGACATGTTCTACCCCGATGCGGGCATTGCCGGCGTGGAACTTCTGGAGCGTGAAGGCATTGAGGTGCTGTTTCCCCAGAACCAGACCTGCTGTGGCCAGCCAGCCTACACTTCCGGTTATCACGACGAGGCCCGATCAGTAGCCAGGGCCCAGCTCGACCTGTTCCCCGGCGACTGGCCCATTGTGGTGCCATCCGGCTCCTGTGGCGGGATGATGCGCAAGCACTACCCCGACCTGTTCAAGGACACCACGGATGAGGTGAAAGCCGCCGAGGTCGCTGGCCGGGTCTGGGAGCTGACGGATTTTCTGCTCAATGTTTGCCACATCAAACTTGAAGATTTGGGCGAACCCACCACCGTGGCCATGCACACCTCCTGCTCCGCCCGCCGGGAAATGGGCGTGGCCGAGGTTGGACCCAAACTGCTGGGACAACTCAAAAACGTGAACCTGGTAGAGCAGATCCGGCCGGAGGAATGCTGCGGGTTTGGCGGCACCTTTGCGGTTCGCCACCCGGAGATTTCCAGCGCCATGGTGAGCGAGAAGGTGGATGCACTGGTGGATACCGGCACCAGGCAGTTTGTCACCACCGATTGCGGCTGCCTGATGAACATCGCCGGCTACGCCGAGAAAAACCAGAAGCCTGTTGAAGGCCAGCACATTCTCAGTTTCCTGTGGTCGCGCACCCAGGGCAAAGGGGGCAGCAGTCATGAGTGAGACAGCCGAGCACACTGGCCATCACATCGACGTGAAAGAGTTCCATCCGCGGGCTCAGGCGGCCATTCACGACCCCAAGATCCGCAAGAATTTCCGCAGCGCCATGGACGGGCTGATGTCCAAGCGCAAGACGGCGTTCGAGGGCTGGGATCTGGAAACCCTCCGGGATCTGGGTGCCAACGTTCGCCTCCGCGCCCTGGCCAACCTGCCAGATTTGCTGGAGCAGCTTGAGAAAAAGCTGATCGAAAACGGCATCAGGGTGCACTGGGCGGTGGATGGCGATGAGGCCTGCCGGATTGTGCGGGACATCTGCAAGGCCCGGGATGCCAAGACGGTGATCAAGGGCAAGTCCATGGTCTCCGAGGAAATGGAGCTGAACCATTACCTGGAGGAACAGGGGATCGAAGCCCTGGAATCGGACCTGGGCGAGTACATTGTGCAGTTGGCGGATGAAACGCCATCACACATTATCATGCCGGCGATTCACAAGAACACTGGAGAGATCTCCCAGTTGCTGCACGAGAAAACCGGCACGGATCTGTCCAACGATGTGGAATACCTCACCGCCAGTGCCCGCCTGCAATTGCGGGAAAAGTTCATGAATGCCGATGTGGGCGTTTCGGGGGTTAACTTTGCGGTGGCGGAGACCGGCACCCTATGCCTGGTGGAAAACGAAGGCAATGGCCGGATGACCACCACGGTGCCCAAGTGCCATATTGCCGTTACCGGCATAGAAAAGGTGGTGCCGAGCATGGAGGACGTCTCTGCCCTGCTCGCCCTGCTGACCCGGTCTGCTACCGGCCAGCACATCACCACCTACTTCAACATGATTTCCGGCCCGCGCAAGGCCGAGGAGCTGGACGGGCCCGAAGAAGTGCATCTGGTGCTGGTGGATAACGGCCGCTCGTCGATCTACCAGGACGACGAGCTGCTGGACACCCTGCGCTGCATCCGTTGCGGCGCCTGCATGAACCACTGCCCGGTGTACACACGGGTAGGCGGCCATGCCTATGGCACCACCTATCCGGGCCCGATCGGCAAGATCCTGATGCCGCACCTGATTGGCCTGGACGAAGGCCGGCACCTGCCCAGCGCCTCCAGTCTGTGTGGCGCCTGTGGCGAGGTCTGCCCGGTGAAAATCCCCATTCCCGATCTGTTGGTGCGACTGCGCCAGGAATCGGTGGATGGCGACAAGCTCCACCCGGCCAAGGTCCGTGGCCACGGGGCCAAGCGAAGCTCAATGGAAGCGATGATCTGGAAAGGCTGGGCCTGGATGCACGCCAGCCCCGGCATTTATCGCTTCGGCACCGGTGCCGCCAGCAAATTCAGGGCATTGCAGCCCTCGAAAGCGGGCGCCTGGACCGATTACCGCACGCCCCCCAAACTGGCGGCCAAAACCCTGCACCAGCGAATGAAGGAGCGTGGCCAATGAGTTCCCGGGAAACGATTCTTCAGCGTCTGCGCAACCGAACCGGCGGTGAACTGACGGTGCCGGAGTGCGACTTTTCAGTTCTGGTACGGGATGACTGGTCGACAAAGGAGCGTATCGAGCGGTTCGAGAAGATGATCGAGTCGGTCCACGGCGAGGTGCACCACTGCACCGAAGACATGTGGATGGAACGCCTGGCGGAGGTGCTGAACACCCGCGGGGCCAGGAATCTGCTGATTCCAAAACAACACGAAATCGGACAGTCACTTCGCACTGCCGGTCGTAACGATCTGCCGGAACTGTTGATCTACGACGAGCCTATCGAAAGCTGGCAGTCGCATTTGTTCAACGAGGTGGACGCCAGCATTACGTCCACCCGCGGCGGTATTGCCGAAACCGGCTCGCTGATCCTGTGGCCAAACGAGGACGAGCCACGGCTAATGAGCCTGGTGCCGCCGGTGCACATTGCCGTGCTCCGGGCCTCTGAGCTCTATACCACCTTCCACGAAGCCATGAAGGCCCAGAACTGGGCCGCTGGCATGCCGACCAATGCCCTGCTAATCTCTGGCCCTTCCAAAACCGCTGACATCGAGCAAACCCTTGCCTACGGTGTTCACGGTCCCAAAGAGCTGATTGTGTTGATTATTGAATGATCCAAGGCGCCCTGTTGATCGCCCTGGCTGCCCTGCTATGGGCGACCACGGGCATTGTTGCGAAATTTCTGTTTACCGGTACCGAACTGCAGGCCATTACGTTGGGCTTCCTGCGACTGGCCGTGGCTTTGCCGTTTTTCTGGCTGCTGATGCGACGGGAGCAGGCACGCCTTGAGCGAGCCAATCCGGGCGCTAAAGTGCCCGGCAGTTCCCTACGGAGCCTCACACGCAAGACCCTGATTCCGCTGGCAGCCCTTGGCCTGTTCCAGGCGTTCTACCAGGGCAGCTACCTTCTGGCCGTGGACCTCACCGGTGCCGGCATCGCCACCCTGATCGCGCTCTGCCTTCCGCCAGTGCTGGTGGCAATTCTTGCTGCGCCTCTTCTGGGAGAGAAGCCCAGCCTTTTGACGGTTCTGTCGCTGTTTGCCGCCATCGCGGGCACGGGCATGCTGGTTCTCAGCGATATGGACACCACCGGTACACTTCGGCTTGCGGGCATTCTGGTGGCGTTACTGGCCGCCTGCGTGTACACCGGTTTCACGCTGACCAGCCGTTACAGCTCTGCCGGGACACCGGTGTTCACCACGGCGTTTATCTGCTTCTTCACTGCGGCGCTGATTCTGTTGCCGGTGGTTGCCCTGTCTGGCGGTTTCGAGGGGCTGGAAACTCTCAGTATCGGGCACTGGCTGATGGTGGTGTATGTGGGGGTGGTGCCAACCTGTATTGGCTATGTGTGCTTTTTCTCTGGCATGAAAACGACACCGGCCACGCTCTCCAGCATCATTGTGACTCTGGAACCGCTGTTTGTGGCGCTGCTGGCCTGGGTGTTTCTGGAGGAGATTCTGGGGCCGATTGGTATTGCGGGGGCACTGATACTGACCGCAGCGGTGGTGGTGGCCTCCCGCTACGGCCGTAAACCCGCAGCCGGCCAGGAGGCCGGTGCGGAGTAAGGAAGATCAGTCTTCCTTGCGCTGTTTCTCAAGCATGTCCGGCTGCAGGATTTCAATCCAGTAGCCGTCCGGGTCTTTGATAAAGGCCAGGCCTTTCATCTTGCCGTCGTCCGGCTTTTTCACAAACTCCACACCGAGCTTTTCAAAGCGGTCGCAGGCGGCGTAAACGTCTGGCACCGCTACGCCGATGTGGCCGAAGCCCTGAGGTTCGTCGTTGCCATTGTGGTAGCCGAAGTCGTTGTCGTCTTCGGTGCCCCAGTTGTGGGTGAGCTCAAGCATGGCTTCGCGGCCGAAGGTGTAGGTGGTGCGGTGGGCATCGTCCTGCGGCACGAGGCCGGCCTGGCGATCATCCAGGTAGCCAAGGAAATACAGGGTGAACTTCATTTCGGGGAAGTCCAGTTTGCGAACGAGGCGCATGCCCATCACTCGGGTGTAGAAGTCCATGGAGCGCTCGGGTTCCTTGATGCGCATCATGGTCTGGTTGAAGACGTAACCTTCGGTTTCGGGAACGGTTTCTTCGTATAGGCCAGGGGCCTGTTCGAAATGCTTGGGCATGTTGGTTTTCCCTTTTTTTCGCAGGATTCAAAGGTTATACCTGTGTGCGTTTCAGGGGGATTTCAAGGGCGTGAAAAAAGACCCCGGGGCCAGAGACGAACCGCAGGGGTCTTGAGGGCCGGTTTTTTAGGCCGGCGTTTCTTCAGAGACGCTCTGAAGTTTGGGGGCTGGCAGGGGTGCGAGGATTCATTTCTTTCGGGAAGCCGAACTCGCTTCGCTCAGACAGTCGTTTCCCTGCAGAAATGAATCCTCACACCCCGGCCGATCGAGCTTTTGAGTCAGCTCGCCTTTTCTGACGCTAGACCAACTGGTGTTCTTCGCCTTCGTAATAAGCCTCTACCCTTGGGTTCATTACCCGCCGCCAGAGTGGGGGGACCATGGCCAGGACGATCATTGCGGAGTAGCCAGCCGGTAGTTGGGGAGCCACTTCGTGGTGGCGGAGGATCTGGTAGCGGCGTTTGGCCCAGGCGTGGTGGTCGCTGTGGCGTTGGAGGTGGAACAGGAAGACGTTGGTGAGGAAGTAATTGCTGTTCCAGCTGTGTTCGGGGCCGGTGCGTTCGTAGCGGCCGTTTTCGAGTTTTCTGCGGTGCAAACCGTAGTGTTCGAGGTAGTTGACGATTTCCAGCAGGGTGAAGGCGATTAAGCTCTGCCCGAGGAAGAAGGCGGCGCCGAGCCAGCCGAAGGCGATGGTGAATCCTGCCAGTACCAGGGCGCTGAGGCTGTACCACCAGATCAGCTCGTTGTGCCAGCTAACAGGCTTGTGGCCTTTGCGTTGGAGGCGTTCGGCTTCCAGTTTCCAGGCGTTGAGGAAGTTGCGTACGTAGGCCTGGGGCAGGAAGTTGTAGAGGGACTGGTTGTAACGCGATGAGGAGGCGTCTTCCGGGGTGGAAACGTGGACGTGGTGGCCGCGGAGGTGTTCGACTTTGAAACCGGCGTAGCAGACCAGTGACAGCAGGAAGCCGCCGGCCCGAGTTTCGAGTTTTTCGTCTTTGTGGATGAGTTCGTGGGCGACGTTGATGCCGAGGCCTCCGACGATGCCGATGGAGACGATCCAGCCAATACTGCCCACCAGGCTGAAGGTGCCGGACGCCAGTTCCAGCATGCTCCAGACCAGTAAGGCTGCAAAGCCTGCCACCCAGCCCAGGGTAATGGCTTTATAGAACCGTTCGCCGACCATCCGCGGCACGTCGGTTTCTTCATCCGGGTTCAGGGAATCCTTGCCGAGCAGCATGTCCAGTACCGGGATGATCCCGAACACGACCACGGGGACGCCCCAGGAAAACAGGTTCACCAGATCAGTGGCCTGGCCGGCGGCCAGCAGCAGAGGCGGCAGCAACAGGGGCACCATGGCGATCAGGTAGCTGTACTTCTTGAGGGTCAGCAATATCCTTCGGCGGGTGGCCTCGCGATTGACCGATAACTGCGTTGTGCTCATTGGGTTCTCTCCATCAAATGCTTGTTGGTGAAACTCTGATCACCTGTTGTTTTCTGCATTATTGTCCTACAATACATCAGTCGTCAACATTTCTGGCGAGGTTTTTTGACAATTGTCAGGAAGCCCCGCCGAATCAAGGCGTTGTCGCTATCGCACTCCGAGGCTGTGATAAACTCATGCGCATATACTCTTCCGCCGGTCGGCTTACTGCAGCAGCCGACCGGTTTTTACGACCTGTCCAGAGAGCCTTTATGGATTTTCAGGTGCCGAACACACTGGCCGAGCAGATTGCCAATTACCTTGCAGAACGGATCATGACCGGGCAGATTCGTCCGGGTGAGCGGATTCAGGAGGCCACGCTCGCCGGTAAACTGAAGGTGAGCCGGGCATCGGTGAAGGAAGCCCTGTACACCCTGGAGCGCTGGCATCTGGTGGAGATCACGCCCCGTAAGGGCGCTTCGGCAACCCGGCTGGATGCGGCCCATGCTTCGGAGCTCTACGATGTTTATATGCACTTGCTGATGATGATGGCGGTGCGTTTGTGCGAGCGCTGGCAGGAACGCGACAAGCCTCTGGTGCTTGGGGCGGTGAGCAAGGTTGTTGACAAGATAAACGACGGATCTGCCGACATCTCCGGGGTGGTTGAGGCGAGTTTTGATGTGATGGATGCCTGTTGTGAGGTGGTGGGGAATCCGTATCTCACGGAGGCACTGTCGAATTTCAAGCCGGCGGTCAGTCGGGCCTATTATCTGAGTGCCGATCGGTATCGTCGAGGTTTGACGCAGACCAGTGAGTTTTTTGCCAATCTGCCGCAGGCGGTGCTGGCGCGGGATTCGGATAAGGCGCAGGTGTTGATTCGGGAGTTTGCGGAGCACCAGAAGTCTCTCATTCACCAGGCTCTGACTTCTTAACCTCGACCCTGGAATCCATGGGGTTCGCCGCCAGCGACACTGGACACCCACCACACCCTACGCTGTAAACTGCCCGTCTCACTCTGACGGGCAGCCCATGACTGACTCCACTGAAATCAGCTATTCAAAGCGCGCTTCTGGAAAAAGACTGGCGATGTTCAGTCTGTTGTTTCTGGTACTCACCGCTGCCGGGCTGTATACCGTTTACCATCTGTTCGCCGAACGCACCCTTACCTTCGATACCAGGCTGATCGCTCCGGGAACCCTGTTATCGGTGGCTGGCCTTCTGCTGGTTTATTTCATCTCGGATGGCCTTCGGCTCTATTTTACGCTGAGAGCCCTGGGGCACAGGATTCCCCTGCCGGCCATGGTGCGACTGGTGTTTATCAATCTGTTCTTTTCCAACATCACGCCGATGGCCACCGGGGGCGGTTTCGCCCAGATCTGGTTTCTGAGCCACCATGGCGTTCCGATTGGGCGTGCGACGGCTGCGACCACGATCCGGACGATCCTGGCGGTGCTGTTCATATTTTCGCTGACGCCAGTATTCCTGCTCACGCTCAAACCCCTGGACGGCAATTCCATTACTGGCGATATCGGTACCGCTCTGGCAGTTCTGATTGTGTTGTACCTCGGCTTTTTCCTGGTTCTGCTGTTCCGGACCCGCTGGCTGATCGGCCCCCTGACCCGGCTGCTGAGGGCCGCGCGTCGGCTCCATCTGATCAGTGAACCCCGCCATCGGCGCTGGCAGTTCAAGGCACGCCGGGAAATGCTGCGGCTGTCACGGAGCTTCGGTGACTACCTGCGTGGCGCTCCGGTTTTCGTCTGGCTGTCCATCCTGTTCACCGGGGTGTTTCTGCTTAGCCTGTTCAGCTTCCCGGCGCTGCTGATGCACAGCCTGGACTACAGTGTTGACTATGTGATGTCCGTGGGCCTGCTGGTTGTGACCACCTTCGTGATGTACTTCTCGCCCACGCCGGGCGCCTCAGGCATCTCGGAGGGTGTTTTCGGGAGCTTCTTCCGGGATATCCTCTCGGGAAACCACCTGATTCTGGTCATCGTCTGCTGGCGTCTGCTGACCATCTATCTGGGCATGATTATCGGGCTGGTGGTGCTACAGAAGGAACTTGTTGCCAATCGCAGGAGAGCCGGATGATCTTCCGAAACCCACTCAAGCTGCTGTTTTACCTCTGTCTTCTGGTGGTGTTTCTGCTGGTTGGCTACAAAACCTACCTGAATCTGTTCACGGAGGATTTCGAGGGGGTTCATACCGAGCAGGTAGAACGGATTTATCAGGCACTTGAACCCGGCGAGCCCTTCAGTTTCGCGGTGGTGGGCAATATCAATAATTCGGTGGGCATCTTCGAGGACCGCATCATCCCGGAGCTGAATCGATCCGGGCTGGATTTTCTGGTTTCGGCGGGGAACGCTGTCAGTGGTGGCGGCGAAGACAAGTACCGGGCACTCTACGGCACTCTGAGCCACCTGGAGATCCCCTATCTGCTGACCTTCGGTGCCCACGAGTACGAGGACTTTGGCAGTTTCCGTTTCTACGATCACTTCGGCCCGCACTTTTTCAGTATCGAAGCGGGCAATAGCCGGCTGATTTTTCTGGACAGCACCGGTAAAACTCCCTGGCGCTGGCAGATCCGCTGGCTGAAGGATTTGCTGGCCCAGGACACGTCGAAGGCGAGGATCTTGTTCATCGGGCACCCTCCCCTTCATCCGGACGAGAATGCCCCGTTCGACCAGAAGGATGATTACCTGGCGCCGCCCGAGTTCCGGGACGCCCTTCTACAGGCCATCGAGGAGCATGACGTTGACCGGGTATTTTCAGCCAACCTCTCGCTCTATTCGGAAAAGACGGTAGAAGACACCACCTTCGTTACCACGGGTGGCGCCGGTGGCCTGGTTATGAACAACGACACCAGTTTCTATCACTACGTGCAGGTGAATGTAGACTCAGATGGCGAGGTAACACACCGTCTGCAGCGACTGGAAGTGGGCCAGCACCCGGTTCTGAAGCGGCTGGAAAGTCTCTGGTTCTTTATCTACTCCCTGTTCTACACCGGTTACCTCAACTTTATTCTGATCGTCGCCGTGTTTGCGGCCATTGCGATCAAGCTGTACGGCGCCATTTTCATCGGCAAGGATTATTACCCGGACTACGACCTGGACCCCTCGCCCTGGCTGGACAAACCGATGCGGGTGGCCATGTTTACCAACAACTACCTGCCCTTCATCGGCGGGGTACCCATTTCCATTGAACGCCTGCGCCGGGGCCTGGAAGCGCTTGGCGATAAACTGCTGGTCGTGGCGCCCCGCTACAAGGGGCAGCCGGAAACCGAATCCCACGTTTTGCGAGTGCCCTCGCTACTGGCCATGGGCGAGAAGCGGGAATTCCGGCTGGCCAATATTTTCCTCGGGCGGATTCGCAAACGGGTTCGGGCGTTCAAGCCGGATATCATCCATCTGCACCATCCGTTCTGGCTGGGGTCGCTGGGCCTGTTCGTGGCTCGCACCCTGAATATCCCGGCCATATACACCTACCATACCCGCCTGGAGCATTACGCCCACTTCGTGCCGCTACCCGGCATGCTGTTCCGGAACCTGATTTCGCACGCGCTGATCAAACGCTTTGCCAACAAGTGCGACGGTGTGATCGTGCCTACCTACTCCACGGAGGAATATCTGCGGATGATCGGGGTTAAAACACCGACCTTCGTGCAGCCTACCGGCATTGAATATCACAAGTTCCAGGAGGTTCAGGAAAAGGACGTCGAGCAACTCCGGGAGAAGCTGAAGCTCAGGAATGAGAAAGTGTTTGTCAGTGTTTCCCGGCTCTCGAACGAGAAAAACATCGACTTCATGATTGAGGCCATTGATGCCCTGCGGCGGGAAACCCATGTGCCCTTCCGGTTCCTGATGATCGGCGATGGCCACCAAAAGGACCGCTTGCAGAAGAAGATCGAAGACCTGGGACTTCAACAACACTTCACCCTTGTTGGTGCCGTGCCGCCGGACGAAATGGCCACCTGGTACCGACTGGGGGATGCCTTCCTGTTCGCCTCCATCTCCGAAACCCAGGGCATGGTAATTCTGGAGGCGATGGCTGCCGGTTTGCCGGTCGTAGCGGTTCGCTCCAGTGGCATTGAAGACGTTGTCCGACACGGGTTCAACGGCTTCAAGACGCCGGAAAAACAGGACCAGTGGCGGGCGCAAGTCAAAAAGCTACTGGAAGACGACGATCTGCGTGAAAAACTCTCCGAACAGGCCCTGGAATTTGCCAGGGACTACTCAGTGGAGCAGTTCGCCCAAGACGTCCGCACCATCTACGCCACCACACTCGCCATGGCCGCGAAGAAACGAAAAGGCTCGATAATCCATCCTGAATAGGTGGGGTTACAGTTTTCCGCAGCGGCCTGATCGGGCTAGACTGAATTCACGTATTACAAAGACAGTTTTAGCTATCAGACCTGGTTATTATCGGAGACTAACGTGAGCGGCATCCCCGTCGGAATCAGCACCTGCCTGCTGGGCAAGGAAGTTCGCCATGATGGCGGCCATAAACATTCCCGCTACTGCACCCAGGTGCTCTCGAAACACTTTGATTTCCGCTCCATCTGCCCGGAGCTGGAAGCGGGCCTGGGCGTTCCGCGCCCGGCGATCCACCTGCGTGAATACAGTGATGGCCTGCGCCTGATCGAGACCAAGGGCGCGGCGGACCATACCGACGCCATGCAGGGCTTTATCGAACAGGTGATGCCGACCCTGGCAGACCTTCGGGGTTACATCCTGATGGCCAAGTCTCCCAGCTGTGGCATGGAGCGGATCAAGGTACATAACGAGGATGGCAATGTAACCCGCCGGGATGGCCGGGGCATGTTTGCCGAGGCGCTGCTGAAGGCCTACCCTCTGATGCCGGTGGAAGAGGAAGGCCGACTGAACGACAACATGATCCGGGAGAATTTCGTTGAAAGAGTTTTCGCCTACGACGACTGGATGCAGAACGTGGCCGGAGACAAGCTCTCGGCCAGGGCGCTGATTGAATTCCATACCCGCCACAAATTCCAGCTTCTGGCTCACTCCGAAAAGATCTACCGCCAGCTTGGTCCGATGCTTGGAGACCTGAAGTCCGAGCCGTTGGAAGACATTGCCGAACGCTATATCCACCAGTTCATGGAGGCCATGAGCAAGAAGGTAAGCCGGGGTTCACACATGAACGCCATGCAGCATCTGATGGGCTACCTCAGGGATTCCATGGGCGATGAAGACCGCAAGGTGTTGATGGAGCAGATGGAGGCCTACCATCGTGGCGAGGTACCGCTGGTGGTTCCCATGACGCTGCTGCGTATGGCCCAAAGAAGGGAGCCGGTGGATTACCTGCATGCCCAGCAGTATTTGACGCCCTACCCAGATGAGCTGGGGCTGCGTAACAACGTCTGAAGATAAAGTTGGGGTCAGATGAAATTTTCATCTGACCCCGAATTCACGCAGTTAGAAACCGTAGAGCAGCGAGAGTGACGTTTCGGTGTCGGTGTTTTCGGAGCCGGCCGGAGCGTCAGACACGTGCTTGACCCGGAAAGCAGCCTTCATGGAGAGATTCCCCACCACGTTCGCCTGCAGCGATGTTTCCGATTCGGTCACCGTGTTGTTTTCGTCCAGGCCAACTTCGGTACTGAGCTTCTGACGGAACAGGGAATTTTCCGAAAGGGCGTAATCAAACTGGCCAGCAAGGCGGGCGATGGCCTCTTCCTCGGTATCCTCGCCTTCCGCATTCACCATATCCAGCTTGTTGTAGCGGTAACCGGCGCCTACTGAGAGGTCCAGAAACGAGCGATCTCCGGAGTTCCAGACCCGGTTGCCGTAACCCGTGGTTACGGTTGATTCGAAGTCGTAGCCGGAGAAGCGATCGTCTTCATAGGAGCCACGGAGAAACCAGTACCGGTTCTCGGCGAACTTGTAGTCGGTCTCCAGGGCGGCCTGATATTTCTCGGCAGTGGTTTCGTCTTCAGTCTCGGAATAGTTGGTGCGGAATTCGCCGGTGTTACGCCAGGTTTCGACTTCATGGACCAACCCCAGGCGACCCTTGATGTTGGTCTCTTCGGTAGTGCCCGAGGTGATCAACACACCCAGCTCGGTTTCGCCCTTCCAGTTGTCTGCCTCCTGCGCACTGGCAAAGGGCGCGATTGCAACTGCGGTAATGGCTACAGCCTGTCGTAAATCCATGAAGTCTCCTTTGGGGGTTGGTCAGGCGCCCTCGGTGCTCCTCGCCCTCTCGCCATCGAGGCTTTTCCGGGCCTGACGTTCTCTTTCAGCCTTTTTCCGGGCCTTGCGCTCGGCAATGATGCGCGCGGCTTCACCACCAACGTGGGCTTCGCCCCGCTCCTCTGCCAGACGCATCTGGCGTTCACGCTCGGCAAACCGGGCTTTCTGCTCTTCGGTCAGCGATTCGATGCACTGATGGCAGCTCACACCCTGTTCATATTCGGGGCGCTGCTTGTCTTCTTCGGTAATCGGCCTGCGGCAGGCATGGCACTGGTCGTAATCGCCACGCTCCAGCCGGTGGTTAACCGTTACCCGGTCATCAAAAACAAAGCACTCTCCGTGCCACAGGCTCTGCTCTTCCGGTACCTCTTCCAGGTATTTCAGGATGCCACCCTTGAGGTGATAGACCTCCTCGAAACCCTGCTCCTTCAGATACGCGGTGGATTTCTCGCAGCGGATTCCACCGGTACAGAACATCGCCACCTTCTTGTGCTTCGAAGGATCCAGGTTCTGTTTCACGTATTCCGGGAACTCCCGGAAGGTATCAGTGGCCGGATTGACGGCATTTTCAAAGGTGCCGATTTCCACTTCGTACTGGTTGCGGGTATCCACCAGCACCACATCCGGATCGGAAATCAGTTTGTTCCATTCTTTCGGATCCACATACGTGCCGACAATCCGCTTCGGATCAATACCGTCCACACCCATGGTGACGATCTCTTTCTTGAGCTTCACTTTGGTGCGTTTGAACGGCTGGATGTCCACAAAGGACTCTTTGTAATCAATGCCGTCGAACCGCTCGTCGCTGGCGATCCAGGCTTTCACGGCATCAATGCCTTCGCGGCTGCCGGCAATGGTACCGTTGATGCCTTCGCGCGCCAGCAGCAAAGTGCCATGCACGTCTTTATCAAGCATCAGATCCAGCAGCGGCTGGCGGAGGGATTTGTAATCGTTCAGGACTGCGAACTTGTACAGTGCGCAGACAACAACATTGTTGCTCATCATGTTCTCCTGCGGGCCGGACCGTAAATCCGGAGCATGGTTTAGAGGTTCATCTGAGGCGGGAGCCTGAGAGGGCGCAAATTTTAACCAACTCAGGCTCACGATCAAGTGCGGGGTTACCCGGGGTTCAACAGGTCACTCCGCCCCGTTGGCCAGTTCGCGCTCAACGACGGCGGAAAGTTGGCCCCAGCCGGGACGGGTCAGGCGGATGTTATCCACCAGAACCGTCGGCGTACTGGTTACCCGAAGCTGCATGGCCACTTGGCGGCTCTGCTCGACAGCTTCCCGGTGCAACTCGGTGGTCATGCACCGGCGGAAGCGCCGCTCTTCAAGGCCCAGAGCACCGGCGTAGCGGGTAAAGGTGGCAACCGGATCGTTCGAGCCGCTCCACTCGGTCTGGGAATCGTACAGGCGTTCGTGCATGGCCCAGTAGGCGTCCTGATCCCCGGCACAGCGTGCTGCCTGGGCGGCTGGCATGGCGTTCTGATGCTGCTGTAATGGCAGATCAAAGTAGACAAAGCGAACCTTGCCCTCAGCCACATACTCTTCCTTCAACTGCTTGCTGGCAGAGGCAAAGTTGCCGCAGGCGGGGCATTGATAGTCGGCAAACTCACGCACCACGACCGGTGCGTCGTCGGGACCCACGGAGACACCGAACTGGTCCAACTGGGCGGGGAAGTCCTCGGCATTCGGAGCGGCCACAGGCAGCCCGTCAGACGTTGGTTTTGGTGGAGCGGTCAGGAAAAATACGCCAAGAAGCACTGCCGCAAGCGCAAGCAGTCCGATACCCGCATACAAAAGCTTGTTTGATTTTCCTTTTTGGGGCGGCGGCGCACCGGTTTCCTTGCGACGTTTTGCTTCACCCATGGAGGGACTCCTTATTGTGTTTATGGTTTCCGGAATTAATTAGCTCGCGACCGTTTTCAGATCGAGCGTGGCACGCTAAGATCCTTTATATTCTACAAAAGTTCCAACAAAAATTAAGGAATCCTCATGCCATTGCCCGCTTCCCTGACAGACTCTCTCTCACTGCCCCTGGTGGCCGCACCCATGTTTCTGATCTCTGGGCCCGAACTGGCGCTCGCCTGCTGCAAGCAGGGCATCGTTGGCAGTTTCCCGGCTTTGAACCAACGCACCAGCGAGGGCTTTGAGGAGTGGCTCATCCAGATGAACGAAGAGCTGGCCGCTTACCGAAGCGCCAATCCGGAAGCAAAAACGGCGCCCTACGCCGTGAACCTGATCGTGCACCGGACCAATCCGCGCTGGCAGGCAGACCTGGAACTGTGTGTTAAACATAAGGTGCCCATGATCATCACCTCCCTGGGCGCCGCCAGCCAGGTGGTGGAGGCGGTGCACAGCTACGGCGGGGTGGTGTTCCATGACGTGACCAACCAGAAGCATGCCCGCAAGGCGGCCGAAGCCGGTGTGGACGGCATTATTGCCGTGGCAGCGGGTGCCGGTGGCCATGCGGGCACCATCAACCCGTTCGTTCTGGTGCATGAAATCCGGGAAGTCTTTGACGGCACGATTTTGCTGGCCGGGGGGCTATCCCATGGTGAGGATCTGCTGGCGGCCCAGGCCCTCGGTGCGGACCTGGCCTACCTGGGTACCCGTTTTATAAACACGTTCGAGTCCCAGGCCGACGAGGCCTACCGGAACATGATCATTGAAGCGGTTTCAGGCGACATTATTCATACGCCGGCAGTATCCGGTGTGCCCGCCAGTTTTATGCGCCAGAGCCTGGAAGCGGCCGGCTTCCCCATGGACGAACTGAACCAGGCCGGCGAGATCAACTACGGCGAAAAACTGAAGCCTATTGATGATGAAGCAAAGGCCTGGAAAACCGTGTGGTCCGCCGGCCAGGGGGTCAGCCAGATCCACGACGTGCTGTCCGTCTCGGAACTGGTGAGCCGTCTGACCGAGGAGTACAGAAACGCCCGGGAGCGCCTGTTATCGACAGGTTCCTAAACCTGGAACTGTGAGGCTTTATCCTTCAACGAGGTCAGTGTCCGGGCAATCTGGCCGCTGGCCTCGTCGGAGCGCTCAATGGCTTCTACCGTCTGGCGGGATGAGCCTGCAATATCGCTCACGCTCACACTGACTTCAATGGCATGCCGGCCCTGCTCTTCCGCCACGGATGAAATAGCCATGGCCCGATCCTGAAGGCTGCTGAGCAGCTGGTTGATCCGGTCGAAATGCTCGTCAGCCCGACGGAATTCCGACGACGACTCTGCAACCTGGCCTGACACTTCACCGATAGCGCTGACCGCCTGTTGGCTGCCCTTCTGCAAACGCTCAATGATGGACTGGATCTCCGTGGTGGACTCCTGGGTCCGGCTTGCCAGGGTGCGGACCTCATCGGCCACCACGGCGAAGCCCCGGCCGGATTCTCCTGCGCGGGCCGCCTCAATAGCGGCGTTGAGAGCCAGCAGGTTGGTTTGCTCTGCGATGGCACCGATCACCGACAGCACCGAACCGATTTCCTTGCTCTGGTGGTCCAGCTGATTAACCGCATCTACTGCCTGCTCAACGTTACGGACCACCTGATCCAGCCGGTTTCGCACATCCCGGGAAATACCGGCGGTGGCCTCGCTCTCGGAACTGACATTACTCACCGATCCGGCGATGTCCTGTATGTTCTCAGCCACCTCAGAGATGCTGCGGGACATGGCTTCCATGGTGCCGGACACCTCCGCCACTTCCTGTTCCTGACGGTTCACGGCCGCCACCGCAGTGCGGCTGATGTCACCCTGAGCCTGGGCCTGGCCGGCGGCCGATTCGGCAGACTCTTTCACGTCGGAGACCAGCTCCTGGATACGGGCAATGAAACGGTTCACGCCCTCGGCCATCTCAGTAAGCTCATCCTTGCCTTTCATGGACACCCGGCGGGTAAGATCGGCCTCGCCATCGGCGATACCCCAGATCGCCGAGCTCAAACGGAAAACTCTGGGCAGCAAGCCTCCGCCGAGCACCAGGGCCACCAGCAGGATCAGAACCACCACGGAACCGATTGCCAACATGCTCAAATTGGCGGAGAGGCTCGAGGCTTCGGTATTCAACGCCTCCACAGTGTTCTGGATTCTGGAGCGAGTGTCAGCGTCCATACTCGCCAACTGCTGCTGAAGGCGCCGGTTAACCTGTTCGGTTTCTGCTTCCAGGGTGTCATGCAGCGCGTCGATGCTGCCGGTGATGGTAGTGCTGAATTCCTGCTCCAGAGCCGCCAGGTCCTGATTGATGCCTTCGAGCGACAGTCCCAGCTTCAGCTGACCAATGGCGGAACCCTGGGGAGCGATATCGGCCGTAATGATGACCACGTTGGGGTCGCGACTTGCCGCATCCAGGACCCGATTTGCCGCACCACGACCTTCCCCCTGCTCCATTAAGGTGCGCACCCGGTCATCGGTGCGGTCCACATAACGGGTCAGGCGTTCACCGTACTGGTCGTAATACACGGCAAACAGAACCGATTCACGGGCGTCGGCCAGTTCGACAAGATCGGTGAGGCGCGGGACATCCCGATCCCAGATCAGCGGGGCCGCAACAGCGGCGAGGACATCAGCCAGACCCTGGGCTTCCGCCATGACAGCAGTGCGAACGTTGCCGGCAACGCGTTCCTGCTGCGCCGTCTGCTGGCGGGTGAGTTCGGCGGAGAGTTCCTCGGTGGTCTTCTGCCGCATGGTCTCCAGGCGGGATCGGACATCCTCACGGGTATCCCCGAAGGAGGCACTGACCTGCTGGCTGCTGGCCTCAAGGGCGGACCCTGCGGTGTCTACCAGGCGCTCTACCTGGCTGGAAATCAGCCACTGGCTGACCAGGACCTGAACCAGACCGGCAACGACCAGAACAACAAAAACCGGTCGGAGAAGGCGGCTAGAGATCAGCCGCCGGATAAAACTGAGTGACATACGGACTCCGCTAGCATGTGTGCTTCATGCATCCTGCACAGTCGGCAACAGCGTCCCTGCCTGGCGTGTCCGTATGTATAGCAAAACCCGGGCCGGAGTGGGCCGCATTTATGTACGGGTTTTGTAGTTAATCGTCATCGCTTTCTTCCAGATCGATTTCGTCGGCGATGAAGTTGTTCCCGTTCCTCGAATATTCAACTTCGAGAATCAAAAGCTCGCCATCATCAAAACGATCAATAATTTCACTTTGAGTATTACTGTCGTAAACCGCTGGTCCGGCATCGATCGATACACCGAGAACCGTGATGGTGCTCGGAGTGATGCTCGTAAGCTTTCCTTCAAGCTCGTAAAGATCTCGATCATCGAAATCTGCAATTTCGTCATCAACCTCCACCTTCAAAGCTTCGATAAATACATCTGCACCCTGCTCTTTCTCAATGCCCTCGACCTCCACTGTGGTCGAACCAATGGGGAGGGTCTGGAATGAGATACCAGAGCCGTCTTCGACAGTGAAGGCAGTCGTCGACGAAATCCGAACTTCAACACCGCCGACTAGGAAAGAGTTGTCAGCAGAGGAAGAAACTACTCCCTTCACTTTCGCATTGCCGTCCCGGAGTTCAATTTCCTCCGCTTCAACAACCGTATCCGAGACGAACTGCCCTTCCACCTGTATCAGGAGCCCTTCGGTAAGCTCGTCGAGAGTAATGCTGTCATCCAGTTCGGTTGCATCTGTCACCCGAACGGTCAGACCTCCCATCGTAAACTCTCCCGGGCGTGAGCTGATACCGGAAGCGGTATAGGGCGCATCAATTATCGCGGTGAACTCGATATCGTCAGCACTGCTGCGACTGAAGCGTCGGGCGTCGTCCCGGTCAATGGTAGCGGCAGTCAACACGCTTCCTGACAGGGTTCCCTCTACCTCCAGGACAGCGCCGTTGATCAGGTTCGCCTCGGTCAGGTCTGATCCGAAACTGACGCTGTTCTCATCATATTCAACGGTGATCGTGCCAATCGTGAATTGATTCTGGGATATATCCACCGCTGACAATGTGCCTTCCAACTCGATACTAGTCAGATCCGGATTGATGACCGCGATGTAGCCGGCCCGATAGGAGCCATCGGCCTGACGCCAGGCGCTGACACGGACATGATCTGTGATAGAGGGTTCGCCAAGCAGTGTGGCGTAAGTTGTGCCGCGAACCACCGTCTGGCGATCAACCCGCACGGATTGCCCCATCACTGAAAGGGTCACGAATTCACCGGCACCACTTGGATCGGCGGTCACTAGGTCTACCGGACCCCGCAATGTATCGTCGTAACTGAGCTTCTCGGCCGTGCCTTCGCCATCATCAAACCACTCGCCTTCAACCCTGAGAATCATTCCTTCACTCAGAAGGCCTTCAGCAGTGATGCCGTCATTGCTTTCCACTTCCCGATTCGGAATGTCATCGGTGCTGAATTCAACGCCATTAACAAAAACACTTCCGAATCCGGAAACCGGACCAACGCTGGACCCGGTGCCCCGGATACCACCATCGGCAACATCAAGGCCTCCGCCAGCGCCACCGCAGGCGGAGATCGCCCCGAAGACCACTGTGCCGGCTGCCAGCCCAATAACACGATTGCAGAAGTGCCGTTTCATAACCTTTATCTCCGTAACCGGCGTTCCTGGCCGGCATCTGTCATATCGCTTGTTTAAAGCGCCTGCGGAAACTTTTTTATTCCCCACCCCGGCCGCCTTTTCCGGCGGGCTCTTCAAAGAAGAAGATGCTCACGCCGGTTCGGACGGGCTCACCGGATACACTTTCAGGCTCTTGACCGGATATATCCCGATCATGGGGACCAAGCCACTTGTCCAGTTCTTCCAGAAGAGACTGGGAACGTTCGGCTGCATGCCTGCGCCAGCGCTCCATCACTTCCGGAGGGATATTGTTGTAGGTCAGGGTTCTCTGGAACAGAGGTGGCTGCCCGGACTCGTCACTGACCAGATTGTGATCAATGGTTGCGATGAGATCCGATACGTCCTCACCGAAAATCTGCAGCATTTCCTCGCTGTCTCCGGCCGGGACAAAGGCCCTTTGCTGCAGGACCAGGCGGCCAGATTCCCCCTCCACGGAAACCACCCCCACCCGAAGCAGTTCATCCAGCACGGAACGGGGCGGCATGTCGCCGCTGTAGCGTTTGACCAGCTCGCTGAAGCTTGCAGGCCCGTCGAAAGCCAGCATGGCAGGCTCTCCGTCCTTGGCCTGAAACACCGCATCGTGGACCCAGCCCGATACCACCCGGGACGCCCGGTTGGTATGGAGCACGTCGCGGCTCCCAGCATCCTCCCCTGCCAGGATCTCCCGCTGGCGTTTGACTTCCTTGCGGGTCAGCCCGGTCATGACTGCAGCCCGTGAGTCCGTGGGCTTTCTCCGGTCGTCGGTGAAGTCCTCCAGGGCGGCTTCCACGTAGGCACGTTTAACCAGCTCGGAGAACTCACCAAAAGGAATACCATTGCGCAACAGCAACCTCGCCAGAGGGCGCAGAATGCGAAACAGCGCTTGATGCAGGGGGTTGGGCTTTTTCATGTTTGGGATTGTATTCCCATAGCGACTTCGAAAGCCAGGATGCGGGCCGACAACTGTCCGACCCGCACCTTCGGCTCACTGATCAATCATCATTGCTGCCATTGCCGTCGTCACTATCGTCATCGACTTCGACGTTGTCGGTGAGCTCATACTCGCCACCGCTGGTCTGGCGATACTCGATTTCCACTTCATCACCAACCTGGGCGCCGGACAGGCTGTAGCCATTTCGGAGCACCTCAAGATTCATGATGGTGATGGAATCGGCTCCGATGGCACTCACCCGTGCCTCAAGCTCAAAATCGTCATCGTCATCGTCATCCTCACGCTCGATGCTGATGGCCTCGAGGAATCCGCCTTCACTGCTCTGCTGGCGACCTTCAATTTCGAGATAGTCACCCACCTGCAGGCTCTGGATATCCTGGACGCGACTGCGAAGGCCATCTTCGTCATCGTCGTCGTCATCAATCAGGGTGTTGCCGGTCAGCTGAACCCGGACGCCACTGACGACCATGGTTTCATTGGTCAGATCAAGAGACTCGATGCGACCATCCAGCTCGGCATCGGAATCCCGGCCTTCGATCTCTTCAGCCACCAGGACGCCATTGCGGAAATCCCCTTCCACTTTCACGAACAGGCCATCCGCAAGGCTGCTTTCGCGGAGATCGTCGAACTCGGTGCCCCCATCAATCTGGACGCGCACCCCATTTACCGAGAACTGTCCGCTGGCGGCGTCATAGTCATAAATGCTTCCGGAGATTTCGACATCGTCATCATCGTCGAAGAGGTCATCCTCATCATCGATTTCCTCGGCCAAGATGGTGTTGCCGTTCAGCGTCCCTTCCACTTCGACAGCGATTCCGTTTGCCAGGTCATCGAGGGAGAAATCATCGTCTCCTACCGCACTGGTGTAATCGATAATAAAACCGTTGATGGTGAAGGTCTGGGCGCTTGTGTCCAGATCGGCAACAACGCCTTCGATTTCTACTTCGTTGTTGTCATCGAATTCCAGGCCAATGGCCCGGGCACCAACAAAGCTTGCCCGGAAGCTGCCATCCTCAAGACGCCAGGCGCTGACCCTTATACGATAGCCCTGGGGGTTGTCGGCAAGAGCCGTTGGTGTTGCGCCGCGGAAGACGGTTTTGCCATCCAGGGCAATGCTCTGGCCAAGCATGGTCAGAGTTCCGGTGCGGGTAACCTCATCCCAACTCATGCCGGAAATCGGCCCGCGCAGGGTATCGTCATAACTGACTTTGTCCGCCCGCCCCTGACCACTGTCATCCCAATCGCCCTCAATTTTGAGGATCATGCCCTTTTCGAGCTGATCCTCGCGTTCCAGGCCATCGTCGCTGCTAACGCTGCCGTTGGTCTCAAATCGGGTACCGTTCACGTAAACACTGCCGAAACCGGATACCGCCCCGACACTGGTCCCCGATGAAGCATCACTTGTTGAGGCGTCTCCAGAGCCACCGCCTCCGCAAGCGGCGAGCGCGCCAGCAAGAGCGCCGGTCATGGCCAGTTTCACTGCAATTGCTAAAGGTTTGCGATTCATCGTTCTTCTCCAGGCTTGTTGTTGCGTCCCCGGGCGACCACGTCTTAGCACCCGACAATAAAATGGGATTTTTTTCCCATATCTTTATTTGGGAATTTAATCCCATTATTTATGGCTGTCCAGTTTTTGATCATGAAAATTTTGTGAACTTTATGGAGCAAAAAACGTAAATCTTTGAACGTTCAGCCAAAACAGGTTCATTACGATGTTGGGATTTTTGAAAGGCGATCCGAAGAAAAAACTGCAGAAACAATACGAGGCGAAGCTCGCCAAGGCACTGGATGCCCAGCGCAATGGCGATCTGAGAACTCATGGAACCCTCATGGAGGAGGCAGAAAAGATCTACGCCGAGATCCAGGCGCTGGACGAAAAGAAATAAGCGGGGGGAGCGTTTACTCCCCCATCAATTGCCGGATGCGGTGATTGAGACGGGCCACTTCCCGACGCATTTCCTCCACCTCATCGAGCAGTTCCAGAGACATGGCCAGGCCGGGCAGATTCATTTTCAGGTCCCTCTGTAATCTCTGCGCTTTGCGCAATCGGCTCAGGGCAGCGACATCGAACTCCCATTGCCGTGCCTCCGGGTAATCTTCCAGCGGGGCAATGATCCCGTAGTCCACCAGTTTTATGACAAACTCGGCATGGCACTCGCCACGCTCGCATATTTCACGCAGGGTGAAGGTGCTGCCATCCTGGTCGACCACCTCTACCGTCAAAATATGATCCTGCTTGCTCATACCTTACTCCCGCTCACACGTGAAGCTTGCTGCGTGGATTGAATTGCTTCTCGGCCTCGGCCAGCTGCTCGTAGAGCTTTTCGGCCTCAGGGCTGTGTTTCTCGGGCATGGCAATCTGCAGGATGACAATCTGATCGCCCGGGTGCTTGCCCGGGAAACCCTTACCCTTGAGGCGCAGCTTCCGTCCACTGGTGGAGCCCTTCGGCACCTTCACCTTCACCTTTGAGCCAATCGTTGGCACGGTCACCGTTGCCCCCAGAGCGGCCTCCCAGGGGGCGATCGGAACCGTGACCAATACGTCCCGGCCCTCCACCGTGAAATGCGGATGGGGTGCCAGCTCCACTTCAATGAACAGATCGCCTGGTTCTCCGCCACCAACGCCCGGCGCCCCCTGGCCTTTGAGGCGAATATGCTGGCCCTCGCGCATGCCTGCGGGAATCTTCACTTTCAGGGTCTTTTGCCGCGGCATCACCCGGCCATGCTCATCGGCCTCATGTACCGCAAAAGAAACCTGCTTTTCACAGCCGTGAAACGCTTCTTCCAGGAACAGCGCAATCCTGGCGTGCACGTCCTCACCGCGCATTCTCATGTTCTGGCGGAAACCGCCACCACCGTAGCCCCCGGAGAAACCGCCCTGGCGACCACCGCCGAATATCTCCTCGAAGAAGTCGCTGAACTGGCGCGCGTCGGCATCGGTATAACCTCCGCCACCGAAACCGGCACCGCTTTGCCAGCCCGGAGGCGGCTCGAAAGAACCATCCGCCCTGGCGCCGTATTTACGCAGCTGGTCGTACTCCGCGCGCTTCTCGGGATCTTTCAGTACTTCGTAGGCTTCACCCACTTCCTTGAATTTGGTGTCGGCGTCCTCTTCCTTACTGACATCCGGATGGTATTTCCGTGCCAGCTTTCGGTAGGCTTTTTTTATCTCCTCGGCGGAGGCAGACTCACTCACACCGAGCACGGCGTAATAGTCTTTGAAGTCCATCAGGATCCTCACCACTGGTTATTCTGCTGGGCGTACGCCCGCTTACTAACCACTATATTTGATGAGATTGGGGAAATTACAAGGGGAAGGTCGTTCGTACTTGAGGTGGGTCAGGCATTTGGGGCGGAGATCCGCCCCAAATGAATAACATAACTTACTTAACTTTCGGATCCAGCTCACCGGAGGCGTAACGCTCGAACATGCGTTCAAGGTTCACCGGCTTGATTTTGCTGGCGTTGCCGGCACAACCGAAGGCTTCGTAGCGTGCGATGCACACTTCGGTCATGGCCTTCATCGTTTCCTTGAGGAATTTGCGCGGGTCGAACTCGGCCGGGTTCTCAGCCAGGAAGCGACGAACGGCGCCAGTGCTGGCCAGACGCAGGTCGGTATCAATGTTGACCTTGCGCACGCCGTGCTTGATGCCCTCTACAATTTCTTCGACCGGCACACCATAGGTTTCCGGAATCTCGCCACCGTATTCGTTGATGATCTTCAGCCACTCCTGGGGTACGGAGCTGGAGCCGTGCATAACCAGGTGGGTGTCCGGGATGCGAGCGTGGATGGCTTTGATCTGGTCGATGGCCAGGATGTCGCCTGTGGGCGGACGGGTGAACTTGTAGGCGCCGTGGCTGGTGCCGATGGCAATGGCCAGGGCATCAACGTGGGTTTTCTTGACGAAGTCCGCCGCTTCTTCCGGGTCGGTCAGCATCTGGCTGTGATCCAGGGTACCTTCGGCACCGATGCCGTCTTCTTCACCGGCCTGGCCGGTTTCGAGAGAACCCAGGCAACCCAGCTCGCCTTCTACGGAGACACCGCAGGCGTGGGCCATTTCAACGGTGCGACGGGTAACATCAACGTTGTATTCGTAGTCGGTGGGGGTTTTACCGTCTTCACCGAGGGAGCCGTCCATCATCACGGAGCTGAAGCCCAGCTGGATGGAGCGCTGGCACACGGAGGGGCTGGTGCCGTGGTCCTGGTGCATGACCACCGGGATGTGCGGGAATTCCTCGATGGCCGCCAGGATCAGATGGCGCAGGAAGGGAGCGCCAGCGTACTTACGGGCACCGGCGGAGGCCTGGACAATCACCGGCGAATCGGTTTTGTCGGCGGCTTCCATGATGGCGCGCATCTGTTCCAGGTTGTTGACGTTAAAGGCTGGCACACCGTAACCATGCTCGGCGGCGTGATCCAGCATTTGCCGCATCGAAATCAGGGCCATGGGTCGTCTCCTTCATTTGGACTTTGGGGATAGTTGGATTCTTTCAGTAACTCGTTACGCGCCGCGTTCTTCCAGCACGGCTACTGCCGGGAGCGTCTTACCTTCTACGAATTCCAGGAACGCGCCACCACCGGTGGAGATATACGAGATTTTGTCAGCAACGCCGTACTTGTCAACGGCGGCGACGGTGTCACCACCGCCAGCGAGGGAGAAGGCGTCGCTTTCGGCGATGGCTTCGGCCAGAGCTTTGGTGCCGTTGCCGAACTGGTCGAATTCGAAAACACCAACCGGGCCGTTCCAGAGGATGGTTTTGGCGTTCTTCAGTACGTCGGCGAACTTGCCGGCGGTTTCCGGGCCTACGTCGAGGATCATGTCGTCGTCGCTGACGTCGGCGATGTTCTTGGTGGTTGCGGTGGCGGTTTCGGCGAACTCGCTGGCAACAACCACGTCGACCGGCAGCGGGATTTCAACGCGACTGGCGATCTCTTTGGCGGTGTCGATCAGGTCATGCTCGCACAGGGACTTGCCCACCGGGTGACCAGCAGCGGCCAGGAAGGTGTTGGCGATGCCGCCGCCCACGATGATGGAGTCACAAACTTTTTCAAGCGCGTTGAGCACGTCCAGTTTGGTAGAAACCTTGGAGCCGCCAACGATGGCAACCACCGGTTTGGCCGGGTTGTCCAGGGCTTTGCCAAGGGCTTCAAGCTCGGCCGCCAGCAGCGGGCCGGCGCAGGCCTCTGGGGCGAATCTCGCCACGCCGTGGGTGGAGGCCTGGGCGCGGTGCGCCGTGCCGAAGGCGTCCATGACGTAGACATCGCACAGGGCCGCGTACTTCTTCGCGAGGTCTTCGTTGTCTTTCTTTTCGCCCTTGTTGAAGCGAACGTTCTCGAACAGGACAACTTCGCCATCGGCGACTTCAACGCCGTCCAGATAGTCCTTGATCAGGCGAACTTCCTGGCCCAGCACCTTGGTCAGGTGGTCGGCGACCGGCTTCATGGAGGAGGCTTCGTCGTAAACGCCTTCCTCCGGGCGGCCCAGATGGGACATCAGCATGACTTTGGCGCCCGCGTCTTTAGCCGCCTTGATGGTGGGCAGTGACGCGCGAATGCGGGCGTCACTGGAGACTTTGCCGTCCTTGACCGGCACGTTCAAATCTTCGCGGATCAGCACTCGCTTACCGGCGAGGTTAAGGTCGGTCATTCTCTTGATGGCCATAACGTTCGTCCCTTCAACAAAATTTCAGATTAAGAATGTTTGGTTAACCAGCTTTTGCTGACATCGAGCATCCGGTTCGCGAACCCCCACTCATTATCGAACCAACACAGCACTTTCACCATGGTGCCCCCGGTGACCCGGGTCTGGCCGCCATCCACCACGCCGGAGTGGGCATCGTGGTTGAAGTCGGAGCTGGCCAGCAGTTCGTCGGTATAGCCGAGTATGCTCTTTAACGGGCCGTTGGCGGCCTCTTCTAACAGGTTGTTCACCGCTGCCACGTTGGTGGCTTTGCCCACGTTCACCACCATGTCGATGGCGGAGACATTCATGGTCGGCACCCGCATGGCGACCGAACTGAACTTGCCTTCCATGCTCGGCAGCAACCGCTCAATACCTTTCGCAAGACCGGTTTCCACCGGAACGATGTTGTGCAGGGCGCTGCGGGTTCGTCGCAAATCCTGGTGGTGGTAGGCATCGATAACCGGCTGGTCATTCATGGCCGCGTGAATCGTGGTGGTACTGCCCTGCTGCACGCCAAAGGCGTCGTCCAGCACCTTGATCACAGGCACCAGGCAGTTGGTGGTGCAGGAGGCGGCTGCAACGATCACGTCTTCCGGTGTGAGATCAGCGTGGTTGACCCCGTAGACAACGGTGCGGTCCACATCGGACTCGGCCGGCTGCGAGAAGAGCAGGCGTCTGGCCCCGGAATCGATGTGCTTCTCGGCCGTAGCACGATCCGAGAAGGCGCCGGAACATTCCAGTACCAGATCGACATCAAGCAGGCGCCAGGGCAGCTCTGCCGGGTCAGCGTGACTCAACACGCGGATGGCATCGCCATTGACCATCAGGTCCTGACCCGATACCGAAATGTCACCCTGGAAACGCCCGTGGGTGGAATCGTATCGGGTCAGGTGGGCAATGGTGTCGATATCCGACAACTCGTTGATCGCGACCACCTGAAGGTGATCGCGGAAGCCGTTTTCATAAAGCGCACGCAACACGCACTGGCCGATTCGGCCGTACCCGTTGATGGCGACACGAAAAGGCGCAGAGTCCGTCATCAGGCGTCCAGAAGCTCAGCAGCCACTTCCAGGACATTGTCGACGGTAAAGCCGAATTCCTTGAACAGCTCACCGGCCGGGGCGGACTCACCAAAGGTGGTCATGCCGATGATGCGACCGTCCAGGCCAACGTACTTGTACCAGTAATCGGCAATGCCGGCTTCAATGGCGATGCGGTTGGTGACATCCAGCGGCAGGACCTGCTGCTTGTACTCGGCGCTCTGGGCATCGAACACGTCCGTGGACGGCATGGAAACCACGCGCACGTTCTTGCCCTGATCACGAAGCTGGGCAGCCGCATCCTGCGCCAGGCCGACTTCGGAGCCGGTGGCAATCAGGATCAGGTCCGGCGTGCCTTCGCTGTCTGACAGGATATAGGCGCCCTTGGCTACGTCCGCCAGCTGTTGGGCATCGCGCGGCTGTGCCGGCAGCCCCTGACGGGAGAAGACCATGGCGGTCGGGCCATCGGTGCGCTCAAGAGCTGCTTTCCAGGCCACTGCGGATTCAACAGTATCCGCCGGACGCCACATGCTCATGTTGGGCGTGGTGCGCAGACTGGCCATCTGCTCGATAGGCTGGTGAGTCGGGCCATCTTCACCCAGGCCGATGGAGTCGTGGGTGAACACGAAGATGGAACGCTGCTTCATCAGCGCAGCCATGCGCACGGCGTTGCGGCAATATTCCATGAAGATCAGGAAGGTCGCGCCGTAGGGCACGAAACCGCAGTGCAGGGCGATGCCGTTCATGATCGCAGCCATGCCGAATTCACGGACACCGTAATAGATGTAGTTACCGCTGGCATCTTCCTTGGTCAGACCCTTGGTGTCGGACCAGATAGTCAGGTTGGAACCGGCCAGGTCGGCAGAGCCGCCCATCAGTTCCGGCAGCAGCGGGCCGTAAGCGTTCAGAGTGTTCTGGGACGCCTTGCGGGAAGCCACAGTCTCGGCCTTGTCCTGGCATTCCTGGATGTAAGCCTGGGCCTTCTCGGCAAAGTCGGCGGGCAGGTCGCCAGCCATGCGGCGCTTGAACTCAGCCGCCAGTTCCGGCTCCGCTTTTTCGTAGGCGGCAAACTTCTGTTCCCACTCGGACTGGGCAGCGGCACCTTTTTCACGGGCGTTCCAGGCACTGGCGATGTCGGCCGGAATTTCGAACGGACCGTACTGCCAGCCCAACTGCTCGCGGGTCAGGGTGATTTCGTCGTCACCCAGGGGGGCACCGTGACAGCTTTCCTTGCCCTGTTTGTTCGGGGAACCAAAGCCGATGATGGTCTTGCAGCAGATCAGCGTGGGCTGTTCGGTGTTGGCACGGGCGGCTTCGATCGCGGCGCGAATGGCGTCAGCATCATGGCCGTCGACTGCGGGAATCACCTGCCAGCCGTAAGACTCGAAACGCTGCGGGGTGTTATCAGTAAACCAGCCATCCACTTCGCCATCGATGGAGATGCCGTTGTCGTCATAGAAGAACACAAGCTTGCCGAGGCCGAGGGTGCCTGCCAGGGAGGCAACTTCGTGAGAGATGCCTTCCATCAGGCAGCCGTCGCCGAGGAACGCGTAGGTGTAGTGGTCAACGATCTCGTGGCCCGGACGGTTGAACTGCGCTGCCAGGGACTTCTCGGCAATGGCGAAACCAACGGCGTTGGCAATACCCTGGCCCAGGGGGCCGGTGGTGGTTTCGATACCCGGGGTGTAGCCGTACTCGGGGTGGCCCGGCGTCTTGGAGTGCAACTGACGGAAGTTCTTGATGTCTTCGATGGAAACGTCGTAACCGCTCAGGTGCAGCAGGGAGTACTGCAGCATGGAGCCGTGACCGTTGGACAGCACGAAGCGGTCCCGGTTGGCCCACTGAGGGTTGGCCGGGTTGTGGCTCAGGTAATCGTTCCACAGAACCTCGGCGATATCCGCCATACCCATGGGCGCACCCGGGTGGCCGGACTTGGCTTTCTGAACCGCATCCATGCTCAGCGCGCGAATGGCGTTGGCGAGATCTTTACGAGACGGCATTGACGTTTCTCCAGTGTTTTGCAGGAAAAGAATTCGTAGTGATTAAAGGGCGATCAAAATGAGGCGCGTATTTTCGCCGATTAGTGTGTGCCGGGGCAAATCGGCATGTGCCTGTTTCACGATTGTTTGCCTGCGGATTTCCGAAAGGGCCTGATTTCAAAGAACGATAAATCTATATCAAAATTTTTTGATATGCCTATTGATTGACCACCCGAAGCCCCCTACACTTCGTTTCCATGACATCCATGAACACATACGCCGACAACCTGTCCTCCGTGGACGCACTGGCCCCGATCTTCAAAGCGGGCGGGGATCCGTTGCGGCTGGAGATTCTGCGTGTGTTGAGACGGGATACGTTCGGAGTTCTGGAGCTCAGCCAGTTGTTTGATATGCGCCAGTCCGGTATGAGCCACCACCTGAAGGTAATGAACAAGGCTGGTCTGCTTGAGCCCCAGCGTGAAGGCAATGCGATTTTCTATCGCCGCCCGCTGCACCTGGACAGCGACAAGCCAACCGACCAGACCATCCGACAGATATTTGAAGCGGTAGACCGGGTGCCACTGCCACCACATCTGCAGGAGCGCATTGAGGCCATTCGCACTCAGCGCGCAGACCAGTCCCAGGCTTTCTTCGCCCGGCATGCAGAGCAGTTCCGCGAGCAGCAGGAACTGATCGCCGCTTTTGATCTTTACGCAGAGCCGGTCGCGGAAATGATCCGCAAACGGTCCCGCAAACATCAATGGCAGGCCGCACTGGAAATCGGCCCCGGCGAGGGTGCCTTCCTACCGGTTCTGGCAGAGCTTTGTGGGCATGTGGTTGCCCTGGATAACAGCCGGGACATGCTGGCCAAGGCCACCCGCACCTGCATTGACGAACGGCTGAACAACATCGACCTGATAGAAGGTGTTACCGACACCCTGCTGGCCAGGGGCGACGCCTTCGACCTGGTCGTTGCGAATATGGTTCTGCATCACGTGCCCAGCCCCGCTGACATCTTCCTTGATGCCGCGGCGTTGATGAACAACGGCGGCTGCTTCGTAATCAGCGACCTGTGCAGTCACGACCAGGACTGGGCAAAAGCAAACTGCGGTGATCTCTGGCTCGGGTTTGAGCCGGAAGAGCTTACCACCTGGGCCGCGGACGCCGGCCTGGTTGCCGGAGAACAGCTGTTTATCGGCTTGCGGAACGGGTTCCAGATCCAGGTTCGGGAATTCTGGAAACACAGCGGTCAGATTTGACGACCTGGATCGCAATATCAACAAATTTTGATATACGGATACGTAGTTTTACGTATCCTCACACAGACCAACAAACCGGATACCGGAAAGCGCTTTAAGAAAACCGCTTACCGGCCTGAATTTGAATCGCTCACAGAGGAGCATGCGCTATGGCTGACTACAACATCTTCACTTCCGAATCGGTCTCTGAAGGCCATCCGGACAAACTGGCAGACCAGATCTCTGATGCCGTGCTGGATGCCATCCTGACCGACGATCCCCATGCCCGCGTTGCCTGCGAGACCATGGTAAAAACCGGTGTGGCCATCGTTGGCGGTGAGATCACCACCAGCGCCTGGGTGGATCTGGAAGACCTGGTGCGCGGTGTCATCAAGGACATCGGCTACACCTCCTCGAAAGTGGGCTACGACGGCGACACCTGCGGCATCATCAACATTATCGGCAAGCAGTCCGTCGATATCGCCCAGGGCGTTGATCGCAAGAAGCCTGAAGACCAGGGTGCCGGCGATCAGGGCCTGATGTTCGGCTATGCCAGCAACGAAACCGACGTACTCATGCCGGCGCCGATCACTTTCTCTCACCGTCTGGTGCAGCGCCAGGCCGAGGCCCGCAAGAGCGGCCTGCTGCCGTGGCTGCGCCCGGACGCCAAGAGCCAGGTGACCTGCCGCTACGAAAACGGCCGGGTTGCCGGTATCGACGCCGTGGTTCTGTCCACCCAGCACGATGAAGACGTGACCCAGGAAGACCTGAAAGAAGCGGTGATGGAACTGATCGTCAAGCACGCCTTGCCGCCCGAGCTGCTGCACAAGGACACTCAATTCCACATCAACCCGACCGGCAAGTTCGTGATCGGTGGCCCCGTTGGTGACTGTGGCCTGACCGGCCGCAAGATCATCGTCGACACCTACGGCGGTATGGCGCGCCACGGTGGTGGTGCGTTCTCCGGTAAGGATCCGTCCAAGGTTGACCGCTCTGCCGCTTACGCCGGCCGTTACGTAGCCAAGAACATCGTCGCCGCCGGCCTGGCCGACAAGTGCGAGATCCAGGTGTCCTACGCCATCGGCGTAGCCCAACCGACGTCGATCTCCCTGAACACCTTCGGAACCGGCAAGATCAGCGACGACAAGATCATTGAACTGGTGCGCCAGAACTTCGATCTGCGCCCGTATGCGATTACCAACATGCTTGACCTGCTGCATCCGATGTATCGGGCAACAGCCGCCTACGGCCACTTCGGTCGCGACCCCTATGAAATGACGGTTGGCGGCAAAACCTTTACCGCCTTCCCGTGGGAGAAGACCGATCGCGCCGCGGCCCTGAAAGATGCGGCTGGTATCTAAACCGATTTCGGGCGTATGTCATCAGGCATACGCCCAAGCCAAACTGATTGAACTGACAGGAGAACACCATGAGCACTCCCGCAGAAAAGCTGAACAGCTTTGACGACTACAAAGTTCGCGATATTTCCCTGGCCGGCTGGGGCCGCAAGGAAATCAACATCGCTGAAGGCGAAATGCCGGCCCTGATGAAGCTCCGCGAGAAATACAAAGCCGAGCAGCCGCTGAAAGGCGCCAATGTGATGGGCTGTATCCACATGACCATCCAGACCGCCGTGTTGATCGAGACGCTGATTGAACTGGGTGCGAACGTGCGCTGGTCCTCGTGCAACATCTTCTCCACCCAGGACCAGGCCGCGGCCGCCATCGCCGCGCAGGGCATTCCCGTGTTTGCCTGGAAGGGCGAAACCGACGAAGAGTACGACTGGTGCCTGGAGCGTACAGTCGGAGCCGATGTAGACGGCTGGGAACCGAACATGATTCTGGACGACGGCGGCGATCTGACCGCCCTGCTCCATGAGAAGTACCCGGAAATCCTGGCTAACTGCCACGGCGTGACCGAAGAAACCACCACCGGTGTGCATCGTCTGCAGGAAATGCTGCGCGAGGGCACTTTGAAGGTGCCGGCCATCAACGTGAACGACGCGGTCACCAAGGCCAAGAACGACAACAAATACGGTTGTCGCCACAGCCTGAATGACGCCATCAAGCGCGCTACCGACCACCTGATGGCAGGCAAGAAAGCCCTGGTGATTGGCTATGGTGATGTAGGCAAGGGCTCTGCTGCTTCCCTGCGCCAGGAAGGCATGATTGTAAAAGTGACCGAGGCCGACCCCATCTGTGCCATGCAAGCCTGCATGGACGGATTCGAAGTTGTGTCTCCGTACATTGACGGCGTGAACACCGGTACCGAGTCTGCCGTGAACCGCGACCTGCTGCAGAACACCGATCTGCTGGTCACCACCACCGGCAACATGAACGTGTGCGACGCGCACATGCTCAAAGCCCTGAAAAGCGGTGCCGTGGTGTGCAACATCGGTCACTTCGACAACGAGATCGATACCGCCTACATGCGCAAGAACTGGGAATGGGACGAGGTGAAGCCGCAGGTGCACGTTGTGTACCGTGACAAGGCCACCAACGACCACCTGATCCTGCTGTCCGAAGGCCGCCTGGTGAACCTGGGCAACGCCACCGGTCACCCGTCACGGATCATGGATGGCTCCTTTGCCAACCAGGTCCTGGCCCAGATGTACCTGTTCGAGCGCAAGTTCGCCGATCTGCCGGAAGATGCCCGCGAGAAAGGCGTATACGTTCAGGTTCTGCCCAAGCACCTGGATGAGGAAGTGGCTCGGGCCATGGTGGAAGGCTTTGGTGGTGTTATCACCAAGATGACGCCGGAGCAGGCCAAATACATCGGTGTACCGGTCGAAGGCCCGTACAAGCCAGAAAGCTACAAGTACTGATCGGGTAAACAGATGCAATCCCAGAAACAGTTCAAGCGCCGTTTCAGCTTTGAGTTTTTCCCGCCCAAGACCGACCAGGGCAAGGAAAAGCTGCAGAACGTGCGCAACCAGCTGGCCGAGGTGAACCCGGACTTTTTCTCGGTTACCTTCGGCGCCGGTGGTTCCACCCGGGACCGTACCATCGAGACCGTGCTCAACCTGCATAGCCAGGGCATTTCCACGGCACCTCACCTTTCCTGCGTCGGGGGCACCCGCCAGGAAATCGGCGAGCTGCTGGATCTGTACCGGGAGCACGGAATCAACCGGATTGTCGCCCTGCGGGGCGACATGCCCTCGGGTATGGGGGCCGCCGGTGAGCTGCGCTATGCCAACGAGCTGGTGGAGTTTATCCGCGAGCACAGCGGCGATAACTTTAACCTGGAAGTAGCCGCGTACCCTGAGTTTCATCCTCAGGCCCGCAACGCCGAAGAAGATCTGAAGAACTTTGCCCGCAAGGTTCAGGCCGGTGCCAACAGCGCCATCACCCAGTACTTCTTTAATGCAGACAGCTACTTCTACTTCATCGACCGGCTGGAGAAAATGGGCGTTACCATTCCGGTGGTACCGGGCATCATGCCCATCGTCAATTTCTCCAACCTGGTTCGTTTCTCCGACATGTGCGGCGCGGAAATTCCTCGCTGGATTCGCAAACAGCTCGAAGCCTACGGCGACGACAGCGATTCCATCCGCCAGTTCGGTGAGGAAGTGGTTACTGAGATGTGCGAGAAGCTCCTGGCAGCAGGCGCGCCGGGCTTGCATTTCTACACCCTGAATCAGGTAGAGCCCAGCATCAGCATCTGGAAGAATCTGGGCATCAGTGAGCGGGAGAAGATTGCGTTTTAAGGCTTCGCGCTATCCGCTCTCCACGAAATAAAAGGGGCAGATGAACACTTTCATCTGCCCCTTTTTTATTCCCCGTCCGGCGGGACCTCCCCGCCAAGCATTTGATTTCCTGTATACATCTGCGTAATAGTCTAAAGTGTATGTGATGCAGTTCCATCAACGCTCCCCGGAGATCGCAGTCAACAGCAGTGATTGGTCCGGCTTGCCTTACCGGGCAAATGGAGCCTCATAAGAAAGAAAAGGAGAATGTATGAGCACGAAGTGGCTGAAGACCGTAAGCGCCAGCCTGGCACTGACCGTTGCCGCAGGAACCGTGAGCGCAGAAACCCTGCGCGTCGTCACTGACCCGAGTTTCGTTCCGTTTGAAATGATGGACCAGGAAACCGGTGAGATGATCGGTTTCGATATGGAGATCATCCGCGAGGTAGCCGACCGTGCAGGTTTCGAAATTGACCTCAACACCATGGACTTCAACGGCATCATCCCCGCCCTGCAAACCGGCAACGTCGACATTGCCATTGCCGGCATCACGATTACTGAAGAGCGTGAAGAAATCGTCGATTTCTCCGACCCGTACTACGACTCGGGTCTGCGAATCCTCGTTCGCGAGGGTAATGACGACGTTAGCGAATTCGACGACCTCGAAGGCAAGAAAATCGGCACCAAGATTGGTAGCACCAGTTATGACTACCTGGTCAAGAACCTTGACGCCGATGACGGTGTAACCCCCTACCCGGGCAGCTCTGATATGTACATGGCGCTGATGTCCCGTGCCATTGATGCAGTGTTCTACGATGCGCCAAACGTAGGCTACTTTGCCCGCACCAAAGGTGAAGGCAAGGTGACAACCGTCGGCCCGCTTTACGAAGGCCAGCAGTATGGTATCGCCCTCAAGAGTGGCAGTGAGTGGGTTGATGATGTAAACGAAGCCCTTGCCGCAATGAAGGAAGATGGTACTTACAAAACCATCTACGAAAAATGGTTTGGCCCCATGCCCGAGGGCATGTAAGGGCTCCCGGGCCCCAGAGGTCTGATTCCCTTTGCCGGGGCTTCACTGCCCCGGCACTTCGTGACTCCAAAACTCTGCGGAGACTCTCACTGTGGAATTCCAGTTTCAGTTCGACTGGCAGGCAGCCATCGACTCCATCCCTTTTCTGATAAAAGGGATCCCCTACACCCTGCTGATTTCCTTCGGCGGTCTTCTGATCGGTTTTGCTCTGGGCATTTTCTTTGGCCTGCTGAGCATCAACAAGAAGTGGTTCCTGCGGTGGCCGGCAACCGCCTACATCGAAATCTTTCGTGGCACTCCGATCCTGGTTCAGGTCCTCTTTATTTTCTATGGCCTGCCCGATCTGATTGGCGGTCCAATTGATCCCTTGACGGCCGGCATCGCGGCCATCGCTTTGAACTCCGGCGCCTACATATCCGAGGTGGTCCGGGGTGGCGTTCAGTCCATCGACAAGGGCCAGACCGAAGCCGGGCTTTCTCTGGGGCTGTCCCGAACCCAGACCTTCTGGTCTGTCGTGTGGCCTCAGGCCTTCCGCCGGATGATTCCGCCGCTGGGTAACCAGGCCATTGTCAGCATCAAGGACACATCCCTGTTCTCGGTGATCGGCGTCGGCGAGCTGGTCCGCCAGGGCCAGATCTATATTGCCAACACCTTTACCGCCTTCGAGGTGTATTTTGTGGTCGCGATCCTCTACCTGGCCATCACCCTGTCCCTGTCCATCATTCTCCGCTTCGTTGAGCGCCGCGGACTGGCTTCTGTCTGAAGGAACGTTACCCATGACTCAGATTGTAAAAATGAAGGGCATGAACAAGTACTTCGGGAAACTGCATGTCCTCAAAGATATTGACCTTACCGTTGAACAGGGCGAAGTGGTGGTTATTATCGGCGCCAGCGGCTCCGGCAAATCCACCCTGATTCGCTGTGTGAACGGCCTTGAAGAATATGAATCCGGAACACTGGAAGTGGACGGCCAACAGCTCGCGCCCAAGAGCGGCAATCCGAAAGCTCTGGCTGAAATCCGCAAGGAAGTCGGCATGGTATTCCAACAGTTCAACCTCTTCCCTCACCTCACGGTGAAAAAGAACATCATGCTGGCGCCCAAGAAGGTCAAGGATGCTCCGGAAACTGTTGCCAATGCCACCGCCGAGCGGTTGCTCAACCGTGTGGGCATCGGCAACCAGGCCGACAAGTACCCCAGCCAGCTGTCCGGCGGCCAGCAACAGCGGGTCGCAATCGCCCGAGCGCTGGCGATGGAACCGCGCCTCATGCTGTTCGACGAGCCAACCTCAGCCCTGGATCCGGAAATGATCGGTGAAGTGCTGGATGTTATGCGGGAGCTGGCCAAAGAGGGCATGACCATGATGGTCGTCACCCACGAGATGGGCTTCGCCCGGGAAGTGGCCGACCGCGTGATCTACATCCACGAGGGCCAGATTGTGGAACAGGGTAAACCGGACGATGTGTTCGACAACCCTCAGAACGAGCGCACCCAGGCGTTTCTTTCGCGGGTGTTGGCGCACTGAGCCAAACCCAGCTTTGAAAGCCTCCGCTTGCGGAGGCTTTTTCCTGAATGCCCGCCGGCGAACTGCAAGTTCCGGAGGAGGGAGAGCAAGTGGAGGAAGTAACCTAGCCTGTCTGCATACTGATCGCCTGCAGTACCGATAATTGCAACCCGCTCGGGGTGCAACCTGTAAGGATTAATTACAAGCTCCTCGGGAGGGCAATCGGCAGGCGCAATCATACCCGCCGACGAGCCCGAGATCGCTAATGGGCGTGCATTCCGGCAAACTCGAGAATCCTGTCTTTTTCAGTGTGCAGAGTTATCTCGATACCGTCGCCCTCCAGGTTGGCAAGGGTTTCCTCGAAAGCCTCTACACGAAGGTCATTAACCTGTCCAGGCTCCGGGCCTTTAACCGGAAATAACACGGGGCCTTTCAGCAGATGCCGCTTGCGGAGCTGATCCACTTTCAGCTTCCACTTGCCACCATGTTCGATAATGGCCGTGGAATCGGTCTGCCCCAGGAACAGGGGCTTGATTACCCGAATGGCCTCGTTGTCCTTTTGCTCAACGAAGGGGAAGGTGACTCCGTATAGCTGATCTTCGATCCGACGCTTGGTAAAACGCTTTGCCAGATCCCGGTGTTCCAGGAGTTGCTTGATGCCCTTCTCGAGAATGGTCTCCTGATATTCCCTGGTGACGAAGTTCCGGCCAACGTAATATTCGTAGAGCTCAGCCAGTGTTTGCTCTGGATTCTCCGCCAGCACTGCCCGCTGCTCGCTGAAACGAACGATGGTTTCACGGGGTCGGATCAGTTCCTGAAACAGACCTTTGTGAAATCCATAATCCCGGTCGTTGTCACCAAACTCGCCGACCTGGTCTTTGAGCATGCCCTGTACTCTGCGCAGCTCAGCATCCAGATTCGCCATGGTTTTGAGGTACAGTCCCCGGTCCAGCTCCTCAAAGAACTGGGTGATACGGGCATGCTTTTTCCGATGCAGTTTAAAGCCCAGGTAGCGGGTTTTCGGTGCCCACAGCAAAATACCGACGTTGGCGAACTCGCCCGTCTCGATATAAGGCATAAACCGCACGATGGCGTATTGGCACGCTGTCCTGGTCATTTCCGGTTCCAAAAGTTGTCGCTACGAAAACGCTGCAAGTGTGTCAGGAATGAATCCGGATCAAAGTCCAGTTTCATCGTCATCTCAGAGTCTATGTAAAACCACTCCTCGGGAATGGCCTGGATAATGCCGTCCCACTCCCTCAAAGCCTGTTCCAGCCTTTCAGTATAGTGCTGGCGCTCAATCAAGTCATCGAACACATCTGGCACGCTGTCCTTGAAGGCGTGATACCGAAAAAATTGGTCGGCATCGAAATCAGGGTCGAACGCCTGGTTGTGGTCAATGACCACGAGGCGCTGAGTTTCCGCATCCCAGAACAGATTGGCGTTTCCGCCGTTTTTCGTCAATTGACGAAAAACGTTCGAGATCCACCAATCGAAAACGAGGAGAGAGCCACGCATTTCCGATGGGACATCATGAATCTGGGAGAAAGCCAACTCCGTTATCCTCTGCTCCACGGATCCAAAAGCCGGGCCGCGACCCAACGCAAGCGCATCTTCCGCTGATAATACATCGGTTAACTCGTCGGGAACATCGACAAGTCTGAACGGAGCTACGGGAATTCCCATGGCCAGAGCGAGGTTGCCAGAGATCCATTCGTTAATCTGACTCTGTCTGCCCGCCCCGCTGCCTTTGACGAAATAAATCTCTCCATCGTCGCCCCTGCAGATGAACGGCAGAGTCATGCCGTGTTCCGAGCGGCGCAACACCTCGACGATCTCGACTTCATTGGGAGGCAAACTGGACACAGGTGTGAAATTCCCTTTTTCTCGGTAGTAACCACGGTACATCTTGTTGCTGACGGTCACGGTAGAACGACCCAACCGTATCCCATATTCTCTTCTTGTGGAAGCGCAGATAAACCGGCAAGTTTATTTGATCAGTAATCGCATTGCGGCACACAAGGATACATAACTGACTGTAATTTCATGCACTTATAATTTCACCGCAAATCAAAGTCGGCCTAAACAAGACTTCGATAGAATATATAGCCAGAAAACCATGATCCGCATCCACTGCACAAAGAAACTTGATACGAAGCTGCCGCTGGATTCGTCCGCTCGTCTCAAACGCAAACTGCCGATCCCACATGCCGCTAATGACGAGCCTGAGAGCCCGCTTAGCGGCTGGCACGCCAACCTGCTCACAATCCAGCGCCGCAACTGCGTGTTTTTTGTTCACGACAGCACCCGCTTTCCGTTGCTGGCAACCTGCCTGACAAAACCGGACTTCGCGGAGCTGGACTGGTGGTTTCAGGATGCATTGATGAACACGCTGCTCAAGTCCGGCGCGAATCAGGCACAGATGGACGCTGCCGAAAGCGCCCTCGCAGAACTGGTTTGCGACTTGGAGTGCGACCGTTCCGTGCAGGCGACCATGAACCGGATGGGGCAGGATCTTGAGCATCAGATCTGGTATAACCGGCTCTCAATCAGCGATCTTGCACCCTACAGAACCGGCGCGTGGCTGGCGGAAAGGCCCTGCACGGTTAAGGGAGTCAAAGGCGCGATCTGGCCGCAGCGGGAGATGTTGGCGTTGTTGGATACCATTAATCGATAGCGCTTTGTTGTCTTAACTGCGCCTGCAATCGATGATCGATCCGCCCTGCTTCTCGCACCATATTCACGCCCATGCTTACTCGGGCCACGTCCATTAGATCAGCCGGAATCGCTCGCTTCTGTGTTTCGGAGAACCAGGCAAGGACATCACACAGATGCCAGATTGCTGACGCGCCCTCATGGACCGGCATTGGAAAACTGGCCAGATGGGTTTGAATGAGCTTTCGCATGTTCTGGCGGGAAAACATCAGCAGGCTCGCCATGTCGGAAATACCCACAAAATCCGGCCCGGCCTCCACCAGGCGGGCCTCAGGAACCGCCCGTTGCACATCCTGCAGCGCGCTCAGCATGGCTTGTTCTGCTGACTCGGCCTCGCGTGTAAAGTTCAGAGCGAGCCGGCCTTTTTGGCCGAGGCCGATGATGGCGTCGTCGCATCCCGCTTGAAACAATGAGCTCTCGAGCTGGTCATGTGCAAAGTCTTGTGGAACTGAATATTTAAGCGTGAAGTCGTATTCACGATTCATGGTCTTCAACTCCGTTAGCGAGTCAGTTCTGCACAGGCCAGCGCCGCTTCTATATCTTTGTTCGCATGTCTCTTGCGGGGCACTCGTGCCATTCCTTGGGCAAATCATATACAGCAAGGTTGTCATATGACAACCTTGCTGTATCGAAAAGTTAGGCCGGATTGAGCTTCGTGAGATACCGGCGCGCCACCTTGCCAAAGATCAGCAAGCACACGAGGGTCTGCAATAGAACGGCAACCGCAAAACCGATCATCACAAGGCCCATTGGAAGCTCTGAGATAACTATCATGAGGTCATCAATCACAGGGGCATCGGCTGAAACGAACGGCAGAGCGATGAGGGAAATGAAAGAGACAACCAGCGCACTGATGTTCACAGAGACGGACATCATCCAGTTCTCCCGGAGCGTCGGCGCCCTACCAAACGCCGAAACCGATGCGGCCATTGCGCCATAGGCGGCACCGATCATCGCCCCGATTTGCACGCCGGAATTCATATCGATGTTGAATACCTCACCGATCGTAATAATGCAGAGCTGGAGAGCGGCGTAGAGGCCGGTAAAGTTGAGAATTGTCTTTGTGATCATATTTAAGCTTCCTTGCTTTTTTGGTTTTTAATTTATTGGCACGTTCTCAAGAACTTCAAAATCTCAGACACTTGCGCTGCGGCAGATGCCGGCAAGCCCAGCAGTTTGCCATCGGCGGGAGCGCTTCATTCAGACTGCATTAATACACCTGCCACCAGAACAACGGCGAGCGTTCCATACATTGACAGAACAGGAACGAGACACCACGCTTGCCAGAGCTTTGGCAGCGGAACATCTGGGTCGCCCAACGTCGATGCTCGCCTGTGCCAGAAACGAGACGAACAATTACGGAAAACAAGGAACGCAAAGACATGGCTGCACCTGACGAGACGACCGACAAGCGCCTCTGACCAGATCTGGCTGATACTGGAAAGACTGCCAGAATGCGTCGCGACTCGTTGTTCTATTTTTTTGGCATAACGAAACCCCGTGGTCACGATCACAAAGATGAACAACAGGTTCAGCAGAATGCCTCCAGCCACCACATGTGCTGCAAAGATTCGCCATTCATCACTCACGGTTGCTCGCCCCATAGCTCGGTTTTGTAAGAGAAAAAAGGGGCTGTTCACAGCGGGCGACTTTTCACTCAACAATCACCAAAAAAATTGCCGACAACGCAAAGATCATTGCGCAGACAAAAGTAAAGCTGACAGGGATAAGCGCCCACAGCTTTAAATTCCTGGGAGTCGCCTTATCCTCTGTACCCATTCGCAACGCAACTTTGCTACCGATCACAGGGAGATTCCTGTAGGTGAAAAAGGCCCAGACGTTCATGGCACGAATCCACCTTCCCCAGGGGCCATCGCCCCACAGAATTTTTGTCATATCCAGGTAGGCGCCGGGCGCGGCAATCTTGGCCTCTACCACGCGTATCCTCGAAAACGCTACTGTCACTGTAAACAGTATTCCCAGTAAGCCGCCTATCATGGAGGCAATCCCCAAGAACGCTGAAATAACTGTGAGTGCCTCGATCATCAGCAATGACCTAAGTGATATTGGTGCCCATCATGGAGTCACCTTCACTACGCATTTCTCTTTTGCGTAACGACAGCTCAACGTCCTACCTGGCGGGCGCAGGGATGACCCCTTTGTCAATGTAATGCTGCACCTGCGCTTGATAGCCGGAGGGGTCACCATTTGCAGCTTCAGCACGTAATTCGTCGATTACCGGGGCGGCAAAACCTGAATCTTCGTCACCCGCGCAATCCCGACACGATGCTCGCCACCACGCCAGAGCCTGGCCTTTGCCTGAGAAGCCAACGATAAAGTAATGCCCATACTTCGGCGTCGGATAATCTTCGAACCACTCGGCAACGGTCTCACTGAATTCCTCGGGCATGGGTAGCGAGACCTCGTAAAATTTCTGCTCCCTGTGCGAAAACCAGCGGGCTTCGACCCGTTCCGGAACTGGTGCCGGGTCTATAACAATTCGGCCGCCAGTTGGAGGCGTTTGATCATACCCGTAACTGATTGCTCCACCGGGTATTCTGCGGTCGCCGTTCAGTGTTACCTCTTCAACCCAGACCGGCCACCCGGATGGCCCCCCGGAGACGATGACGGTGTATTCATAGGTTTTTCTCTCCGAAGAGCAGGCAACAAGGCCAGTGATCAACACCAACAACACCATCTGGCGGCTGATGGCGAGACAATTTGCAACGTGCTTTGTCATGGTCGTGCAGTGACCTCTTGTTGTTGGACGGCTAACGAGGGCCTGTTATAGAAGATCCTTCTCTTACCAGAGTTCTCAGGAAGGTGAGGCAATACATCCTCTCGATGTGAGGTATGCATGTATTTCCCCAAATACTTCCTAGCAGCAAAGAGGTTGGCTCCAGCTTCCTGCCAAGCGTCAATAGCTTTCTTAAGGTCATCGGGGATTCTGTGGTTGGCGTTTGACAAATCCATAGGCGACATGGGCAGGCCCTCTGATACCGCCATCTCATACATAAGGTGAAGAGCATGAATCGCCAATTCCTTTCGAGTTGCTCGCCTCTCCTCCGCGATTACATCCGTGCCCTCAACGCGAGCCTGGATGTTGCGGTGATCATTTCGGTTAAGCGCTTCAATTTTTTTCTGGGCACTCTGGATTGTCCGATAATTCATACCATGACCAGAAAAGACTCTGACAGTGAAGATTTCGTGATTCTGGATACCTCCAACCGGATTTTCATAACCCCCACCAACATCCGAGTGGACACCCGGCAATGCTATCTCTGAGAAATTGGATGGAAGTCCAGCAGGTTCCCGGATACTCGAAAGGGGGAAGTTTCTACGGATCTCATGATGAGCGGTCAGATGAACAATCCTGTCGGCACTGTCCGGCCTGAGATTGACATTAAAATCCAGGTTATTTTGATTTCCGGGAAGATAGAAGCTTCCTACAGTATCGAATAATCCTATAAATCCGACTCTTGCAGTGATATCGCGAGGAAACGCATTTAACTTACGAAAGCTAACTACCGACGTTGACAGGCTCGGCTCATTTATCTCTGGCAAAATTATTGAGGCGGGCCACTCATTAACGAGATTCACGAAATGCCGGGCCAGCGCGGCTCCCCTGCTAAACCCGAATACATCCAACACAACTACATCAGGCTTACTTTCGTCCAGAATGTCGTTGAGTGCAGTGATCGCTGTCTGAATCCGTTTGTGGCCCCCTTCGGGACCTACCCCCAAGGCCAAACCAATTATGTCTTCGCGAGCGTCAAAGCCGTCTGGCGCGATATGCCCGGCAATCGTTCCTGGCCCGGGGATGTAAATCCGCTCTGAATTTGCTCCAGACTCGTAGAGATCAAACAACTTCGCGACATTGGTAATATCCCTATCTGGCAGGTGTTTGTCGTTGTCTTTGTGGTTGGCAGTTCCATCGAAGAAGATGCCTATTCTCAGCGAATTTCCAGCTTTCTCTCGCTTGTTAGGACGAGTAAGAATCTAATCTTGACTATGCTTCAAATCGGCGTCATCGGCACGACTACCGTCTCGCAATTGAGATGGCCCAGTCTTCATTTCTGCATCCAAAAGACCCTCAACTCCACTCTTGGATTCTGCAGCATCAAAAATCCTGCCTAACTTCGCAGGGGCGCTGGATACTCCCGAAAATGACGCCGGCGTGTGAGTATCACCAATAACCACCGACCCCGACCCAATAGTCACACCGCCACACGAAATCGCCCCGCCTGTCACCGCCGCCGGTTTGCCGTTGATCATCACGGTGGACGAACCACCGGTGATGGTGCGGGGATGGGGTGGATGCTTGGGTTTGGAATGGGGTGCCAGCGGGTCGCCTACCCGGGCAACGGGCCTGCCATCAATCAGCACATCGGGGGAACCGGCAATCACCGGCGTGGGCGGGAAACCTTCGTGATCGGAGCCGAGGTCTCCGAGCAGAACAATCGCTTTACTCATGTCGCGTCCTTTGCGTTATTTGCCGGGCCATCCTGGCCCGTTGCGGGTAAAACGGCAGTTTATACTGAAGCGCTCTTCCAGCCAAACCCATCGATCTCACAGTGTGACGGAATCAAGAGCGAGGAAACGTCAGGCAATACCGGGCCAGCTCGACCCGAAATCCGGGTGGCCGATACCCGCTGTTAACTGTAATATTCGCACAGGTTAACAGCGACAACCCAGAATCAGACCGTCTGACGGAGAATTATCATGCGCAATGCTGACCTCGTCACCCGTGGCCTCAAGTCCGTGTGGCACCCCTGCACCCAGATGAAAGACCACGAAGGCGCCGTGCCCCTGGTGCCCATCAAGCGTGGCGAGGGTGTCTGGCTTGAGGACTTTGAAGGCAATCGATTTATCGATGCCGTCAGCTCCTGGTGGGTCAATCTCTTTGGCCACGCCAATCCGAGAATCAACGCGGCGATCCAGAAGCAGATTGGCGAGTTGGAACACGTCATCCTCGCGGGTTTTACCCACGAGCCGGTGGTCAATCTGTCCGAGCGACTCATCGAGGTTACTCCACCCGGCCTGAACAAAGTCTTTTACGCCGACAACGGCTCCTCGGCCATCGAAGCGGCCCTGAAGATGAGCTTCCACTACTGGAAGAACCACGGCAAACCGGGCAAGAAGAACTTCGTGAACCTGAGCAACAGCTACCACGGTGAAACCCTGGGCGCCCTCGCACTCGGCGATGTATCGCTTTACAAGGACACCTATCAGCCGCTACTGATGGAAGTTCTGACAGCCCCCTCACCGGACGCCTTCAACAAGGAGCCGGGTGAGACCGACGAAGCCTATGCATTGCGCCAGTTTGAGGCCATGGAAAAGCTGCTGGCCGAGAAGCACGACGAAATCTGCGCCGTGGTGGTGGAGCCGCTGATCCAGTGCGCCGGCGGCATGCGCATGCACCATCCCATCTACCACACCAAACTGCGGGAAGCCTGCGACCGCTATGGCGTGCACCTGATTGCCGATGAGATTGCCGTTGGTTTTGGCCGCACCGGCACCCTGTTTGCCTGTGAGCAGTCGGGCATCACTCCGGATTTCATGTGCCTGTCCAAGGGGCTCACCGCCGGCTACCTGCCTCTGTCGGTGGTACTGACCACCGATGATGTCTACAACGCCTTCTACGACGACTATGAGACCCTCAAGGCGTTTCTGCACAGCCACAGCTACACGGGCAACCCCATTGGCTGCGCCGTGGCGTTGGCGACCCTGGACATCTTCCGGGATGACAATGTGATTGAGAGCAACCGCGCGCTCTCCACGTGCATGGCCAAATCCGTCGCCCATCTTGCGGAGCACCCCAATGTCGGCGACATTCGCCAGCATGGCATGACCATGGCGGTGGAAATGGTGAAAGATAAAGCGTCGAAAACGCCCTTCCCCTGGCAGGAGCGCCGTGGCATTCGTGTTTACCAGCATGCATTAACCCGCCAGGCCTTGCTTCGCCCCCTGGGTAATGTGGTTTACTTCATGCCGCCTTACGTGATCACCGAAGAACAGATCCGCCATCTGGGCCAGGTTGCGACGGAAGGCATTGAGATCGCAGTTCGCGACTGACAGCCGCCCGGAATCTGAGAGACCAGCTCATGCGCATACCCCGCATCTACACCGATTCCGCCCTCACCGAGGGCGGCACCGCAGCACTTGATGACAACGCCGCACAACATGTGGGCCGGGTATTGCGCATGCAGCCGGGACAGGAGCTGCTGCTTTTCAACGGTGATGGCAACGACTACCCCGCCACCATTTCCAGTGCCAGCAAGAAGAACGTGGAAGTCCAGGTTGGTACCCCGGAAGCCAACACCACCGAATCCCCACTGGAAATCGTTCTCGGCCAGACTCTCTCCAAGGGTGACCGCATGGACTACGCAGTGCAGAAAGCGGTGGAAATGGGCGTTACCCGCATCGTGCCGCTGAGCACAGAACGGTGCGACGTAAAACTCAAGGGCGACCGGGAAGACAAGCGCCTGCGCCACTGGCAATCCGTCGCCATCAGCGCCGCCGAGCAATGCGGTCGCGCCCGGGTGCCCGAGATCCTGCCGGTGATGACCGTTTCCCAGTGGCTGGAACACAGCCGGGACTGCGAAGTGCGTCTTGTCCTTCACCACCGTACCGAGCATGCACTCAAATCCATTATCCCCCCCGAACGCGTCGCCCTGATGATCGGCCCCGAGGGCGGCCTTTCCCCCGAGGAAATCGCCCAGGCGGAAAAAGAAGGTTTCCTGCCGGTGGCCCTGGGCCCTCGGGTACTGAGAACCGAAACCGCACCGGTTGCAGCCATGGCGCTTTGTCAATGGCTATGGGGCGATATCGGCAGCTGACCAACCCCGACCGTGCCGCCGTCTCGATCTGGCGCCCACGTCATCGACATAGAGGGGTCGGCGACACAATCCCTGTCAGCCTGCAGCAAAGCCGGGCATCACTCAACAGCCAGGGCGGCGCCGATCACGATCACGAATGCTGCCAGGTTCACCCACGCCTTGACCCATGCTGCCGGTGCGCCCGAACATACCGTTCGGGGTCCGCGTCGAACTGTTCGCGGCAAGCCGTCGCACAGAAGTAATAGTGTTTACCCTGGTATTCGGACTCCGCAGGGGCTGTCTTGTAGCTGACCTGCATGCCACAGACCGGATCCTCGAAAGATTTTTGCTCTTCTCGTCCGCGTTTCATTGTTGCCCTCTCTCTTTTACAGTTCACAATAATGCAGATTTTGCTGCGCCTTTCCACTAACAGACCACCGCATCGGTGAGCTTATCGAGCTGCGCGTGCGGGTTGATTCGTGATTACGCCAGGCGTTCCAACGCCAGCGCTACCCCCTGGCCGCCACCGATGCACAGGGTAACCACGCCACGGCGCACGCCATCCCGGGCCATGGCGTGTAACAGCCGGGTGGTCAGCACTGCGCCGGTGGCTCCGATTGGATGGCCGTGCGCAATCGCGCCGCCTTCCACGTTAACGATATCCTCGGCCAGACCGAGCTCCCGGGTCAGGGCAAGGACGATGGCGGCAAAGGCTTCGTTGATCTCGATGCGCTCGATATCACCCATGCTCCAGCCGGCACGTGCCAGTGCCTGTTGCACCGCCGGTACCGGGCCCAGGCCGAAATAGCCGGGCTCCACCGCGCCGATGCCGTAACTCACCAGCCGCGCCATGGGCTCAAGGCCACGGCGTTCCGCCCAGGCGCGATCAGCGACGATCATTGCTGCCGCACCCGTGTTCAGCCCAGGGGCGTTACCGGCGGTAATGGTGCCGTCCTTGCGGAAGGCCGGCCTGAGTTTGCCGAGGCCCTCGGCGGTGGCGTCGGGGCGATTGTGCTCATCGCGCCCGAAGGCCGCCGTGCCCTTGTGGGATGTGACTTCGACCGGCACGATCTCTGCGTCGAAGCGTCCTGCCGCCTGAGCCTCGCTGAAGCGTTGCTGGCTGCGCGCCGCCCAACGGTCCTGGTCCTCGCGGCTGATGTCAAAGCGGCTGACCAGGTCTTCGGTGTGCCACCCGGAGTGCTGATCAGAGAAGGCATCATTGAGCCCGTCGCGCAGCATGCTGTCGTAAATCTCGCCATTGCCCATGCGGTGGCCCCAGCGCCCGTGCAGATCCAGATAGGGCGCAAGATCCATGTTCTCCATTCCGCCGGCGATAGCACAGTCACGATGCCCGAGCATCACCTCCTGCGCGGCGTTAATCACCGCCTGGGCGCCGGAGCCGCAGACCCGGTTGACCGTCATGGCCGGCACCGACACCGGCAATCCGGCGTGGATCGCAGCCTGGCGCGCCGGATTCATCCTGGCGCCGGCCTGAACCACCTGACCCAGCACCACACTCTGCACATCGTCGGGGGTCAGGCCCGAGCGGCGCAGGCTCTCGGCGATGGCAGTAGCACCGAGGTCGGGTGCCGGTATGGCCTTGAGTGTGCCACCGTAGGTACCGATGGCTGTGCGTACCGGGGCGCAGAGAACGACGTTGGATTCTTTCATGATTGATCACCTCGCGTATCTGTTTTGTCCTTGCCGGGCCATAACCCGCCATAGAGCCTTTTAAACGCCATCTCGAAGACACTGTCGCGGGCCGTGCCCGCAAGCGTCAGTGCCGAGGCGATGGAGTCGCTCATTGACGTCTCCCATTGCCGATAGGGGTTACTGCTATTGACCGGCGTTGGCCTGGTCTCCATCCTCTCGGCCAGCCACTTGACCCCGCCCATCCAGGGCGCGAAGCGCTCCGAGAACATCAGGCGGCTGGTTCTTGCCGGATGCAGTTGGCGCAGCATCTCGGCCGACCAGGGGGTGGTGACCCGCCGTACCCAGGGCCCGGCAAAGGTCTCGTAGAGGGCCACATTGCGCCTGGAGAGGGCTTTTACGCGCTCGAACTCCGGTGCCTGGTCCGGGTACTCCAGATCTTCCACCTGACGTTCCTCGAAACGCACCTGGAACTGGGGCTTGTGACAGTCCGGGTCGCCGGTGGGATTGTCTATCTTCATCTCGTAGAGCCCGGGGGCAAGGTCATTGAGATCGCCGACGCTCTCGAGGATCGCCCGGTGCTCCAGCCGTGCGACCTTGGCGGAAACGAAGATTCCCAGATGGCCAACGTGTGGGTTGATCAGGTAGACGATGCGCTGGCCAGCGGCCTTGAGTGCCTTGGTGTCCGGGTACACCGCGGGGATCCAGTTGAGCGCCTGGTGCGGTGGGGTGATGTTGTCTCCACTGGAGGCGAAGATCACCAGCGGGTTGCGGATGCGCTTGAGGTCAACGGTGCAACCGGGATGGACTTCAAACTCGCCACGCTCCAGCTTGTTACCGATGAAGAGATTCTCGACGATAGCAACAATCTCTTCCTTGCTCAGGCTATAGAAGCCGGTCCACCAACGCTCGAAGTCCAGAAATCGCTCGCGCTGACCGTCGATGTCGGCAAACAACTGGTAGTCCTTCTGCCACAAGGTATTTGCCGGCTTGAGGGATTCGAAGTTGGCCGCCAGATGGGCGCCATCAAAGCGCCCGCCCCCCAGGTCCGCCAGCAGGTGCGTCACCCAGGCGCCGCCCAGCAGCCCGCCGGCGAGGCGCATGGGATTAACGCCGGATTCGCCGGACCAGTAGGACAGCGGTGAGCCGTTAAGCACCGCCGGCCCGACCAGGCCCTCACAATCAGCCGAGAGCAGTGCGATGGCCCATCCCGCCTGGCAGTTGCCGTAGAGCACCGGCGGCATGCCGGGATGGCGCTCGGCCAGCGTCTCGACGAAGCGCCGCAGTACGTTTAACACGTCCTCCAGCGTCTGCCCGGGCATGGGCTCGGGGAAGAAGATCGCGAAATAGACCGGGTGCCCCTCGTGGAGTGCCATGCCTACTTCGGAATCTTGCTTGAAACCGCCGATGCCGGGGCCATGACCGGCGCGCGGATCGACGATCATCACCGGCGGTTTGGTCTCGTCAAGGCAGTCTTCCAGACAGTCCTCGCCGACCCGGGTGATACGTAGCAGGGCATAATTGGCGGGGCGCTCCAGTCGGCGGCCGTCCAGGATCATTTCATAGTCGAAGTCGAGTAGCGGTGGCTTGCCGGCCTGCTCATGCTCGAGCATGTTATTGGCTCGCTCGCGCAGGGTGTCCAGGTAGCGCACCCAGCGCCGCCACAGGTCGGTCTGGTAGGCGAACAGTTCCGCCGCCGGGTTGCTCTGGATGGTGGCCTGTTTGTCAGACCTGACCATCGGGTCGGGCCCCTTGTCTCTCGTTAGCTTGGTATTCATAGTCGTTTTAGCTCTCAGTGTCAGGATATGGTTTGGTTAAGCTGGTTCTGCGAGGCGCAGCCGGATTGCCAGCCAAGCGAAGATGAACACCCCCAACTGTTTTGCCCAGTATGAAACCGAGGGCCACCCCGAGGAAGACATTGCCAAAATCCGCACTTCAATCTCTCACCGCGATACGGGAATCTGCTCGACCCATGGGCCAGAACAGGACGAGGTGAAAGCGTGTAGCTTTCGGCTCTTGCTAACCGTTAGTGTCCAGTCTATGTGATCAAGCTGAATCTAGACTGAACACATACTTCCTGCCCGGAAATGGTTATGAGGCAATATCAGCGGTTGATCAACCCCCGACCGTGCCGCCGTCGCAAGCTGGCGCCCAGGTCATTGACAGCGGGTGGGCACTTCTGAAACCGTGCGGAGCCATAGATGGCGGAGCCGAGCATACAGGGACGTATTCACAGCGTGTTTCAGAAGCGCCTGCCCGCGCCCGCTCAGAGTCAGAGCAAAAATACTAAAGAGACTGCGAGTACCAGGATGACGAGCCTGCTAAACACCCAAGAATTCTGGCAATATCTCAGTATCCCGGTGATTGCCGCCCTGATCGGCTGGAGCACCAACTGGCTCGCCATCAAGATGACCTTCTACCCCCTGGAATTCATCGGCAAACCACCGCTACTGGGCTGGCAAGGCATTATTCCCTCCAAGGCGCGAAAAATGGCGGCCATCAGTGTCGATGCCACCATTTCAAAGATCGGCACCGTTCGAGAGATCTTCCAGCAGATCGATCCGAAAGTCCTCGCCACCCATATCGTTCACTCCGTCGAACCCCGCATCGAAGAATATGTGGATGAGATGATGCTCAAGGAGTACCCCACCTTCTGGGAAAACCTGCCGGCCTCGGCCCGGAAGATGGTCTACGATCGCGTCCGCAAATCCACGCCTCAGCTGGTGGACAATCTGGTGGAAGACGTGTCCGACAACATCGAGGACCTGCTGGATATCAAGGGCATGGTCATCGAGCGCCTGGCCGCCGACAAGGAGCTGCTGAACCGGATCTTTATTGAATGCGGCGAGGTGGAATTCCGGTTCATCATCAACTCGGGGCTCTACTTCGGCTTCCTGTTCGGCCTGATCCAGATGGCGGTCTGGTATCTCTACCCGAGCTGGTGGGTGCTTCCCTTCTTCGGCCTTCTGGTGGGTTGGGCCACCAACTGGATTGCCCTGAACGTGATTTTCCGGCCGCTGCACGCGAAAAAAGTCGGCCCCTTCCGGATTCAGGGCCTGTTCCTGAAACGCCAGCCGGCCGTGGCGGAGTCCTTCTGTCACATTGTTACCCACGAGATTCTCACCGTTGGCAACATTATCAACGCCATTCTCGACGGCCCCAAAGGCGACCGCGCCCGCAACATGGTCAAGAAACACATCAAACCGCTGGTGGATGAAACCGCTGGCATGGGCAAGGCGCTGACCCAGATGGCCTTCGGGCCCACCGGCTTTGCCACCCTCAAGAACAAGGTCGGCGAAAAAGCCATCGAAATATCGCAGACATCGTTCAACAACCCGGTGTTCGAGAAGGACCGGGCCCGGGCCGTGGAATCCATCATGGTCGAGCGGATGATTGCCCTGTCTTCCGAAGAGTTTCAGGAGTTGCTCCGGCCCTGTTTCCAGGAAGATGAGATCAAACTGATCCTGGTGGGCGCATTCCTCGGCTTTGGCGCCGGTGTCTGCCAACTGGTGTTCGTGTTCGGGGAGTCGTTCCTGTAAATTCCTGCAATAATTCACGGGCTTAAAACCTGTGCAAGGATGCGTCGTACATCTATACTCTCGGAAACGGAGGTTCATTACTTCGAACAGGTTCGACCCGGAGGCAACGGATGCCAGGTTTTCTCTCCTGGATTTCAGGATTATTCGCAACAAAGCAGCCTGCACCGCCGGCTCCGGAAGCGCGGCTGTTCAATCCGGCTCCGGAGAACCCGGCCAACGACACTCCGGACACAGGCCCGGAACTCGCCCAGCATCTGGAAGACCACTTGTTCTCCTGGCTGCTGGACGCAGAACCCGCAACGTTGCGGGCCGATCTTTCAGTATGGGATGAGGTGCTGGAAGAGCTACACAAGCGCCTTACCAACAACCGGATGGAAGAGCTTCCCCGCCAACCCATGAGCCTGCCGATGCTCATGCGGGCCCTGTCCGATGAATCAACCGACCGCCATCGGCTCACAGAAATCATTCTTGGTGATCCGTCGCTGACCGATCAGCTACTCCAGATTGCCAACAGCCCCTACTTCCGAACCAGTGACCATGCCATTGAATCGGTAGACCAGGCGGTGTTTGTGCTGGGGGTGGATGGCATCCGGAACGTCATTTCCGCAGCCGTCATGCGCCCCATGATGGCGGCAAGGAACAGCCGTGAAGCATTATTTGGCCAGCGCGCCTGGCGCTGGGGTCTGACCTGTGCCCGGGCAGCAGAACTGATTGCCAGAACACAGGGCGAAGACACCAGTGCGCACTTCATGGTGGGTTTGCTGCCCTCATTGGCTTACATCACTATCCGTCGGGAATTGCAGCGCATCTGCCGGTCACGCACAGCAACTGGTGAACCGGAGCCAGCGCTTATTCGCCATGCCCTGGCGAGGTACCAGTGGGCCACCTGCCAGCTACTTGCGAATGAATGGAACCTTCCTCCCAAGTACCACGCCTATCTCCTGGCGGCAGAACGACCAGCCCCCAGGCAGAAGCATACGCCTCTGACCGATGGCATGGTCATTGGTACCCGGGAAGTACTCAGGCACGCCCACCAGCGGAATCTTGCGGAAGAGGATCTGCCCAAAGTGGTGCGCCTGACCCCGGAGCAAATCAGCAGCGTGCGACAGGCGCTGCAGAAGATGCTCCGGGAGGGCGGCCGCTCAACTGTCAGAAGCTGACACAGGTTCCGCCTGAGCGCGACGCCTGGGCTTCTCCAGGTCATCACCGGCCCGCAACAACTCAGCGAAGGTTCGCGTTTCCTCCACCTTGCGCGGGCCTATCAATTCGGCAGGGATGACCTTTGGTAACCGGTCAACGATCCGGTCCTCATCGTTGCGCACCACTTTCAAAACCTCGCCCACGGTGATCAGATCCAGCGCACGCCCCGGCACAAGTCGATCGCCCTGGCTGCCGGCCAGGCTAAGCAGCCCCGCCCGGATCAACTTGTCACTGAGCGCGCGGGTTACTTCGCCTGGCACCCTCAACTGGTGTTCCAACACCTCCTGCTGAGGTGCCGGCTTACCCTCGCTGAAGGGTTTGGCCACCAGCCACATGGTCGCTAACGCTACATTCTCCTGCAGTTCCGGCGCCAATTGCACTTGCCGGCGCTTGGCCACTGATCCCGGATTCTGCAGATAGAACGCCAGGCTGGCACCCAGAAGCAGGATCATCCAGTTCAGATAGATCCAGATCAGCAGGATGATGCCGATGGCGAAACTGGAATAGATTGCTGCGTACTTGGCAGAGCCCGCCACAAAGGAGGCAAACAGCATTCCGCCTGCCTGCCAGGAAACACCAGCCACCAGACCGCCGATGGCCGCATAACGCAACTTGACCCGGGTATTGGGCATGAACACGTAAACGAACGTGAATGCGCCAACCACCAGGAAAAATGGGGTGAAACGGCTGGCAACAAGAATTACCGAACCAAACGGCTCAATTTCTATGAGCTTCTGGACAATGGTTGAGGAAAAAATGGTGGCGCTGACGCCAATGGCCGAAACCATCAGCAGTGGTCCCACCATGATCACGCTCAGGTAGTTACTGAAGCGCTGCGCCATGGAGCGCATATCCGGGACGCGCCAGATCATGTTGAAGGAGCGTTCTATTTTCTGCAGCAGGGAAACCACCGTGTAGACCAACAACGCCAGCCCCACAGAACCGAGCACTCCGACTTTCATGTTATCGACGAATCCGAGAATCTGCTCGGCGAGCTCTATCCCCTGGGGTCCCAGCGGTTCAAAGAACTGGAACAGGAACGGCTCCATTCGCTGATGCACTCCCAGCGCCTTCAACACCGAGAAGCTAAGGGCAAGCAGAGGCACGATACTCAGCAGGGTTGTGTACACAAGACTCATGGCATGGAGAGTCAATTGTCCACTGAGAACATCCCGGGCCATCGCATAGGCAGTGCGGCCGACCTTGTACAACCAGGTCCAGGGCCAACTCTGGGGCGGATTGGGATTCGCCAGAATCCAGCGCTCAGCTGCCTGAAGCCGGTCTTTTAATTGGAATGAAGCCACTTTAGGTCCTGTCGTTCCATGTTTTGTTCAGATTATCAGTCAGATATCCGGTGTAACCAGAGTATGGCCGATTAACGGCAGTTTGCGAGGGACACACATCCAATATAACCATATCATCATTTATTACCTCCTCTTATAACAGATCTTCTGTAAAAAGGCCGCTATTCAAGAAATGGTATTTTCTGACCAGGTATTTTCTTATGCGAATCAAACTTGCTCTGGGCGTTGCTGCACTTACCGCCTTCTCACCGATGACTGCCCTGGCCACCAACGGCTATTTCAGTCACGGCTACGGCACCATCAGCAAAGGCATGGCCGGCGCAGGCACTGCGCTGTCCCAGGACAGCATTGCAGCGCCAACCAACCCGGCCGGTATGGCTTTTGTCGGGAACCGGATTGACGGTGGGTTCGAAGTTTTTTCGCCCCGGCGGGAATACACCGTAGAGGGTCCAGTCTCTCCTCCCCCTGCGTTCTCATTGCAGCCGGGCACATACAAAAGCAGCCGCAACGGTTTCGTTATCCCCCACCTGGGCTTTAATCGGGAACTTTCCGACACCACACGTTTCGGGGTTTCAGTGTATGCCAATCGTGGCATGAACACCGACTACTCTGGTGAAAGTGGCGGGCCTTTCTATGCAGGCCGTACCGGCGTAAACCTCGAACAGCTTTTTATTGCCCCGACCTGGTCCTGGGAGTTCTCCGACAACCAGGCCTTCGGCATTTCACCAGTCATTGCCTACCAGCGCTTCGAAGCTGAAGGCCTGCAGAGCTTCGCGCCATTCTCATCAGACCCGGGCGCGCTTTCCAACAACGGCACCGACGATGCCTGGGGCTACGGTTACCAGATCGGCTGGCAAGGTGAAATCACCGACACCCTCCGCGGCGGCCTGAGCTGGCGCAACATTCTGAAGATGAACGAATTCGACAAATACCGCGGCCTTTTTGCGGAACAGGGCGACTTCGACATTCGCCAGATGTTCAACGCGGGCATCGCCTGGTCCGGACTTGAAAACCACTGGTTCCTGCTGGATATCCAACACATCCGTTACAGCGAGATCAACAGCGTGGGCAACCCGCTGCTGCCCAATCTGCAGACCGCACAGCTTGGCGATGATAACGGCGCAGGCTTTGGCTGGGACGACATGACCATCGTCAAGCTGGGTTGGCAGTGGCAGCAAACACCGGCGCATGCCTGGCGGGCCGGCGTCAGCTATGGAGAGAATCCTATCTCCGACGAAGATGTGCTGTTCAACATCCTGGCGCCGGGCGTTCAGGAGTGGCACTTGACTGGCGGATTCACCCACAGCTTCACCGAAAACCTCGATGTCTCTGGCATGGCCTTTTACTCCCCGGCCAAGACAGTGACCGGACCCAACCCACTGGCACCGAACCAGACCATTGATCTGGAAATGTACCAGCTGGGTGCCTCGGTGAGCGTGGGCTGGAAATACTGATCTCCCAAGGCCAGTCTGCAAAGCCCCGGATCTTCCGGGGCTTTCCTGTTACAGCACAGATTTCAGATTGACAGCGGTGATGCCGACGATCCTCTGCCGCGCTTCCCGACTGGCCCAGGCCGAGTGCGGGGTCATAATCAGATTGGGAATATCGTCCGCCAGCAAAGGGTTGCCGTTGCGGGGCGGTTCCTCGGTCAACACATCGAAACCGGCACCGCCGATCTCACCGGCGCGCAGCGCGTCCGCAAGCGCCTGTTCGTTTACCAGGCCTCCGCGGCTGGTGTTGATGAGCAACGAGTCGGGCTTCATCATTTTCAGTTCGCGGGCACCGATCAGATCCCGGGTCTCGTCGGTCAGCAGGCAGTGCAGCGAGAGCACGTCTGCCTGGGGTAGCAATTCGTCCAGTGGAATTCGCGAATAGCCATCGACCACACCCGGTTCCTGCCCGGGCCGAGCTCCAAGAAGAACCTTCATACCAAAGGCCGCAGCCCGCTCCGCCACGCCCTGCCCCAGATCACCGTAACCGACAATACCAAGAGTGCGCCCCTCCAGTTCCATGATCGGATGATCCATCAGGCAGAACATGTCACTTTTGCCCCATCGCCCTGCCTGGACATCGCGGGTGTAATCCAGAAGCCGAGTGGCCAGTGCCAGCATCAACGCCATGGTGTGCTGCGCCACCGTTGAGCGGCCGTAGTTGGTCACGTTCATGACCTTGATGCCGTGATCCTTCGCCGCCGCCTGATCGATGTTATTCAATCCGGTCGCCACCACGGCGATGGTCTTGAGTTCGGGGCAGGCCTCGAAATGCTCACGGGTGAGCACTACTTTATTGACCAGCACGGTATCGAACCCCCGGATGCGTTCCAGGATCTGATCCGGCGTGGTCCGATCATACTTTTCCAACCCGCCGGTCACCGACTCGATGGGCGAGAGATCCACATCGTCGCCAAGAGTTTTGGCATCAAGAAACACAGCTTTCATACTTTTCTCCTGAATCCAGATGGCCACAGATTAGGGTAGACTTGGTTAAACGTCCAAAACTCAACATGTCCAAGCACGAACAGGGTATGAACCATGGAACATGAATTCTGGCACGAACGCTGGGCCAAAAAAGAAATCGGTTTCCACGAGGGCACGGTTAACCAGTATCTCCACGACCATTGGCCGGAACTGGCTGGCAAAGGCACCGACGCCGTTTTCGTGCCCCTCTGCGGCAAAGCCCACGACATGTGGTGGCTCCACGACCGCGGCCATCCGATCATCGGTGTAGAGCTGAGCGAACTGGCCTGCAAGGACTTCTTCGAAGAAGCCGGCGAGAAAGCCAAAGTTCACCCCGGCGAACCCTTCATAACCTTCAAACACGACAACCTGCAGCTCTGGTGCGGCGACTTCTTCCAACTGGTTCCGGAAGACCTCAAACACGTTCGACTGGTCTACGACCGGGCCGCCCTGATCGCCCTGCCGCCCCACATGCGCAGAGACTACGTAAACCACCTTACCGCCATAATCCCCGACGGCACCAGAATCCTGCTCATCACCCTGGACTACGACACCGAAATCAAGGGCCCGCCGTTCAACGTCAGTGACGAGGAAGTGCGGGAACTTTACCAGGACGACTATAAAATCGAGCACATCCTGACCAATACCCTGGCCAAGGATCATCCGTTTACAAAGAGAAAAGGCCTGGAAAACGCATCTGAAAGCGTCTTCCGTTTAACCAAACTCTAGCTTCCCGGGGCATCCCCCCGGAGGCCTGATCGGAGTGTATCGGGTGGCTTTCTGACAACGAATTTGATGTCTGAGCGAAGCGAGTTGCCAATTCGTTGTCAGAAAGCCACCCGGTGCACTCCAGCCCCCTCACACGGTCCCCCCACAAACCCGGCAAGCTACAAAACCAACACACCCGCCTAACATAATTTAATGAACCTTAACCACTCACCCACTGTCCAACTCCCGAACCGTGAACTAAGCTCACAGTAAGCAAGCCGACCTCGACAAGATCGTGCACAGGCTTGTAAGTATCCATTCCTTCCACCCATAACTAAATAAACCGCCCGGACGGGCGGAACTGACTGCAACGGGGAAATTGCGTGAACTGAAAGCTGAAGATACAGCGAGCGAGGGCGATCTATGAGCATACTGCAGCACTTCAAAGACCGGTATGAGAGTACTCAGGAAGAAGAATACAGTCTTGAGGAATACCTGGAGATCTGCAAAAAGGACCCAACGGCCTACGCCACGGCCGCTGAGAGAATGTTAATTGCCATCGGCGAGCCAGAGTTCGTCGACACCTCGAAAGATCCGAGGCTTTCAAGGATATTTTCCAACAAGGTCATCAAGCGGTACCCCGAGTTTTCCGAGTTCTATGGCATGGAAGACGCCGTAGAAAACATCGTCTCCTTCTTCCGCCATGCTGCCCAGGGCCTGGAAGAAAAGAAACAGATTCTTTACCTGCTTGGTCCCGTGGGCGGTGGTAAATCCTCCCTCGCGGAAAAGCTCAAGTCACTGATGCAAAAAGTGCCCTTCTACGCCATCAAGGGCTCGCCAGTGAACGAATCTCCACTTGGCCTGTTCGATCCGGCCGAAGACGCCCAGATTCTGGAAGAAGAATACGGCATCCCCGCTCGCTACCTGAAAAACATCATGTCGCCCTGGGCCGTTAAACGGCTGCACGAATTCGGCGGCGACATCAGCCACTTCCGCGTTGTGAAAATGTATCCGTCGGTACTCGACCAGGTCGCTGTCTCCAAGACCGAACCCGGGGACGACAACAACCAGGACATTTCCGCCCTCGTGGGCAAGGTCAACATCCGCATGCTGGAGGATTTCTCCCAGGATGATCCGGATGCGTACAGCTTCAGCGGTGGCCTGTGTAAGGCCAACCAGGGCCTGATGGAGTTCGTGGAGATGTTCAAGGCTCCCATCAAGGTCCTGCATCCGTTGCTGACCGCGACCCAGGAAGGCAACTACAACACCACCGAAGGCATGGGCTCGGTGCCCTTTGATGGCGTGATCCTGGCCCACTCCAACGAATCAGAGTGGCAGACCTTCCGCAACAACAAACACAACGAGGCGTTCCTTGACCGGGTCTATATCGTCAAGGTGCCCTACTGTGTTCGGGTTACGGAAGAAATCGAGATCTACAAGAAACTGCTGAGCAACAGCTCCCTGGAAGGTGCTCCCTGCGCGCCCGACACTTTGGATATGCTGGCCCAGTTCTCGGTATTGTCGCGCATCAAGGAGCCGGAAAACTCCAGCATCTTCTCCAAGATGCGGGTTTATGACGGCCAGAACATCAAGGACACGGACCCGAAAGCCAAATCGATCCAGGAGTACCGTGACGCCGCCGGCGTGATGGAAGGTATGGATGGGCTCTCCACACGTTTCGCCTTCAAGATCCTGTCCAAGGTGTTCAATTTCGACACCACTGAAGTGGCCGCCAACCCGGTGCATCTGCTCTACGTTCTTGAAAAACAGATCGAACAGGAGCAGTTCCCTGCTGAAACTCATGAGAAGTATCTCCGGTTCATCAAGGAATTCCTGGCACCGCACTATGTGCAGTTTATCGGCAAGGAAATCCAGACCGCATACCTCGAGAGCTACAGCGAATACGGCCAGAACCTGTTCGACCGTTATGTCACCTATGCCGATTTCTGGATTCAGGATCAGGAATACCGGGATCCGGATACCGGCGAGATCCTCGACCGCTCCTCAATCAACGAAGAGCTGGAAAAAATCGAGAAACCGGCGGGCATTTCCAACCCGAAGGATTTCCGCAACGAAGTGGTCAACTTCGTCCTGCGGGCCCGGGCGAACAACGGTGGCAAGAATCCGTCCTGGCTCAGCTACGAGAAACTGCGCGCCGTGATCGAGAAGAAAATGTTCTCGAACACCGAGGATCTGTTGCCTGTGATTTCTTTCAACCCGAAAGCGAGTCAGGAAGATCAGAACAAGCACAAGCAGTTCGTCGAGCGTATGGTCGACCGAGGCTACACGGAGAAGCAGGTGCGGCTGTTGGCTGAATGGTACCTGCGGGTTCGCAAGTCTCACTAAGTCAGTGACCATTCACTGAGCTGGAGTAACGCCATGGGAATGACCCACATAGTCGACCGGCGACTGAACGGTAAGAACAAGAGCGCAGTGAACCGTGAACGGTTCCTGCGCCGTTACCGACACCACATCAAACGTGCGGTGTCGGATGCTGTTCAGAAACGCTCGATCACCGATATAGAGCGGGGCGAGAAAGTCAGTATTCCGTCTCGCGACATTGAAGAACCCATCTTTCACCATGGCCAGGGCGGCAAGCGGGAGATGGTGCATCCGGGCAACCAGGAGTTTGTGGCCGGTGACACCATTCCCAAGCCCGATGGTGGTGGGGGCCAGGGCTCCGGGCAGGGGCAGGCCAGCCCGGACGGCGAAGGCATGGATGAGTTCGCTTTCCAGATTACCCAGGAAGAATTCCTGGATTTTCTGTTCGACGATCTCGAACTGCCGAACCTGGCCCGCAAGAAACTCAAGGATACCGAAGCCTTCAAATATGTCCGCTCTGGCTTCAGCACCGATGGGGTGCCGGCCAAGCTTGATGTAGTGCGCTCATTGCGCGGGGCCCACGCGCGCAGGCTGGGCCTGGGAGGGGCGCGCAAGAAGAAGATCCGGGATCTGGAAAAGCAGCTTGAAGCGCTGAAATCGGCGCCAGAAGATCTGGACCCGGCGTTCAGCCATGAGGATCAGATCCAGGTACTCGAGGAGGAAATCGCGCGACTGAAAGCAAACGTTCGCCGCATTCCCTTCATTGATGAAATCGACCTGCGCTATCGCCAGCACCTGAAAAAACCGCAGCCGGCCACCAGCGCCGTGATGTTTTGCCTGATGGATGTATCCGGATCCATGACCCAGATGCACAAGGACATCGCCAAGCGGTTTTTCATCCTGCTGTACCTGTTCCTCAAGAAAAACTACAAGAAGATCGAAGTGGTCTTCATCCGACATCACACCAGCGCCAAGGAAGTGGACGAGGAAGAGTTCTTCTATTCGCGGGAAACCGGGGGCACGATCGTCTCCAGCGCCCTCAAGCTGATGCACAAGATTATTGAGTCCCGTTATTCCCCGGCAGAATGGAACATCTACGCAGCGCAGGCGTCAGACGGGGATAACTGGAACGACGATTCCCCGGTATGCGGCAAGATCCTGGCCGACAATATCCTGCCGCTGGTTCAGTACTTTGCCTATGTGGAAATCACGCCGCAGGACCACCAGATGCTCTGGTATGAATACGAGAAGATTCAGGAGCAATTCCCCCAGAGCTTTGCCCTGCAGCAGATCGCCGACCCCGGTGAAATCTACCCGGTATTCCGCCAGCTGTTCGAGAGGAAAGCCGCATGACCAACCTCATGGACCGCCCCAATATGCCGGGAAGTGATCAGCCCAGGGCCCGGGAGCCAATCTCCACAGGCTCTGAGTGGACCTTCGAGCTGATCCAGGAATACGATGACGAGATTGCCAAGTGCGCCGCTGAGTTCGGTCTGGACACCTACCCGAACCAGATCGAGGTGATCAGCGCCGAGCAGATGATGGACGCCTACAGCTCCGTGGGCATGCCCGTTGGCTACCATCACTGGTCCTTCGGCAAGCAGTTTCTCAGCACATCCAAGGGCTATCAGCGCGGGCAGATGGGCCTGGCCTACGAAATCGTGATCAACTCCAATCCCTGCATCGCCTATCTGATGGAGGAGAACACCCTGCCGATGCAGGCGCTGGTCATTGCCCACGCGTCCTACGGCCACAACTCATTCTTCAAGGGCAACTACCTGTTCCGCACCTGGACCGACGCCAGTGCGATCATTGATTACCTGGTGTTTGCCCGCCATTACGTGGCGGAGTGTGAGGAGCGCTACGGCGTCGATGCGGTGGAGGAAATCCTGGATTCCTGCCATGCCCTGATGAACTATGGGGTGGACCGGTACAAGCGGCCGGCTCCGATATCGGCGTCGGAAGAAATGCGTCGCCAGAAAGAGCGTGAAGATTACCAGCAACGGCGCATCAACGATCTCTGGCGCACCATTCCGAAACCGGACGACGACGATGACCCGGTAAGACGCGGCAAACGCTATCCGGAAGAGCCCCAGGAGAACATTCTCTATTTCATTGAGAAGAACGCCCCCTTGCTGGAAACCTGGCAGCGGGAAATCATCCGCATCGTTCGGAAGCTCGGCCAGTACTTCTATCCTCAGCGCCAGACCCAGGTGATGAACGAGGGCTGGGCCAGCTTCTGGCACTACACCCTGCTGCACCGCTTGTACGACAAGGGTCTGGTGACCGACGGTTTCATGCTGGAGTTTCTTCAGAGTCACTCAGCCGTGGTGTATCAGCCGCCGTTCAACAGCCCCTGGTATTCGGGCCTCAACCCCTACACCCTCGGATTCTCGATCTTCACGGACCTGCGCAGGATCTGCGAGAACCCTACTGACGAGGACCGCGAATGGTTCCCCGACATCGCCGGCAGCGACTGGCTGGAAACCCTGCATTTCGCGATGAAGAACTTCAAGGACGAGAGCTTTATCCAGCAGTTTCTCTCTCCCAAGGTAATGCGGGATCTGAAACTCTTCGCGATCCAGAACGACGATCAGGAAGACGTCTACCGGGTGACCGCCATCCACGACGAGCCGGGCTACCGGGATCTGCGCGAGAAACTGGCGCGGCAGTACAATCTCAGTTATCGGGAACCCAACATCCAGGTGTGGAATGTGGATGTGCGGGGCGACCGCTCCCTGACCCTTCGACACATTCCCGTGGACCGCGTGCCCCTGGGCAAGGAAACCGACGAAGTCCTGCGTCACGTACACCGGCTGTGGGGCTTTGATGTGCACCTGGAAAGCGTAGAGGATGGCACGGTTGTGGAAGACCACCACTGCCCGCCCCGGGAATTTGAGGAGGACTGAATCTGGAGCCTGGTGACAAATTCGGGCCGGTACTGGCCGGCCCGGTTCTACGTCATGCCGCGCCGGACTCTATTGTTCTGTGGCTGGTAACCAGCGAACAGTCAGAGTTCGCAATTCAGGTATTCAAAGGCACAGAGCTCCTGCTGGATCGTCCGTTAGCCGATTCAGAGTTTTCACGACTCAGAATTGGTACCCGAGCCTGGCTGAACCTGCTGACCATTACGCCTGAGGCTACTCTCCCAAAGGACACCCGGCTGGAATACGACCTGGGGCTCACCGCCGAAGGCTCAGAGGCTTGCCAGTGGATCCGGACGTGGGCTCCACATCTCTGCCCCGAGGGCCGGGAGAGGCCGGGCTTTACCCTGAAATCCAGGCTGGACCGAATACTCCACGGCTCCTGCCGAAGACCCCACCACCCCTCTCCTGACGGGCTGGTTCGAGTGGATGAAGAGCTGCAGAAGGCAAAGAAGCTTGAGGACGTTCCGTCTCTGCTCCTGATGACCGGCGACCAGGTTTACGCCGATGATGTGGCCGGCCCGATGTTACATGCCATCCAGTGTGTCATTCACCAACTGGGCCTTTACCAGGAGGTACTGGAAGGCGCCTCGCTGTCGCACAGCAAGGAACTGACTTCGGTGGCGAATGCCTATTACCACCGGGATGAACTGCTGCCGGAATCCGAATTCAATGAAGACCTGACCGAGCGCTTCTTCGGTGGCGTCCGCAAACCAGTGTTCACCACCGCCAATGCCGGCAATCACCTGATTTCCTTTGCCGAGGTTATGGCCATGTATCTGCTGGTCTGGTCGCCGGAACCCTGGGCTTTTGTGACCAGTGCTGAGCCGGTCGATGACCCGGACGAGCTGGCACGCTATCGGAAAGAACAGGCCGCCATCGACGAGTTCCGCAAGAGCCTTCCGCAGGCAGCGCGGGCCATGGCCAACGTGTCCGTCTATATGATCTTTGACGATCATGACGTGACGGACGACTGGAATCTCTCCGCGCTCTGGGAAACCACCGCTTACGAACACCCCTTTTCCCGGCGCATTATTGGCAATGCCCTGCTGGGCTATCTTTTGTGCCAGGGCTGGGGCAACCAGCCTGGCAATTTCGGCCAACTGATCGAACAGTGTCAGAGGCTGTTCGAGTCCAGCAACGGGCAACACGAGCTGGATACGGCCATTCAGGATGATCTGATCGACCAGCTGTTCCACTTTCAACACTGGCACTTCAGCCTGCCAACATCACCCAGACTGGTGGTGCTGGACACCCGCACCCATCGCTGGCGGAGCGAAATCCGGCGCAGTCACCCCTCCGGACTGATGGACTGGGAATCACTGACCGATTTTCAACACGAAATCATGGGCGAGGATGCCGTCGTGGTGGTTTCGCCGGCGCCAATGTTCGGGGTAAAGCTCATCGAGATGATCCAGCGGGTGTTTACCTTCTTTGGCAAGCCGCTGTTGGTGGATGCTGAAAACTGGATGGCGCATCGGGGCGCGGCCAGTGTGCTACTGAATATCTTCGGCCACCCCCGAACGCCCAGACACTTCGTGATTCTCTCAGGCGATGTTCACTATTCGTTTGCCTACGATGTGAGGGTGCGCCACAAACAGAACGGTCCCCGCGTCTGGCAGATCACCAGTAGCGGCATCAAGAACGAATTCCCCAACGCCCTGCTGGAATGGCTGGACCGGCTCAATCGCTGGCTGTTCGCACCCTGGTCGCCCCTTAACTGGTTCACCAAGAGACGGCGCATGTGGATTTCCCCCAGGCTACCCGAGGGCCGCGAGGCCGGCGAGCGGCTGTGGAACGGCGCGGGCATCGGAGACGTGCGACTGGATGACGAGGGCGCACCCACCGCCATCCGACAACTGGATGCCGGCGGCGGGGGTACGATTTTCAAACAGCGGGCGAAAGACGACTGATCAGGCGTTGACCGAGGGCAGCCCGGACAGGGCCATGGCCAGTTCCTGTTCGTCGTACTCGTGGTCGCTCAGTTCACCGGCGAAGTAGGAGGTGTAGGCTGCCATATCAAAATGGCCATGACCGCAGAGGTTGAACAGGATCACCTCATCCTTGCCTTCCCGCTTGCAGCGCAGGGCTTCGTCAATGGCACCCTTGACCGCATGGTTGGCCTCCGGAGCCGGCACGATACCTTCGTTCCTCGCAAACAGAACGCCGGCCTCGAAGCACTCCCGCTGAGTGTAGGACACCGCATCAAACAGCCCCAGCTCCTTGGCATGTGAAACCAGGGGTGCCATACCGTGGTACCGCAGACCGCCGGCGTGGAAGCCCGGCGGTGTAAAGCCGGAGCCCAGGGTATGCATCTTGGTCAGCGGGGTCATGTGGGCAGTATCACCGTAATCGTAGGCGTACTTGCCCCGGGTCAGCGTGGGACAGGCCGAGGGCTCTACCGCCACAATCCGGGATTTCTCGCCGCCTCTCAGGGCGTGCCCCATAAACGGGAAAGCAATTCCGGCAAAGTTGGAACCACCGCCAGTACAACCCACAATCACATCGGGCCAGCAGTTCGCCATTTCCATCTGCTGCATGGCTTCCAGGCCGATGATGCTCTGGTGCAGCAATACGTGGTTGAGAACCGAGCCCAGGGCATACTTGGTGTTCGGGTCCTTGACCGCCAGTTCCACCGCTTCGGAGATGGCGATGCCCAGACTACCATTGTGGTCCGGAGTCTCTGCCAGCACCTTGCGGCCAAACTCGGTCAGCTCCGAGGGCGAAGCCACACATTTGGCGCCGTAGGTTTCCATGACCGCTCGGCGATAGGGCTTCTGGTTGTAGGAAACCCTAACCTGGAACACCGTAACGTCGATATCGAACAGAGAGCCGGCAAAGGACAGCGATGTGCCCCACTGCCCTGCACCGGTTTCGGTAGTGAGGGTGCGAATGCCCGCTTCACGATTGTAGAAAGCCTGGGGAATTGCAGTATTCGGTTTGTGACTGCCCGCCGGGCTGACGCCTTCGTATTTGTAGAAGATCTTTGCCGGTGTGCCGAGGGCCTTCTCGAGACGATGGGCCCGGTACAGAGGCGCCGGCCGCCAGAGGTTGTAAACGTCACGTACCGGCTCAGGGATCTCGATTTCCCGCTCAGTGGTCACTTCCTGTTCAATCAAGGCCATCGGAAATAACGGCTCAAGATCGGACGGGCCCACTGGTTGCTGGGTGCCCGGGTGCAGCACGGCGGGCAACGGCTCAGGCAGATCCGCCTGCAGGTTGTACCAGTATTTCGGCATCTGGCTTTCTTCGAGAAGGAACTTGGTTTGCATGAATTAAAAATCCCTACTGTTTGTGTTGTTATCGCCCCTCAGAATACCCATTCCAGGCCCGCATAAAAAGTTCTTCCCGGGGCGGGTTCGAAATAGCCCCGGTCTTCCACAGGGCGGTTCGCGTTGGCATTTATCCGCACGTTACTGAAGTAGTCCTGATCCAGCAGATTGCGGATTCCGGCATACAGGTTCAGGGTCTGATCCGCCATCCGTACTGAATCGCCGGCACGCATACCGACCAGCCAATAGTCACTCACCAGGGTCTGGTTGCTGTTTTCGGCGTAGAACTCGCCCACATACTGCCACTCCAGAGCCGCGAAACGACCGGCTGCACCGCGCCACTCCAGCTCGCTCACCCAGAGTTGCTCCGGCAGACCTGGAATAGCGTTGCCGCTGGCGTCGTTGCCCTGCTCATCCACAAAGTCCCTTAGCTCGTAATCCGCCAGGGTCAGCGCGCTGGTTACCCGCCAGGCGTACGAAAGGTCCCAGGCCAGACCCAGTTCAAAACCATTGCGACGGGTTTCGCCGGCGTTTTCGTAGAAGGTCTGATCGCCCACGTTAAAGGGCAGGATCTCGTCCTCCACCCGGATGGAGAACAGGGCCATGTCATAGCTGAGGCCACGGCCAAGCATGCCGCGCATACCCATCTCGCGATTCAATGCCTGCTGCGGCTCCAGCTCGGGATTGAAGCCGCCGCCATTCGGATTGGCAAACTCGGTAAAGGTGGGTGACTCGAACGCCGTACCGAGGGTGGCGTATACCTGGTGCGCCGGTGCCAGCTTGTAGCTGATACCGGCAACGCCACTGTATTCCCGGAAAGTCCGGTTGCCCGAATCATCGTTACCGTCTTGCAGCCAGTCGTCGTCAATGGCCAGACGCAACCGGTCGAACCGCACGCCAAGGGAGACGTTGAGTGCGTCGCTCAGCGCCAGGTCGCCCTGGCCAAACACCGCCACATTGGTAGCACTCTGGTTTTCCGCCTGGGTCTGGCCGGTGATATCGCCATCGATAGACACCGAATAGCGGCGCCGGTCGTCGGACTGATGGTGAACATCCAGGCCGGTTACCCACACCAGAGGCAATCCGGCCAGCGTCGATTCCTGCTGATACTGGGAACTGATGCCGTAAAAGTGCCGGTCGTAGGCTATGCGGCTGCTTCCGGGAAACGGCAACTGCTGTGCGAAATCCCGGTGAGTGTAGAAGGTATCGAGGGTGAGTTGGCCGGGAAGGACGCCCGAGTCTTCAAATCTTACACCCAGGGTCTGCTGGTTCACGGTCTGGCTGCTGTCCAGCCTCTTGGCCAATGCGGTGGCCTGCTCCGGATCTTCTTCGGCCTGGGCCAGGGTGAGCCCACCCGGATCTTCGGATTTGGGGTTATGCAGCGCGTTGAATGTGGCGGTTATCCGCCGTCCAGAATCCAGATCCCGTGCCACACGGGCGTTGAACAGTGCTTTCTCTGCCTTGCTCTGCTCCCGGTGGCCATCAAAGGTCAGCCAGGAAAGCGTTGCTATGCCGCTGGTATCACCATCAACGCCATTTCCCTGTATCGCGGCCTTGCGATAGTCGTCACTGCCGCCATCGAGCCGCAGCCGACCGCCCTGGGGCAGCTCATCACCCAACGCAGTGGAAATATCGATCACACCGCCCGCGGCATTCCCATACTGAACGGAGGCAGGCCCCCGAATGACCTCGATTCGCTGGGCGGAATCCAGATCAATGGCATCGATCTGGGACTGGCCATCGGGCAGCGTGTAGGGGATACCATCCACCTGAATCCGGATACCCCGAATACCGAAGGGCGCTCTGGCACCAAATCCGCGAGTAGACAATCTGAGATTCTGGGCGAAGTTGTAGCGGTTCTGAAAAAACAGGCCCGGAACGGTATTGAGGGATTCATCCAGTTGCAGACGCTGCTGACCCTCACGGATATCGGGTGCGTTGATGACCGAGACTGCCGCGGGCGTTTCGTACAGATCCCGAACCAGTCTTGGTGACGTTACTTGAAGCACCAGCTCCTCATCGTTGTCCAATGACGACTGTGCAATCGCCGGAAGCGAGCTCGACATCCACACCGGTGACAGAACAAGCACTGCCAGGTAGTTATTCCTGCTCAAGGGGCCTCCTCAGGGTTCGCTTATCAAGGTTTCTCTTGATAACGGGTACGCCAGCGATGGGGAAATGGAGTTATCCCATTGAATCCATCGGAAGAGCCGGCTCAGGCGGGGATCCAGGCTTCAAGCAGATCGACCAGCCAGGGCACGAGCAAGGCGGTAGCGAAGGCGGAAAGCGCCATCGCAAGCCCGGAAAAAGCACCCATCTGCGAACTTACCTGAAACGCCCGGGCGGTCCCGATACCGTGTGCTGCAACACCCATGGCAATGCCCCTGGCGGTGTCATCGCGAACCCGGATCCACTCAAAGAGCTTGGTGCCCAGAACGGCGCCGGTGATGCCCGTGATAACAACCAATACGGCAGTCAGCGACGGAAGGCCGCCAATTTTTTCGGAAATCCCCATGGCCACCGGCGCCGTTGCCGATTTCGGGGCCAGGGACATCTGGATCTCCGTAGACCCACCCAGAAGCCGGGCCAGGCCGATAGAGCTGCCTGCGGCGATGACAACGCCGCAAAAGAGCGAAATCGTTACCGGCAACCAGAGTTGTCGAAGCCTGGAAAACTGCTGATACAGGGGAACGGCCAACGCCACCGTCGCCGGTCCCAGCAGAAAGTGAACGAACTGACCGCCTTCAAAATAGTCACTGTAGGAGGTGCCGGTGGCCAGCAACAGGATGATGAGCATGGCCACCGATGTGACCACCGGATTGGCCAGCGGATTGGAGTTGGTTTTCAGGTACAGCCGGTAGGCCAGACCATAGGCCACCAGGGTAATGGTCAGTCCGAGGAGCGGGGACGTCGAAAGGTAGACCCAGATGTCTTTCAGACCCGGCTCATTCATCGCCGCCCTCCTTTTCGGCCAGCGGCTTTGCAAACCAGCGGGTGGTCACCTGCATGATCAGCGCGGTGGCGACCATGGTTATCACGGTACTTAACAGCAGCGCCAGGGTTATGGGGACCCACTCGTCGGCGATGCGGCCAAAATGCGCCATCATGCCCACGCCCGCCGGAACGAAAAGAAGCGAGAGATGACTGAGCAAGGCCGTGGACGCCTGATCGACAGACTCCGGCGCCTTGCCCCGTATCATCAAAGTTACGAACAGCATCACCATGCCAAGTACGGGCCCGGGGATGGGAACACCGAGCAAGCGAACTGTAATCTCCCCTATCAACTGGTAGACAAGCAGAAGGGTAATGCCGTTCAGGAACTGCATAACGCAGGACTCCAGTCAGTTTTTGCTCTGTACCGTCGAAATGGGAATGATGCTTCGACCATACATGGCGAGAACAAAGCCGATGGGGAACATCAGCACCCCGTAGACCGCAGCCGGGATCGACATGGCGCTGGATTCCAGCAGAGTCAGAGTGACCATGAGGGCAATGGTGCCGTTCTTTACACCCAGCTCCACCGCCACTGCCAGGGATTCCCGCTGGGTCAGACCCGCCATCCGGCCGGCCGCCAGGCCGAGACCAATACCGGCCAGATTCAACAGGATGGTTGCCGGCCCCGCCTGCTTCAGGAGCTCCCAGATCTGGTCGCGAACACCGTACACCAGCGCCACGATCAGCACCGCCAGCACGATACCGCCGAAGATACTCACAATGCTTTCTGCCTTGCGGGCAACCTCCGGCTTGCGGGTACGAACCACCATCCCGATGGCGACCGGGAAGAGCACGATGCCAATCAGCATGCCCACGGTTTTCCAGACCGGCAGCACAATGTCTTCCTCGGTTCCCATGTAGTACTGAAGGGCAATATTGGTAAACAGCGGCAGGGTAAGAATGGTGATCAGGCTGGCGCTGACGGTCAGTACTATGGAGAGGGCAATGTTCCCCCGCGAGAGCAGCACAAACAGATTCGAGGTGGTGCCTCCAGGGCAGGCAGCGATGATCACCAGTCCGACCGCTATGGCCGGCGGAACCGCCAGCAACGTGGCCAGCATGAAGGCGATGAGGGGCATGACGAGAATCTGGGCAATGGTGCCGACGATCATCCCTTTCGGATACACCGCCACCTGGCGGAAGTCTCGTATCGTCAGGGTCATGCCGATACCGATCATTATGATGAACAGAGCAATCGGCAGACCTGCCGAGATAAGCGGGCTGGATTCCACAACGCCTCCGGATGTTTTTGTTTTTACTGCAACCAACCGATGAAAAGTAGCACACACTCGCCTCTTTCGGGAGACTAAAACGGCAAACGTTTGAGGCGATAAAGCACTGCAAAACCGGGGAACTTTATGACCTGAAACATCGTGTCACGAAGCAGTTGCAAGTATACTTGCAGCAGATAACTAAAATACGTGGATACTGGTGGAGACGCACAAGGAATGAAACGCCTGGGAACGCTGGATGCCTCTTGGCTGGCCGTAGAATCTGAAGACACCCCCATGCATGTGGGCAACCTGCAGATCTTTTCGCTACCGGAGGGCGCCCCTGAAACCTTCCTCCGGGACATGGTGACCCGCATGAAGGAAACCGGCGATGTCGCGCCCCCCTGGGGTTTAAAGCTTGCCTGGTCCGGGCTGTTGGGTCGGGTACTGGCGCCGGGCTGGAAAGTCGACAAGAAAATCGATCTGGATTACCACGTGCGTCACTCGGCACTCCCGCGCCCCGGCGGTGAACGGGAACTGGGCATACTGGTATCGCGCCTGCACTCCAACCCCCTGGATTTTGCCCGCCCACTCTGGGAATGCCACGTTATCGAGGGCCTCGAGAACAACCGTTTTGCGCTCTACACCAAGATGCATCATTCCATGATTGATGGCATCAGTGGTGTACGCCTGATGCAACGGGTACTGACAACCGATCCCGACAAACGGGACATGCCGCCACCCTGGTCGGTTCGGCCGGAGCGCCGTCGCGGCAGCAAATCCGATTCCGAGGCCAGCGTGCCCGGTGCGGTTTCACAGGCCATGGATGCCCTGAAACTGCAGGCAGATATGGCACCGCGTCTGCTGCAGGCGGGCAACCGGCTGGTGCATTCGGTCCGCCACCCCGAGGACGGTCTGACGGCGCCGTTCACCGGGCCCGTCTCCAAGATCAATCATCGGGTCACCGGCCAGCGCCGGTTTGCCACCCAGCATTATCAGCTCGACAGGATCAAGGAACTTGCCCACGTTTCCGGCGCTTCCCTCAACGATATCGTTCTGTACCTGTGCGGAACTGCCCTCAGGCGTTTTCTGCTGGAACAGAATGAACTGCCGGACGCTCCCCTCACCGCCGGCATACCGGTCAACATCCGGCCGTCCGATGACGAAGGGACAGGCACCCAGATCAGTTTCATGATCTCTTCGCTTGCGACCGACGAAGCCGATCCGCTGACCCGCCTGCAAAACATCAAGGCGTCAACGCGAAGGGCCAAAGAGCATTTGCAGAAGCTGCCCAAAAGCGCGCTCACCCAGTACACCATGCTCCTGATGTCGCCTTATATACTGCAGCTGATGTCCGGCCTTGGCGGTCGCATGCGGCCGGTATTTAACGTCACGATCTCCAATGTGCCGGGGCCCCAGAGAACGCTCTACTACGAGGGCGCGAAACTGGAAGCCATGTACCCTGTCTCGCTGATTACTCACGGTGGCGCTTTGAACATCACCTGCCTGAGCTATGACGGCTCACTGAACTTCGGCTATACGGGCTGCAGGGATACCCTGCCAAGTATGCAGAGACTTGCGGTTTACACGGGTGAAGCACTGGACGAACTGGAAAGCCTGATTCTTCCGCCAAAGGCCAAACCGAAAGCTGCGGCCAAGCCCAGTGCGCCGCGCAAACAGTCGACGAAAAAGAGTAAAGCGGACTGATACAACGGACAATCAGCCCGCGCTTTGCCAGTGGGCGGCGCCCACGAAAATCAGTTGCAGGAAGCGGGTGGTCCGCTTCCTGATCTGCTCGATCTGATAGTCGTCTTCGGCGGATACGCCGAGCAGATCAGTCAGGCTGAAGGCGACACTGCGCACCACCAGGTCACAGGTCATGTCCAGATCCTGATCGGTCAGATGGTCCACCAGCCTCAACCTGCGCAGATCATTCGCAAGCTCACTGGCAAAGAAACGCATCTCGCTCCGGATACCTTCCTGCACTGCCCTGCTCTCACCGGCCAGCCCCTGGGCCATGAACAGAAAGAAACTCCGGTTGGCCTGCGCGTGGCTGATAAAGATGGCCACCGATTCTTCAATCAGTTTGTCCGCCTGCAACACATTCGCGCGGGCTTCTCGCATCATCCTGCGTAGCACCAGGCCCAGCTCATCCACAAGCTGCAACCCCAGATCGTCCATATTGCGGAAATGCCGGTAAAACGAGGTGGGCACCACGCCTGCCTGACGTGTCACCTCCCGGATACCAAGACTGGCGAAATGCCTGCCCTTGCCTACCAGGGTTAACGCCGCGGTCATCAGTTTCTCGCGGGTTTCACCGGGCTTTCTTCGCTGTTTTTCCGCCATCCTGTACCCATACCGCCTGCCGTTAGCCAATGGTTCACAAGTGTACACATCCCAAAAAATAAAAGTACAGAATGCTTGTCATTTTGAGCCATTACGAGCTCAGCCGTTGTCAGTTTACGTAGTCGTGTGTACATTCGTACACATAAGTGAACACTTGTACACACGGACAGCGAAAAGCCTCAGGGAGGCAACGATCATGTTAGCGAAACAGACCCAGCAAAAAGCCCTTCACTGGCTCGGAAGGCAGCTATTCAACCGGGATGACCCGGAAGCGTTTTTTGACCCACTGCTGGAACGCATCAACCCCATGTGGGTACAAGAGTACACACCGGCCAGAGTGGAGCAGATCCTTTCTGAAACCGGGGACACCAAGACACTGGTTCTGAAACCGGCCAGGCGCTGGTCGGGCTTCCGCGCGGGCCAGCATGTGAACATCTGTGTTGAAGTGGATGGAGTACGCCGAAACCGTACGTTCAGCCTCTCGAGCTCACCCCTGCTCTGGCAGGAACAGGGACTGGTCACGCTGACCATCAAACGCCTTCCCGGCGGCCTGGTGACCAACTGGCTTCACGATCACCTGCAAACTGGGGCGGTAATCGGTCTGGGCGAAGCCTTTGGTGATTTTCTGATACCAGAACCGGCCCAACCGGTGCTGTTTATTGCCGGTGGCAGCGGCATCACGCCAGTGTTGAGCCAGCTTGAGACCATGGCGGCCCAGGATTACCGGGCACCGGTGACTCTGCTGTATTTCGTCAGAACCCGTGATGACGTTATTGCCCGGGAGAAACTGTTGGCCCTGAAGGCACGCTATAGCGCCCTCACGCTTAATATCATCGCCACCAACGAGTCCAGGGAACCCCGCTACCTGCGTGGCCAGGATCTGGACACAGTGCCAGGCATCAAGGCTCGGCAGGTCTATCTCTGCGGCCCCAAAGGCCTGATGGATCTGGCCCAGGGCCTCCTCTCCGAGAGAGGCTTTGCTGACGCGGATATCCACAGCACGTTCTTTTCAGTGCCAAGTGCCAACCTTGGAAACGAAACACTCGGTGGTGAGGTTCAGTTTGAGAGCAGCCAGATGATGGTCGATTCCGAGGGCGATGCCACCCTGCTGGAAATCGCCGAGGCCGCCGGACTGACACCGCGCCACGGATGCCGCATGGGCATCTGCCACCAGTGCAGTTGCCGGAAAACCACGGGTACCGTCATCAACCGTCTGACCGGCCAAACTTCCGGCCCCGGCGAGGAGACTGTCCAACTTTGTATCTCCGTTCCCCGCGGCCCGGTCTCACTCGACCTTTAAGAACCCACATCCGATTTTATTGCGGGGCCTGAGCGCACCGCAGGGAGTATGACCATGAAAAAGATGACCGAAGCGCAACTCGCAGAACTTGAAACCGATCTGAACGCGATCCGGGAGGAGGTTCTGGCGGACCTCGGAGAACGGGACGCACGTTACATCCGGAGAATGATCCGGCTGCACCGGAGTCTTGAGGCCGGTGGCCGGATCATGATGCCATTCGGCTTCCTTCCGCCGGTGTTCGTTGCTGCCACGGCAACCCTCGGCATTGCCAAGATCCTGGAAAATATGGAGATCGGTCACAATGTCATGCACGGCCAGTATGACTGGATGAACGACCCGAGCCTGAATTCCCAGACCTACGAGTGGGATACGGTCTGCACAGGTGACTCCTGGCGCCGTACCCATAACTATGAACATCACACCTACACCAACATCATCGGCAAGGACCGTGACTACGGCTACGCCGTCTTACGACTGACCGATGACGAGCCCTGGAAACCCTGGCACACGCTGCAGTTCATCAATTACATTCTGCTGAGCGTGTTCTTCCAATGGGGCGTGGGCCTGCACGAACTTGAAACCGAGAAGCTGCGAAGCCGGGAAATAAGCTGGCGGGAAAAACTGCCGTTCCTGAAGCAATTCGCCCGCAAGGGTGGCCGCCAGGCCTTCAAGGACTACGTTTTCTTCCCGCTGCTTACCTTTCCGGTGGCTCCGATTGTTCTGGCGGGGAATGTGGGCGCCAACCTGATCCGTAATCTCTGGTCATCCACGGTGATTTTTTGTGGCCACTTTACCCAGGATGCGGAAACCTTCACAGAGGAGGAATGCGAGGGCGAGAGCAAGGGCCACTGGTATTTGCGCCAGCTCACGGGGTCCTCAAACTTCACCGGGGGCCGCTGGCTTCATATTCTGAGCGGCCATCTTAGCTACCAGGTGGAACACCACGTGTTCCCGGACCTGCCCGCCCACCGGTATCCGGAGATTTCCGGGAAGGTACAGGCGGTGTGTCGAAAGCACGGCATTCACTACAACACCGGCAGTTTTGCCAAGCAGTACGGCACGGTAGTCAAACGCATACTCCGACATTCACTGCCGGAGAAGTTGATGGGAATGGCCAGAGCGGCCTGACAGGGCTGGAGCGGCCAGGCGCCAAGGGCGCGCCTGGCCGCGTCAGGCTATCTGAAGTAATCTCAAGAGCTGGGGCCTGTGCTGATCCTGGATAACATCGGCCAGGGTGTACTTGTCCAGCACTTCCAGGAAGGCCTTCAACGCCTCACCGAACATCGATTTCAGGCCACACACGGGGGTTATCTTGCAGGCGTTCTTGGAGGAAAAGCACTCCACGATGCTCAGGTCCTGTTCGGTTTCCCGTACCAGGATACCAACGTTAATATCCGAGGGCGCCCGATGCAGACGCATTCCACCCTTTTTGCCCCGGATGGTTTCAATGTAGCCCTTCTTGTTCAGCTGGTGCACCACCTTCATGAGGTGGTTTTTGGAAATGTCATAGCTGTCAGCGATTTCCTGAATGGTCGCCAGACGATCACCCTGAACTGCCAGATATATCAGTACTCGAAGTGAATAATCCGTGTAGCGGGTGATGTGCATTCAATACTCCAGTCGTGTGTGCAATCGTTCAATAAGAAGGTCGGGTTACCAGATAACAGGCGGTGCCGCACAAAAATACGCCAGAAATGCCCAACACCATCGCTGACGCTCCCAACGCAAACAGCATCCCCCAACTCAGGGCCATCATGCTGCACGCCAGCACCTTCGCCCGTGCCGGCACTGCCCTGCGTGTACGCCACTGATCAATGGCAGGACCAAACCTGGGATGGTCTTCAAGCCACTGAGCAAAAGCCGGAGACCCCTTGCTGGCAAAAAATGCGGCCAGCAGAACGAAGGGTGTTGTGGGCAACAACGGCAGAACCACTCCTGCAGCAGCCAGCGTAATCGAGATATACGCAAGAATACGAAATCCGGTTTTCCCAAAACGATCGCCCATCACGGGGTTCTCACCAAGGTTCATAACTGCATCTATTCTACCGGGATTCAATGGACAGGTCTGCCCAAACGGCTGAGAAAAACCAGACGCGCCACATAGGCCACCTTGATACCGACCGCAAAAACCAGGGTTCCGATATGGGCAGCAATTTGCACAGACAGTGCAAGCGCGCCCGCCAACGGGTATGCAAGCAGAATTGTAACCATCAAACCCAACACTGACAGTCCCAGGGTGCTGTTTGCTGTGAAAAGCCACTTTTCGTATTCACTCATGAATCCACCTATAACATTTACTATAAATACATCTTAATGCTAAGCCGGCACCAGAAAAAAATCAAACCGTAGAAAGTCACCCACCTAAAAACCTTCCCTTACCCATCTACGACTTCCGATATACCCACAAAATAAATTTGACACCTTAAATGCATCAAATCAAAATTCCTGCATAAAGATTTATCTTAAATAAATGTTTAATGAGGAGACAGTGTTATGAAACAGAAAGACGCCTACCCGACCCGACTGGGAGGAGCGCACCATGGCTAAGTACCGCCGCCTCTGGTTTTTGCTGATCGGAATCCTGGCAGTAACCTTCACGCTCCTGGGGTATTTCGGTGCCGAGGTGTACCGCGAAGCACCGCCCATCCCGGATCGCGTTGTGTCCGCCGACGGCGACACCCTGATGACCGAGGAAAGCATTCTTGATGGACAAACTGCCTGGCAGTCCGTCGGAGGCATGCAGCTTGGCTCGATCTGGGGCCACGGTGCCTACCAGGCACCGGACTGGACCGCCGACTGGCTGCACCGTGAACTGGAAACCTGGCTGGAAATCGCAGCCCTGGAAGAGTACGGGCAGGAATGGCACAGCCTCAGCGGGCAGCAGCAGAACGCCCTGCAGTACGACCTGAAGACCGAGTACCGCACCAATACCTACGACGCCGCTACCAGCACTCTGCAGCTTTCCGAGCGCAGGAGCGAAGCTATTGCCAGAACAGCCGACTACTACAGCCGACTGTTCAGCGACGCTCCGGAACTGCAGTCAACCCGCGAAAACTACGCCATGAAGGAAAACACCCTGCCCAGCGCCGAGCGTCGCGAGCGGATGACCGAGTTTTTCTTCTGGACTGCCTGGGCCGCTGCTACCGAACGCCCGGACAGCGAGGTTACCTACACCAACAACTGGCCCCACGAACCGCTTATCGATAACAGGCCTAGCGGCGAGAACGTGGTCTGGTCGTTAATCAGTGTGGTTCTCCTGATTGCCGGTGTCGGTGGTCTGATCTGGGCCTGGGCCTTCCTTCGCAAGGAGGATGAGGAACCGCAGGCGCCACTGAAGGATCCACTGAGTGCAGTCGGGCTTACGCCTTCCCAGAAAGCATTGGGCAAGTATCTTCTGCTGGTGGTTGGCCTGTTCACTTTCCAGGTCATGCTTGGCGGCTTCACTGCCCACTATACGGTTGAAGGTCAGGGTTTCTACGGCATCGAGACCTCCGAGTGGTTCCCCTACTCCCTGATGCGTACCTGGCACATTCAGTCCGCCATGTTCTGGATTGCCACCGGCTTCCTCGCCGCTGGTCTGTTCCTCGCCCCCATCATCAATGGCGGCAAGGATCCGAAATTCCAGAAACTGGGTGTTGATGTGCTGTTCTGGGCCCTGGTTGCTGTGGTTGCCGGTTCGTTTATTGGCAACTTCCTCGCCATCAACCAGATCATGCCGGCCAATCTCAGCTTCATGCTGGGCCACCAGGGTTACGAGTATGTAGACCTTGGCCGCCTCTGGCAGATCGGCAAGTTCCTCGGCATCGTGTTCTGGTTGGTGCTGATGCTGCGCGGTATTGTTCCCGCCCTGCGCCAGCCTGGTGACAAGAACCTGCTGGCCCTGCTGACCGCTTCGGTGGTTGCCATTGGCCTGTTCTATGGTGCCGGCTTCTTCTACGGCGAGCGTACTCATATCTCGATCATGGAGTACTGGCGCTGGTGGATTGTCCACCTGTGGGTCGAAGGCTTCTTTGAAGTGTTCGCAACCACTGCCCTAGCCTTTATCTTCTGCAGCATGGGCCTGGTGTCCCGCACCGTGGCAACATCTGCCAGCCTGGCATCCGCCAGCCTGTTCATGCTCGGGGGCGTGCCCGGCACCTTCCACCACCTGTACTTCTCCGGCACGACCACGCCGGTAATGGCAGTGGGCGCCACCTTCAGTGCACTGGAAGTGGTACCACTTGTGGTCCTGGGATACGAGGCCTGGGAAAACTGGCGCCTGAAGTCCCGCGCACCGTGGATGGAAAATATTCGCTGGCCGCTGACCTTCTTTGTGGCGGTTGCCTTCTGGAACATGCTGGGTGCCGGCGTGCTCGGGTTCATGATCAACCCGCCAATCGCGCTGTATTACATCCAGGGCCTGAACACCACGCCCACCCACGCCCACGCGGCCCTGTTCGGTGTCTATGGGTTCCTGGCCCTGGGCTTCGCACTGATGATCCTGCGTTACATCCGTCCGCGCATCATCTTTGACGAGCGGCTGATGAAGGTAGGTTTCTGGTGGCTGAATATTGGCCTGGTCCTGATGCTGTTCACCAGCCTGTTGCCGGTCGGCTTTATCCAGTTCATTGCCAGCGCCAGCGAGGGCCTGTGGTACGCACGCAGTGAAGCCTTCATGCAGAGCGATATCCTGCAAACCCTGCGCTGGGTCAGAACCGTTGGCGACGTGGTCTTCATCGTTGGCGCACTCGCCGTAACCTGGCAAGTCGTGAAGGGCGTTTTCTTCCCGGATCTGGAGCCGGTTGCCCTCGAAACCGATGAAAGCGGCGCAACCAGCGAGCTCAGCGCCTGAAAAAAAGAGCCCGGGCCAGGGACGGCCCACTCTGAATTACCTGACAGCAGGCTTACCTCCCGAGGGGTATCGGAATTGGTGATCCGATCTGCAATACTTGGTCTATACTCAGGTTAAAAAACAATCGGCAACAGGACCAACCCGATGCCCCAGAACAAGCTGACAGACCGTTTTGGTCGCACCGTCAACTACGTGCGTCTGTCCGTCACTGACCGGTGCGATTTCCGCTGCGTGTACTGTATGGCCGAGGACATGACTTTCCTGCCCCGCCAGCAGGTTCTCACCCTGGAAGAAATCGCCCGCGTTGCCCGCAACTTCGTTGACCTGGGTACCGAAAAAATTCGTCTGACCGGCGGCGAGCCGCTGGTACGCAAGGATATCCTGGAGCTGGTAAAGGAGATTGGCACTTACGGTCTGCGCGACTTTGCCATGACCACCAATGGAAGCCAGCTCACCACCATGGCCGAGCCTCTGCGCAAGGCGGGGATGCATCGCCTGAACATCAGCCTGGATTCCCTGGACGCCGACAAATTCCGCAACATCACCCGCACCGGCAAACTGTCACATGTGCTGGACGGTATTGATGCTGCCCGGGAAGCTGGCTTCCGGGGCATCAAGATCAATACAGTGGTGATGAAGGGCCGCAACGACGAGGAGATCCCGGAGCTGATCGAGTTCGCCCGCAAGAAAAAGGTGGATATCAGCTTTATCGAAGAGATGCCGTTGGGTGAGATTTCCGAACACGATCGGGGCCTGGCGCTTTGCACCAGCGAAGAAGTTCGGGACATCATCCGCAAGCATCACGAGCTGGTGCCCGCTACCGAGGATTCCGGCGGTCCCGCCCGTTATTACCGCATGGAAGACAGCGAGACCCGGGTCGGTTTCATTTCTCCCCATTCCCACAACTTCTGTTCTACCTGTAATCGGGTGCGGGTGACCGTCGAAGGTCGGCTGCTGCTGTGCCTGGGTAACGAGCACTCGGTGGATCTGCGCAGGGTGCTACGGGGCAATCCGGTGACTGATGACAAGTTGCGGGAAACCATTATCAATGCCATGGATCTGAAGCCGGAGCGGCATCACTTCTCCAGCAACGGGGATGTGCAGATCCTCCGGTTCATGAACATGACCGGCGGCTAAGCGGCCGGCACAGCAACCAGCACAACAAAAGGGTCAGATGAAAGCTTTCATCTGACCCTTTTTCATTTCTAGTGGTCCATTCCGTCCATTCCGTCCATACCATCCATACCATGCTTCGCCAGGCCGGTATTCAGATGCTCCATGGTGATCGAACTGTATTTCAGAACCTCACCGCCATGTTCCATCATGAACCCGTGGGCGGCTTCCTCGGTCGCAAAGGAGGCAAGCGTCGGCCCCATGGCGCCCGAGCGGTCAGAGCCAACCACGAAGAAAGCGTCCCGGGCGTCGATCAGGGCGGTGTCGTCCGGATGCTCCCACTCGGTCTGGGTCATGTCGTGGACGTAGAGGGTGTGATCACGGTTTTCATTCTCCGGCTGGAGCATCCAGGCGAACATGTCCTTGGTGGAGCAGAACTTACGGACGTGCTGCTCTTTCTCGGTTATGGCCTCACCCTTGGGGCCCGGGAAATTGGAGATCACCATGCCGCAGACGTGGCATTCATCGCCGCTTTCGAAATGCACCGGTTCGGGTTTGGCCATGGTCTGCTCCTCATTGCCCGAACAGGCGGTGAGGGTTATGGCTGCCAGAGCGGCGAGGAGCCAGTTGAGTTTACTTCTGTTCATCGGGATAACTCCGTTCAGATACGACGGTTTCGGAAAAGTAACAGGGCGCCTGCCAGCGGGATGGCAAACCACAGCACCAGGCCGATCCACAGGCCGGTGGCGCCGATGGGCAGATCGGCACCGAGACTGAGGACGCCGCTGAGCTGGGCGGTATCGCCGAAGGCAACGATATTGAGCAGGCGGTAGACATCCGTGGGATTGAGCATCAACAGCCAGGGCAACAGTTCAGCACTGAACTGGCCTTCGCTGGCCACGAGGGTGCCCAGCAGCATCAGGTCGAAGATCAGCACGAAGAAGAACCAGATCGCCAGGGCCAGGCCGGCGGCGATGGGCTTTTCGCTGACCCGCACACTGATCACGTAGGCAAGGGCAATAAATCCCCATCCCAACAGAACGGTGGAGCCAATAAACCGCAGCATGGCTGCCGCGAGACTGGCGATAGCAACGTTTTCCACCAGCACCGCAATGGCCACGCCGGCAACGCCGAAACCAATCACGGTGGCAAGCGCGAGAGTCAGGCCATGGCCCAGGAACTTTCCGAGTAGCAGCTGGCTTCGGCTAAGAGGGTAAGTCAGCAGTAACAGCAGGGTTCCACCCTCTTCTTCCCCGACGATGGCATCGTAGGCCAGCAGCAGTGCAATCAACGGGATCAGGAAGATTCCAAGGCTCGCGAGACTGGCAATGGTGGCCGGCGTGGAGGCATACCCCACCTGCCCCGAGGCTGCAGCGCCAAACCAGGCAATGCCCAGGGCCAGAGTCGCAAACACGAGGGAAATGGCCATCAGCCAGCGGTTGCGCAGGCTGTCACTGAGTTCCTTGCGGGCAATGGTCCAGATACTGTTCATTGACTGCCTCCCCGGTGGGCCAGGCCACCGGAACCGATAAAGTGCACGTAGATGTCTTCCAGGCTGGGCTGATGAATGCTGAGATCTGCCACTTCCCCCGATGCCATCACTGCATTCAGCAGGGCCATTTTCTCCCTCGGCTGCACATCCACCCGCAGGCGCCCACTATCGGTCTTGATGATCAGGCCACTGCTGCTCGAGGCCCTGTCGATCACATGTTCCAGCGCCGAGATACTGTTGGCTGGTTCCAGAGACAGGGTTACCGGCATATTCGCCTGCCGCCTCAGTGCGGCCAGATCGCCAGCGGCCTTCAGTGCGCCATCGGTGAGAATGGCCGCACGATCGATGTAAGGCTCGACACCGGGCAGGACATGGGAACACAGCACAATGCCCGTGCCCCCATCACGCAGCTCCCGGAGCAACCGGTACAGGTCTGCCGTGGCGACCGGATCCAGCCCCACCGTAGGCTCGTCCAGCATCAGCAGCCTGGGCTTACCCAACAGCGCCTGGGCCAGACCAAGACGCTGGCGCATGCCTTTCGAGTAGGTCTTGGTGCGGGCACCCATCGCATCGCCAAGGCCAACCTGTTCGAGCAGTTGCGGCACCTGTTGCAGGGACGCGCCCTTCAACCGGGCGAAATGGTTCAGAATCTCCCGACCGGTCAGCTGCGGATAGAACATCACGTTCTCCGGCAGGTAACCGATGTGCTGGGTTACCTGCGGATCGCCGGCATGGCCGCCAAGCACGGAAACCGATCCCTGGTTGGGGTTCATGAGCCCCAGGATCAGCTTGATACAGGTTGTCTTACCGGCCCCGTTATGGCCGAACAACCCCAGAATCTCCCCCGGCTCCAGAGTCAGGTCGATCCCCGTAAGGACCGGGCTCTTGTCGTACCGGTAACTCACATTCTCAAGACGAAAACAGCTCATCGGTTCTCCGGTTGAAGCTCTGCGGGCATCCGCATCAGGGGATGGGAATCGGTCACACCGGCGGACTTGACCACCGGAAACGCAGCCTGCACCCAGCGCAGGGTATCCACCGCCGGGCTGAACATCAGAACCTTGGCTTCCGGGTATTTCCACAGCAGCCGGTCCACGTTGTCATTGGGCTCATAGGGCACATCGCCAACGCCATCCTGATCCCGGTCCCAGCCCAGATAATCACTCCAGTAATTGCCCTTCTTCCCTTTTGACCACTCCTGGGTGCGGGTGGCGACATACTTGACCTGGCGCTGATTATTCACGAACGCGTTGTCAAAAACCTCGTTGTCTTCCGAGCCCGCGGTCAGATGAATGCCGATATTACTGTCGGCAAAGACATTGCCTTCAAAGGTGTTGTACAGCGAGTTGTAGATAAACACCGCCTTACCTTCAGCCCCCTCAATGGCAACACCGGCGGTCTGCCCCTGGGACACACCCGTCACCACATTGCCCCGCAGCTCCGACTGGGTAATGAAATTCATCAGAATCCCGTAGTTCTCATCATTCACCGACCGGTTGTTAATCACCGTCAGACGCTTGCTCTGCATCAGCGCATAACCGGTTCGCGTGTTACGGGTGACATTGTTCTCCAGCAGATTATTCATCGAGTACATGTAATGAATGCCATAACGCAGATCCGCCATCTCATTGCCCCGGATCGTATTGTTATTCGCCGTCTCGATATAAATCGCATCCCGCGTCCGACGGATGTCATTGCCTTCAATCAGCGCGCCGGTGGTATTGAACAGATGAATCCCATTGCCCCGGTCATTCGGACGCAGACTGTCATCACCGCGAATCCGATTATCGCGGACCGTCACATCCGGCGTTGCATCCAGCCACACCCCGAACGCCGGCCCCTGCAAACGATTGTTCTCAACCACCGCGCCCCTGGCCTCCCGAGCCACAAAAATCCCCGCATCCAGCTCGTTCAGATTGCTGCCCCAGTTGCGAACGGCACATCCGGAAAACGTCACCCTCTCGGCGACGATATCCACCGCATTGCCCTGCCCGCCGGGGTCAATCACCGTCTCGGCATGGCAAGACACAGACACCCCGGGCACCCGGATTGCCAGAGACGAAATCTGTTCAGGGGGAAGCTCAAAGCTCGCACCCGGTTCCAGGGCATCAAGCTGTTCTTGCAGGTCCGCTTGCGCGGTCAGCGATAACAGAGCGACGGTCAGGGCCACTCCATAACGCATGATTCGATACATCAATGTTTTCTCAAAAGTCAGGATGAAGGAGGACTGCACCGAGTTTGGTGCAAATCGATGGTAAAGGGCTTTCCGAAACCGTTGAGGGCCATGGATGGCCCGATTCGAGCCCTACAGGGACGTACTCGCGGGCGTGTTTCGGAAAGCCCTTTACCATCGGTTTGCCACACCCAAGCCTGCGGCCTTGCCAGGGCCCATTAATGAACCCCGGCAAGAACCTCAGTGGATCAGGCTTTCTCTACAATCATGCGACCCCGCATCTCCATATGCAGCGCATGACAGAACCAGTTGCAGTAGTACCAGTGCACCCCGGGACGATCTGCCTTGAAGGTCACAGAAGAGGTCTGCTGCGGACTGACCTCCATGCTGACACCATGGTTCACCATACAGAAACCGTGGGTCACATCCTCAATGGTGTCCAGGTTGGTCACGTACACCGTCACCTCATCACCCTGCTTCACCTTGAACTCCGTCATCCCGTACTGCGGCGCAATAGAGGTCATGTAGACACGAACCTTATTGCCATCGCGGATAACCTTGTTGTCGGCTTCCAGAGTCACGCCATCTTTCTTGGCCTGCTCAACGGCAGAGGCAAAGAACGGATCGTCACGGTCGTAGATCTTCTTGGTCTTGATCTGATCACGACGCACCAGAATGCAATCGTGAGGCTCGGCGAAGGTCGGGCCATCATGAACCAGCTTCATTTCCTCACCGGAGATATCGATCAGCTGGTCGTTCTCCGCATGCAAAGGTCCAACCGGCAGGAACCGGTCCTTGGAGAACTTCGACAGCACCACCAGCCACTTGCCATCGGCATCCCGGGACTCGGTCAGGGACGCGTGGTTGTGCCCCGGCTGATAATGCACATCCAGCTTCTGGCGGATGTAGTTCACATCCTCGCCGTTGTAGTGCCTGATGGCATCGGCAATGTTCCACTTGGCCACCTGACTGTCGATAAACAGAGTGGTATAGGCATTGCCACGGCCGTCGAAGGTTGTGTGCAGGGGCCCAAGGCCCAGTTCCGGTTCGCCGACCACAGTATCTCGCGGCTCAATCTTGCTATCGAACAGATCATCCAGCTTGTCGATGGCAATAATAGTGGCGGTCGGTGACAGCTTGCCGTTGGCAATAAAGTACTTGCCGTCCGGCGAGGTGTTCAGACCGTGCGGGTTTTTGGGAACCGGGATGTAACGGGTCAGTTCCGAGCCGGCACGACCGTCTACCACGGGCACCTTGGAATCACCCAGGGTCTTGTAGTTGCCATTCTTGACCGCCTGCTCAATGCGCTCGATGTTGAATACCACCGCCCAGTCGCGGTCGTTGCGCATGGTACCGGCCAGATCCAGTGCCTTCTCCGAGTTGTAACAGGTGGAGCAAGCGTACTTGCCGGTATAGTCCGCGTCGGTGTTGTCCAGGTTACCGTCAACAATCACCTGGAAGGCCACTTCCATGGTTTCCGCGTCTACCGCGTTGAACATGGTGAAGCTGCTTTCAAGGCTGGTGTCGCTGCCATCGTTCGGATGGGGGATGACATACTCGGCGTTACAGAACACGTACTTGGTCTTGGGAACCTTCTGAAGACGCAGGCCGTGAATGGCCTGAACATTCGGAATGGTGGTGATCTTGTCGCACTTCATGATGTCCAGGCGGATCCGGGCTACACGAGTGTTGGCCTTGTCGTTAATGAACAGGTATTTGCCGTCATAACGACCATCCGTCATGGAAATGTGGGGGTGATGGGAATCGCCGTTCAGGTGGGTATTGTCATGGCCCAGCACGTCCTTGCTTTCATTGCTGATCCCCCAACCGGTGGCAGAATCCACATTGAACACGGGGATACGCATGAGTTCCCGCATGGATGGGATGCCCAGAACCCGTACTTCACCGGAGTGACCACCACTCCAGAACCCGTAGTATTCGTCGAGCTCGCCGGGATGCACCACGAACTTGTTACGGGCCTCCTCGGCGGCAGCCGCAAAGGACTCCCGCGACATCACGGCAGTACCCAGGCCGGCTGCACCGGCGACTCCCGCAAGCGCAGCAGCCCCCATAAACCGACGGCGGCTCTGGCCGCTTTCCGGAAGCTCCGGCAGGTCTTTGGTCAGATCATCTCTTTTTTTCATAACATCCAACTCCGTTATTGGTAATGGCGGTTTTACTTCTCATGCTTTCTTTTTATCGGACTACTCAAGACACCTGAACCACGGGTATTTCCTCCGGGTGGCCCGGTGCGTTATGACCCCGGCGCTTGCCGCGTCGCTTGACGATCAGCGGCGGACACTTGTGGTCATCGAAATAGGTCATCTGGCAATCGAGGCAGTAATGGCATTCCATGTAGTTGATGTGGCCGTCCGGGTGGATCGCCTGGACTTCACACTCGTGATCACACAACCGGCAGGGATTGCCACACTCCTTGCGCCGTTTGAGCCAGTCGAACACTCGCAGTTTGGTCGGCAGTGCCAAAGCCGCACCCAGCGGGCACATATAGCGGCAGAACACTTTGCGGGTGAACAGGTTGACCACCAGCAGCAGGACGGCGTAGGTCACGAAGGGCCAGCTACGATCAAACTTGAGCGTGATCGCGGTCTTGAACGGCTCCACCTCGGCAAGCCGTTCGGCGGTCGCCATGGAATCCAGCGACACTCCGAACAACACCAGCAGAATGATGTACTTGATGGCCCATAGCCGCTCGTGCACGGTAAACGGCACGGTGTATTGGGGCACCTTCAACTTGCGGGCAATTTCATTCAGCAGCTCCTGCAGCGCGCCAAACGGGCACAACCAGCCACAGTAAACCGCCCTGCCCCAGAGGAGGATGATGCCGGCCACCACGGCCCAGAGGATGAACAGCATCGGATCGATCAGGAACGTGCTCCAGCTGAAGCCACTGATCAGGCTGTTCACAAACGTGAGCACGTTGACGATGGACAATTGCCCCATGGCATACCAGCCGATGAAGAACAGCGTGTAGGTCAGGAAGGCGTGGCGGATCCAGCGCATCATCTTCGGTTTTTTCACCAGCCAGTCCTGGAAAAACAGGATGAACATCAGCACGCCGATACCGATACCGAGCACCACAATCTGGAATTCCCGCTGGTACCACACCTGAACCCACATGGGCTGGTTTTCCAGCCATTCTTCCTCGGACACTACAGGCTCCGGACGGGTGTAATACTGCTCCGGAAGCTGGTACTCCAACGGAAACACCTGGAACTCGCTGTCCAGGGGGCCGGTCTGGCGCTTCACAGTGAGTTCGATTGTCCAGGGTGTACCGGGATCGAAGTTGTACTGCTGGCGAATGATGAAGATCGCCATCTCGGTGAACTCCGGCATGCCCTCGGCATAGACATCACTCAGCCGGTAGAAGTCCAGGTCACGGAAATTGAAGGTGTCGCCGAACTGACGGATCTGGATGCGATCGAAGATACCGCCGCGAACATAACCTGAACCTTTGAAGGAGTATTCACCGTTGGCCATCACGGCAATGGCATGTTCGCCCTCCTCCAGCTCGGATGTCAGCCACTGGTACTGGCTCTCGCCCAGGAGATTCCGGCCGATGGTGGGCGCATCCAGGTAAGCGGCATACAGATCAATCAGCGGCTCTTTGCGTTCTTCGGGGCCTGCGGTATCAACACCCTCGGCTTCCGTCCCCTTGAAGGAATCATCCACCTGGCCCTTGGTAAGCATTAACCGGCGCACCGAGCCGTCACCGGTCAGTTCCTGCCAGGTTTTCTGTTCAAAGGCCTGTTTGTCGACGGTCGCCAGAGGCGGACGGGTTCCATCCTCGCCTTCAACCATGCCCAGTTCCACTCCCACCCGGTGGGCAGTGCGCATGATCACTTCATTGATCACCATCACGGTCACAGTGGCCCCGGACAATCCGTCAACGGCCACCTTTCGTTCCGAAGAGGTTCCGCCCACGGTTACCCGCTGGTCGGCTTTGAGGCCCGTGTACTGATTGGTAAAGGCGTGCATCTTACTTTCAGGTATACCCACCAGAAGAATGGGTTCGTCATGGTGGATGACCTTGGCAGCCTTGATGGTGCCTTCGATATCCAGCACCACCATGGCATTGACCGGCTTTCCTGAGTAGGCGGGCGTCTGGACAAAATCCAGGGACTGATAGGCATAGCCCACCAGTTCCTTGCGGGCATAGAGCTCCTGGATCGCTCGATTGCCTTTGCGGGGAATGACCCGGGTGACATCCGGAAACGCCTGCTTGATAACCTGACGACCGGCAACGGGCTCATACTTGGCCAAAGGCGCTGCATTCAGGGCCATGGCCATGATCAATGCGAAAAAGAGAAAAACGAAGCGGGAAAAAACGGACACTGAAGACTCCCTGAAAAAAAGCGCCTTATTGCTTAAGCCTAGGCAAATTAGAGGAAAATCAAATACCTCTTATTGAATACACCTGGCTGACGAATCGATCAGATACCCGCTGTCAGCCCAGGCTGACAGCGTTTCCGTTTGAATCGAGCGGGAGGTAATTACTGATATGGCCGAGGCGGATAGACTCCACCATCATGGTCAGTGGCTGCTGCGCTTCATCACTGGATGGAGGCGTGCCTCCCCGGCCGGACATGGCGGCAACGAACACCACATCCCAGGCTTGGCCGGTGGCACGGGATTCTTCATGCAGGACATCGAAATCCGGTGCTTCATCAGGGGTTTTATCGACGCAGACCACCGGCGTCAGGGCGCCGCCTTCGCCGCGTTCAAAAGCGGCTTTTTCCTCCGGGGAGGCCTCATCCGGCAACTCCGCCCGACAGAACACGAATAGCAGACGCTGGGGTTCCTGCTGGCTATAGGAGGCCTGAATCAGGTCACTGTAACTGCTGATCATTTTGGTGAATCCTTACTGGTACCGGGCCGCTGCGATTTACGCCTGGCGGGCAATGAGCTGGTCGGACGAGGTTAGCCTGCGGACTTCGTCGCACACTTCTTCCACGGCATCTTCGCCGTAGCTCTGTCCATAATGTTTCTTGAAGCCGAATTCGTAGAGCCGGACATGCTCATCGGGCTCAACACCGATGTTCTCGAGGCAGGCCCGGGCACAGTGCAATGGGCAGCCATCAATAACGGTGATCGGGCGACCGGACCTGGCTGTTTTCACCAGGGACGGCACCTTGCCGCCGACGCCGGAGATGCAGGACATTTCGAACTCACCGGCATGATCGAGCCTTACCGCCACATTGTTGGCCAGCTGCGCCACATCAGAGCAGCCGGAACATGAGTAAATCAGTGGACGTTGCTTTCTCGATGTCACTTGTCCCCCTTTCCAAAAAGCCTGGAGGTTTGAATGTGATCCGTTACTGGCTGATCTCAATCAGACGCTGCGGATCCGAGATGAACAGTCGGCTGCGGTTGACCCGCACCAGGCCGTTGGCTTTCAGGTCCGCCAGAATCCGGGAGAAAGTCTCCGGCTGCATGGCCAGCCTGGAGGCCACCAGGCACTTGGGTAGCGGCAACTCGACTTCTCCACCCTCATCTGCGCCATTGGGCAGCAGGTCGATCAGGTAGCGGATCAGGCGGTCACGGGCGTTCTGCACGGTCATGATTTCCAGGTCGTGGAACCGGGAAACCGCGCGTTTGGCGTAATGCCGCAGGGCTGCCTGGGCGTATTTCGGGTTGCTTTCCAGCATGTCCTGGTAGGCCTTCACGGGGATCATCAGAACCTCGCTGGATTTCAGGGCCTCGGCGTAGCAGGCATACCGGGGCGGATCGGCATAGATCATGACTTCGGCGAAGCAGTCGCCAGGGGCGATGCTGTCGAGGGTTCGGTCGATGCCGGAGGAGTCCAGGCGGTAAAGACGCAAGCGGCCGGAGATCACGAAGAAGAAATGGTGCGCCGGCATGTCCTGGCGATAGAGCAGCTGGTGATGGCCAAGGCGGATTCTTCGAGATTGCTGGATCAGGTGCTGCAGGTCTTTGCCATTGAGTTCCGAGAACAGTGGATGGCTGCGCAGGGCCTGGAGGCCGTCTTCGTCGTCAAAGGGTTTGTTGACGGCGACGAGCACGGGTTTGGTGTAGCGGGTTTCGGCCGTTTGGGTCAGTGCCATTGGTGTATCCTCTCTGCATATTCATGCATGCGAAATCATGATTTAAATAGTAGAAGGATACTGGGGGAAAATCGCTCCCCCCATGGGGGTAGTCGGGGGGTTATTCGGGAGTAATTGATCTAACTCAAAGTGTTTTTTTGCTAACTAATTTGAGTCGAAAAGGCTACCGCTAGGTCTGGCGCCTGGCGCACTGAACATCGAGTACAGACTGGCAGGAACCCCCTTTCCAAAACACGCTCCTTGCGGCACATCCATGTGGCGCTTGACTGCAGCCATCCATGGCTGCAGACAGTTTTGGAAAGGGGGTTCCTGCCAGTCTCCAGGCTTTGGTCGCGCGCCTTTTACTGCATTAGTGGCGAGTCGGGCAGCTCGAGATCTACTCCTTCTACGCCAGTTTCCGCTGCCAGAACCTGCAGGTACTGACGAAACGCCCGGCGGGTTACACTCTCGCTCAGGTACTGTCGGATCTGGGGTTTGACGTGCTCATACGGGAGCTGCTGGCCGTCGATTCGCTGGTCGACGCGGACGATGTGCCAGCCGTACCGGGTTTCGATCAGTTCCGGATTGAGGCCTTCTTCCAGTGACAGGACGGGGCGCTCGAATTCGTCCACGGTCTGGCCCTTGCTGATCTGACCCAGGCTGCCGCCCTGGTGGCGGGATTCGCAGGCGGAGTATTGTTTGGCCAGTTCGGCGAACTGGGAGCGGCCGTCGATGAGGGACGATAGCAACTGTTGGCCGGCTTCTTCCTGGCGGATGCGTTCCTGGACGTCGTCCGGGGCAGCAGCGAGTAGGATGTGGCTGACGGCCATGAGTGTGGGACTGCAGAATCGGGCCGGGTTGGCGTTGTAGAAACGTTCGCAGTCCTGTTCGGTCGGGTCCGGAACGTTAAGCTCGAGTTCCAGTACCCGGGCAATGCGGTCTTCTTCGTCGGCGATGTCGTCGAGCTTGAGGCGGCTGGCCTGTTGCAGGAGGAGCTCGCGGATGACGAGGCTTCTGGCAGCGTCGTGCCAGGCTTCGGCCACTTCTTCGGCCGGGTGGTGCTGCATTTCCCGGGCGATGTCGTCTTCGCCGATGAGGGTTTCACCCACGGTGACCGGCGGGAACTGGTTTCTGGGCTTTTCGGCGTCGCCGACGGGGATGAGTTGCATAGCAATAACCTCGGTAAACATGGGGTCAGACGAACGCTTTCATCTGACCCCGTTTTCATTTGCATCAAGCGCGCTTGCGAACCACCTGGTACTTCCGTCCGAAATACTCCACCGGCACACTGAGCATGTGCACCAGTCGGGTAAACGGGAAGAGTACGAAGATGGTCAGGCCCAGGAAGATGTGGGTCTTGTAGATCCAGTGCACGTCGGCAATGTAGCCGGCCACGCCGCCCTGGAGGGTGACAATGCCCTGGGCCCAGGCAGAGAACTTGAGCATGGTGCTGCCATCCAGGTGACCCATGGTGGGCAGAATGGTCAGCAGGCCGAGTGCCAGCTGAATGACAAGGATGACGATGATCATGTTGTCCGCAAAGGTGCTGCTGGCCTTGATACGTGGATCAGTCAGACGACGCCAGGCGAGCATGCCGCCGCCAATGATAGCCATGATGCCGGCAATACCACCCACCACGATCGCCATGATCTGCTTGGTGCCGGGTGTCATGAACGGCTCGTAGAACGCGTGCGGTGTCAGCAGGCCCACCAGATGGCCGAAGAAGATCACCAGTACGCCGACGTGGAACAGCACGCTGGCCATCACCATGTTTTTCTTGCGCAACATCTGGCTGGAATGGGCTTTCCAGGTGAACTGGCCCTGGTCGTAACGGGCCCAGGTGCCGATCACGAGGATCGCGATAGCAATGTAGGGATAAACCCCGAACAGTAGTGTATTGAGATAGGACATCATTTCCGTTTCCTCCTGCGCCCTCAGGCGCGCCCTGCCTGACGGGGTGTTGCGTCCGTCATCAGCTGATCACTCAGGTGAATGGTCTGGGTCTGTTCCAGTTCCCGGCGGCGTTGGCCTACAACACTGCCGGTACTGCAGGAGCTGCCCTGATCATCAACAAACTTCACCATTTCCTCTTCCCAGACCTTGTCCAGAGCCTCCGGGGTGTCGTCGCGCTCTTCCGAGGCGACGATCCGGGCCAGCTCCTGGCGGTTTGCCGCACGCCCGGAGAGGGTCAGCAGCGAGTCCATCACCACGTGATAGAAGCTTTCCCGCTGGTACAGACGCTCACCCAGCAAGCCCAGGATGTGGTGGATGTCCTCCAACCAGTTCCGGATCTCGTCCCAGGGTCGGGTTGAGAGGTATTCCAGGAACAGTGGCAGGTAGTCCGGCAGTTCCCTGGCGTCGATTTCCAGACCGTTGCTGCGATATTCTTCCATCAGGTCCACCATGGCCTGGCCACGGTCGCGGGATTCCCCGTGCACGTGCTCGAACAGCAGCAGGGACGTGGCCCGGCCCTTGTCGAACATACCCACGTAGTTCTCCTGCATGTCCAGAAGGTCGCCATCGCAGACCATTTCCACGCAGCGCAGCAGTTGCTCCTTGTTCTGCCTCGGCAGCCGGCTGTCCTCAAGGACAGCGGCAATCAGGGCATCTTTGGAGGCCTGGAGTTCTTCGGTCGGGTACTCGAGCACCCGGGCCAGTACTTTTAAGAGTTGCATCTTGGCCTCCTTATTCCTGCAGCTGTTTCGGGTCAACCTGCTTCACGGTCGACAGCTTCTGGACCATGCTGGTGGTCTGTTTGCGGCCACCGAACATGTTGAACTTGCTGTCGCCGTTGCAGCCTTCACCGAAGCTGAAGCCGCAACCGTTGCGCTCGCCATGGGCGGTGGCATCGGGGAAGGCTTCTTTCGCCAGCTCGCGGTGGCTGGTGGGAATCACGAAGCGGTCCTCGTAGTTGGCGATGGCCAGGTAGCGGTACATCTCGTCCGCCTGGGCCTTGGTCAGGCCGGCTTCCTCAAGGGCGCGCAGGTCTTCCTTGCCTTCAACGGTCTCGGCACGCTTGTACAGACGCATGGCCATGATCCGCTTGAGGGCCCGGACAATCGGCTTCTCGTCACCAGCGGTGAGCAGGTTGGCCAGATACTTCACCGGAATCCGCAGGCTTTCGATCTTCGGCAGTATGCCGTCGAATTCGACCTTGCCGGCTTCCGCCGCGGACTGGATCGGGCTCAGGGGCGGCACGTACCAGACCATGGGCAGGGTGCGGTATTCCGGGTGCAGCGGCAGGGCCAGTTTCCAGTCCACCGCCATCTTGTACACCGGGCTCTGCTGGGCGGCTTCGATCACGTTCATCGGGATGCCATCTTTCTTCGCCTGCTCGATCACTTTCGGGTCGAACGGGTCCAGGAAGATTTCCAGCTGCTTTTCATAGAGTTCATGCTCGCCCGGGGCGCTGGCCACTTCCTCGATGCGGTCTGCGTCGTACAGCAGCACACCGAGGTAGCGAATCCGGCCAACACAGGTCTCGGAGCACACGGTGGGCATGCCGGCTTCGATCCGCGGGTAGCAGAAAATGCACTTCTCGGACTTGCCGGTTTTCCAGTTGAAGTAGATCTTCTTGTACGGGCAGCCGGAGACACACATCCGCCAGCCACGGCACTTGTCCTGGTCGATCAGGACGATGCCGTCTTCCTCACGCTTGTAAATGGCACCACTCGGGCAGCTGGCAACACACGCCGGGTTCAGGCAGTGCTCGCACAGGCGCGGCAGGTACATCATGAAGGTGTTTTCGAACTGGCCGTAGATGTCCGCCTGCACCTGGTCAAAGTTTTTGTCCTTGCGGCGCTTGGCGAATTCGGTACCGAGGATTTCCTCCCAGTTCGGACCCCATTCGATTTTCTGCATGCGCTGGCCGGAGATCAGCGAGCGCGGCCGTGCCACCGGCTGGTGCTTCATGTCGCCGGCGGTATGCAGGTGCTGATAATCGAAATCGAACGGCTCGTAGTAGTCGTCGATCTGGGGCAGGTCCGGGTTGGCGAAGATGTTCGCCAGGATCCGGAAACGGCCACCGATTTTCGGGCGGATCTTGCCGGAGCTGTCACGCATCCAGCCACCCTTCCACTTGTCCTGGTTCTCCCATTCTTTGGGGTAGCCGATACCGGGCTTGGTCTCGACGTTGTTAAACCAGGCGTATTCCATGCCTTCACGGCTGGTCCATACGTTTTTGCAGGTCACTGAACAGGTGTGGCAACCAATGCACTTGTCCAGGTTCAGCACCATGCCGACTTGGGAACGGATCTTCATTTTACAGCCTCCTGAACAGTGTCATTGCCTTCACCGTCGAGCCAGTCGACGTTGTGCATCTTGCGAACCACCACGAATTCGTCGCGGTTGGAACCTACGGTTCCGTAGTAGTTGAAGCCGTAGGAATACTGGGCGTAGCCACCAATCATATGGGTCGGTTTCGGACATACCCGGGTGACCGAGTTGTGGATACCACCCCGGGTGCCTGTGATCTCGGAGCCGGGAATGTTCACAATCCGCTCCTGGGCGTGGTACATCATTACCATGCCCGGCATCACCCGCTGGCTCACCACTGCCCGGGCCGCAATGGCACCGTTGGCGTTGAACAACTCGATCCAGTCGTTATCCTCGATGTTCAGTTCCTTCGCATCGTCCTCGCTCAGCCACACGATCGGGCCACCGCGGGAGAGGGTGAGCATCAACAGGTTGTCGCTGTAGGTGCTGTGGATACCCCACTTCTGGTGCGGCGTGATCCAGTTCAGCGCTTTCTCGGCGTTGCCGTTGCTGCGCTGGTTGATCATGCTGCTGACCGTCTTGGTGTTGATCGGCGGGCGATACACAAGCAGGCTCTCGCCGAAGGCGCGCATCCACTCGTGGTCCTGGTAGAACTGCTGACGACCAGTCAGGGTGCGCCAGGGGATCAGCTCATGGACGTTGGTGTAACCCGCGTTGTAGGAGACATGCTCGTCTTCAAGACCAGACCAGGTTGGGCTGGAGATGATCTTGCGCGGCTGCGCCACGATGTCCCGGAAGCGGATCTTCTCCTCTTCCTTGTTCTTCGCCAGATGGGTGTGGTCCAGACCGGTCATTTCTGACAACGCAGCCCAGGCTTTCACCGCAACCTGGCCGTTGGTTTCCGGGGCCAGGGTCAGGATCACTTCCGCTGCATCAATGGCGCTTTCAATCTTCGGACGGCCGGCGTTGGCTCCGTCGATGTGCTTGTAGTTCAGGTCACCCAGGAACGTCACTTCTTTCTCGGTGTTCCAGTTGATGCCCTTGCCACCGTTACCCAGCTTGTCCATCAAAGGACCAAGCGAAGTGAAGCGCGCGTAGGTGTTCGGGTAGTCCCGCTCAACGGTGATGAAGTTGGGCGCGGTCTTGCCCGGGATCAGGTCGCACTCGCCCCGCTTCCAATCCTTCACATCGAACGGCTGGCCCAGCTCGGCCGGAGCGTCGTGCAGCAGCGGCAGGGTAACCACGTCTTTCTCGACACCCAGGTGGCCTTCGGTGGCTTTGGAGAACGCCTTGGCGATGCCCTTGTAGATCTCCCAGTCACTGCGCGCTTCCCAGGCCGGATCGGTAGCGGCGGTCAGCGGGTGGATGAACGGGTGCATGTCGGAGGTATTCAGATCGTTCTTCTCGTACCAGGTGGCCGTCGGCAGAACGATGTCGGAATACAGACAGGTGGTGGACATGCGGAAGTCAAGGGTCACCAGCAGGTCGAGTTTGCCTTCCGGCGCTTCGTCATGCCATTTGACCTCTTTCGGCTTGGCGCCACCTTCGTGGCCCAGATCCTTGCCCTGCAGGCCGCTCTTGGTACCCAGCAGGTACTTGAGCATGTACTCGTGGCCCTTACCGGAGGACCCCAGCAGGTTGGATCGCCAGATAAACATATTGCGCGGATGGTTCTGGGGCGCTTCCGGATCCTCACTGGCAAACGCCAGGGAGCCGTCTTTCATGGACTGCGCCACATAGTCCGACACTTCCATTCCGGCTTTTTCTGCCTCAGCAGCAATACCCAACGGGTTGCGGTTGAGCTGCGGGGCAGACGGCAGCCAGCCCATGCGCTCGGCGCGCACGTTGTAGTCAATCAGGCTACCGCCGAATTTGGACTTGTCCGCCAGCGGCGACAGGATCTCGTCGACACCCAGCTTCTCGTAACGCCACTGGCCAGAATGGGCGTAGAAGAAGGAGGTGGAGTTCATATGCCGGGGCGGACGCTGCCAGTCCAGACCAAAGGCCAGGGGCTGCCAGCCGGTCTGCGGACGCAGTTTTTCCTGGCCTACGTAGTGAGCCCAACCGCCACCGCTCTGGCCGATGCAGCCACACATGATCAGCATGTTGATCAGGCCGCGGTAGTTCATGTCCATGTGGTACCAGTGGTTCATACCGGCACCGACGATGACCATGGAACGGCCCTTGGTCTTGTCGGCGTTATCGGCGAACTCACGGGCAATGCGGATCACTTTCTCGGCGGGGACGCCGGTGATCTTTTCCTGCCAGGCCGGGGTGTAAGGCTTAACTTCGTCATAGGAAGTGGCACCGTCATCCTCGCCCAGGCCACGGCTAATGCCGTAGTTGGCGACCATCAGGTCATAGACGGTAACCACACGTCCTTCGGAGCCGTCCGCAAGCTGCACTTTGCGGGTACCCAGCTTGTGCTTGAGGATGTCCTTGATTTCCACGTGTTTGAAGTGATCATGCTCGATACCACCGAAGTACGGGAAGGCGACGTCCACAACGTCATCGTGCTTCTCGACCATGGACAGCTGCAGGTTGACGTCGGAGCCTTTGGCGGTCTGCTTCAGGTTCCACTTGCCCTTTTCACCCCAGCGGTAGCCAATGGAACCATTGGGAGCCGTCAGCTCACCGGAGGCTTCATCAATGGCGATGGTTTTCCACTCGGGGTTGTTTTCTTCACCCAGCCCGTCCACCAGGTCACTGGCGCGCAGGAAGCGGCCCGGAACGAAACTGCCGTCATCCTTCTCTTCCAGCATGACCAGGTAAGGCATGTCGGTGTAGCGACGCACGTAGTCGGTGAAGTACTCACTGGGGTTGTCGACGTGGAACTCTTTCAGGATCACGTGGCCCATGGCCATGCCCAGAGCGGCGTCGGTACCCTGCTTGGGGTTCATCCACTCGTCGGACAGCTTGGAGACTTCGGCGTAGTCCGGAGTAATGGCGACGGTTTTGGTGCCCTTGTAACGCACCTCGGTGAAGAAGTGGGCGTCCGGGGTACGGGTCTGGGGTACGTTGGAGCCCCAGGCAATGATGTAGCCGGAGTTGTACCAGTCGGCGGATTCCGGCACGTCGGTTTGCTCACCCCAGGTCTGGGGAGAGGCCGGCGGCAGGTCGCAGTACCAGTCGTAGAAGCTCATGCACACGCCGCCGATCATGGACAGGTAACGGCTGCCGGCAGCATAGGAGACCATGGACATAGCGGGAATCGGCGAGAAGCCGATGATGCGATCCGGGCCATGCTTCTTGGCGGTGTAGACGTTGGAGGCGCCAATCAGCTCGTTGACTTCATCCCAGCTTGAGCGCACGAACCCGCCCATGCCACGGCGGGGCTTGTACTCAGCGGTTTTCTTGGGGTCTTCCACGATAGAAGCCCAGGCCTCCACCGGATCATTGAACTGCATGCGCGCGGCACGCCAAAGCTTCATCAGATGCTTGCGCATCAGAGGGTATTTGAGGCGGTTGGCGCTGTACATGTACCAGGAATAGCTGGCACCACGGGGGCAGCCGCGTGGCTCGTGGTTGGGCAGATCCGGACGGGTACGGGGGTAATCGGTTTGCTGGGTTTCCCAGGTAACCAGGCCGTTCTTGACGTAAATCTTCCAGCTGCAGGAGCCGGTGCAGTTTACGCCGTGGGTGGAACGCACGATCTTGTCGTGCTGCCAGCGCTGGCGGTAGCTGTCTTCCCACTCGCGACTGACTTCGTGGGTTTCGCCATGGCCGTTGGAGAACGGCTCGCGCTTCTTCCTGAAGTAATTCAGTTTATCGATCAAATGACTCATGGTCTCTTTCTCCATCAACCCGTCTGCCGGATCGTTGCTCCGATTTGAGACCATTGTGTGTGAGAAAAACCGCAAAATCTGCGTGGTTACTACCTCATAACCCGCTTCTACCACCCTGGTGGTAGGCGGCTTATATCCCCGGGTGGAGTAGGTGTTCACGCTCGTGCCGGCGACTTTCCCGGGCAAACAGGAAAAGACAGCCCACAAGCAGCAGGAAGAGAATCATGAAGACCGCACTGCGGATACCCAGCCAGTGGTTAACGCTGCTGAAAATCACCGGCAGCACAAAGGCTACGGAACAGGCGCTCACCAGCAGCAACCCGGCAACAAAGGCCGCCACCGAACGATTTTCAACAATAACCAGCCGCTGGAGGCTACCCATGGTGCAGCCCATGGCCAGCCCGAGCGTGACGACAAACACACCCTCCAGTTGCATGGGCAGGGCAAATTCAACCCGGATAGTGGCGTCAACGCCCTGGATAAACAAAGTCATGGGTGGGTAGGACAAAACAAACAGCGCCATCAGACAGACCATCAGTGCTCGGCTGACAACCCGTGCACTGCCGAAGCGGTCGGAAAACCCTCCCCCCAAGATCTGGGCCAGGGCACCTGGAATCACAAACCATTGAGCCAGCCGCGCTCCGGAATCCACTGACAGATCGAACTGTGAAGACAGGTAGTCCGGCAGCCACAAGGCCAACGCGAAGAAGCTGCCGGCGACAACGCCAAAATAGCCACAAAGCTGGCCGGCCCGCCTCGTCTGCATTCGGTGTAGCAGCACCCGGACTGAGGTTTCTGCGGTCGGGTCCGCCTCAGCGTCTTCCGGATCGGTAAGCATGACCAGCAGCGCAAGCACCAGAACCAGCACAATAAGATAGGCCAGCGGCACCCCGTGCCAGGAAAAGGCCTCATGGAACAGTGGCACCAGGTAGTAGTTGAATCCCGCGCCGGTTACGCCGGCGCCAAACACCCCCAGCACAAGGCCCAGGCGTTTGGATTCACAGTGTCCTGTCACGAACTGCAACCCGGCGCTGTAGAATCCACCCGCCAGCCCGAGACCGCCGGCGGCAACCAGGTACCCGGGGAAGGTATCGGTGGTCAGAAGTATCACCATGCAGGCTGCGAGCCCGGCCAGGCAGATCAGCATGATCCGGCGGGCGCCGAATTTCTGCGCCGCCAGGCCCGCTGGAACGGCCAGCGCCGCCCCCACCGCCATCGGCATCGCCAGCAGAAATCCAAACTGCAAGTCGCTGAGAGCCAGCTCCGAACGCAGATGGACTCCGGCCACCGCAAACAGAGTCCAGCACCCGGCAGCGACAACAAAGCCCGCTACCGCCAACGGCAGTACCACTGCCAATGACGCCAGCCGGTCATCTGCACGATCCGTTTCGGACTTCATTACTGTCGCTCTTCTGGAAACCTGCTTTTCAGTTTCATCTTTTGATCATAAAGGGGTCAAAGATTATGATGGGTTACCAACCATTGGGGTAATTGACTATCCTCAAGGAGGTATCACGGAATCCTGGTGCGAGGCATAATTCACCTAGCCCCGCCAAACGCATTGATGCGCACGAGATTGAATGAAATCCAGAAGCCCGCTTGTAAACCGAATCGCCATCGTCGTTGGCGCCGTGGTGGTGACAGCCCTTGTCAGCATGGCGACCACGCTTGCGGTTTCCAAAAGCATCGAAGGCAATGCCACCGCGATCAATCTGGCAGGCGCCCTGCGCATGGGTGCGTTCCAGCTGCTGGCCCAAAGCGCGGGCCCTGCGGTTCCAGAGTCCGGTGAGGACTCGATCTCGCAGATGCTGGACCAATACGAGACCAGGTTGGCTGACGCCAGCATCACCAAGGCCATCCCCGAAAGCCATGACCATCCGCTCGGCGCCCAGTACCAGGCCATTCTGGAATCCTGGCAAACCACGCTTCGGCCTGCCCTGCAGGAACATGACGAGGGCACGCCTGTTTCCGAGACCATGCTGGCCTCAACACAGCAGTACGTTGATAACGTAGACCAGCTGGTCAATATGCTGGAACAGCGAACCGAAGCCCGTATTGACCTGCTGCACCTGATTCAGATCATCAGCCTGGCTTTTTCCATTCTTATCATCGTGGCGCTGTTCATCGATCTGAAAAACCGTATTTTGCGGCCACTGCGCAAGCTGGTCAGCATCGCCATCGCCGTGGGCGACCAGGACTTTTCCCGTAAGGCCAACCTGAGCGGCTCCGACGAGCTGGCACAACTTGGCCAGGCCTTTGACCAGATGACCAGCGAGCTGGCACTGACCTATTACGAGCTGGAAGAAAGGGCCCGCCTGAAAACGGAAGAGCTTGAAAGGAGCCACGCGGCCCTTCAACTCCTGCATTCCGCAAGCCGGGACCTGTTTGCCAAACACGACCTGTGCAATGGGGCGATCCCCATGCTTCAGGAGCTTGAGCAGCTACTGGGCATTGGCCCGATCCGCCTCTATCTCCATGACAAGGAATCCTCAGAGCCAATTCAAGCAATCACGACCGCCAGCCGGGAACGGCCCTTCTACTGCCGTGATCACCACTGCAATGCCTGCCTGGTGACGCCAGAGGCCTATGACGAGCTTCCCGTGGAATCCAACGACGGTCGGCGGCTCCTGCTACCGATCCGTACCCCCGGACAGCTGCTGGGTACACTGGAGGTCTGGTACCCGGCTGAGGAAGGTCTTTCGAAAACCTCCCGGCGGCTGTTGGAAACCCTCAGCGACCAGCTGGCCACGGCCATTTTCCTGGAACGGCAGATTACCGAGGAGCAGCAGCAGACGCTTGCTGAAGAACGCACAGTGATCGCCCGGGAACTTCATGATTCCCTGGCACAGTCACTTTCATACCTGAAAATGCAGGTTGCCCGGTTGCGCCGCCTTAACATCGACGGCGAGCAACAAAAAACTCACGAGGCGATTCTCGACGAACTCAGTACCGGCCTGAACAGTGCCTATCGCCAGTTGCGGGAGCTGCTGGCGACGTTCAGGCTGAAGCTGGACACGCCGGATCTTGCTACTGCCCTGCAGAAGACCATTGAAGAATTTTCCGAGCGGCTGGGTAAGCCGGTTGGGCTGCAGTACAATCTGCCGCCCCAGACCCTGTCGCCAAATGAAGAGATCCATACCCTGCAGATTGTGAGGGAAGGCCTGGCCAACGCGGTCAAACACGCAGATGCCACGGACATAACCGTGGATGTTCTGTTCGAATCGCCACAAGTACGGGTGCGGATCCGGGATAATGGCAAGGGCCTGCCCGGTAGCGACCAGCCCGTCAATCATTATGGCCTGATCATCATGCAGGACCGCGCCCGGACCCTGGGCGGCAAGGTCGAAGTAAGCAACCGGGATGAAGGGGGTGTGGAAGTCACCCTGGGATTTGTTCCCAAAAGCCGAAACCTGATTCCCACAGAAGCATCAAATGCCTGACCAAAAGAGAGAACCCGATGTCTGAGTCACCCGCAAGTATTCTGTTGATCGACGATCACCCGCTTCTTCGCCAGGGCATCAAACAGTTGATCGATATGGAAGACGATATGAGCGTGGCCGGGGAGGCCAGTAACGCTGCCGACGGCATCCGGCTGGCCACCGAACTGGAGCCCGACCTGATCCTGATGGACCTGAACATGCCCGAAATGGACGGCATCGAAGCGCTCAGAAGACTTCGGGAACAGAACATCAGCTCCCGCATTGTGATGTTCACCGTGTCGGACCAGGAGGATGACGTGGTGGCGGCACTCCGGGCCGGTGCGGACGGCTACCTGCTGAAGGACATGGAACCGGAAGACATGATCAACCAGCTTCATCAGGCGGCGGTCGGCAAAATGGTGATCAGTGACCGATTGACTACCCTGCTGGCCGAGGCCCTGCGCTCCAACAAGCCCCAACAGGCATCACGCCCGGATTTCGACAGCCTGACACCGCGGGAGAAGGATATCTTGCGGCTGATTGCAGAGGGCCTTTCAAACAAGATGATTGGTCGCAAGCTCGACATCAGCGACGGCACCGTGAAAGTCCATGTGAAACACCTGCTGAAGAAACTGAACCTGCGCTCAAGGGTGGAAGTGGCCGTTTGGGCAGTGGAAGAAGGCCTCCACAAGGGCTGAGTTATATCAAATCGTTCCAGAGCACTTTGCTTTACTCTGTGCCGGTTACTGACCGCCCGGAGTAAAGCATGGCTTTTTCACTACCTTCCATTGCCTCCCTGAACTCTCCCCTGATTGGGCAAACGGTTTCCGTCCTTCGGGAGTACCTGCCCTCCCCCGCGCCCATGCTAGGCGCTATTGATCGCAGAATCCCGGTGCCCCTGAAACAGCTAGCCGCCGAGGCGCCTCTGAATCACATTTTTGCCCAGGCCATTGATGACGGAGAATTCGATGACTTCGAAGGCCGCCGGATTCGCCTAGAGGTGAACGGCGGACAACCCGGCATCACCATTGGCTTCTGGGCCGGCCGACTCCGGGTGATCGACGGCCCCGGAGAGGCAACCATCCGGGGCTCGCTGACCGCCTTCAGAACCCTGGCGGAACGTCGACAGGACCCCGACCAGCTGTTTTTCCAGCGCAAGCTGGTTATCGAAGGTGACACGGAGCTGGGCCTGGGCGTAAAAAACCTGCTGGATAGCCTGGAGTGGTGTCTCAGTCTGCGAAATCTGTTGCGGCAATAGCTCTCTTGCGTTAGCGATGTTTTAGCCATTCGGGAAAGGGCCGCCAACTGGCAACCCATGCTGGCAGCTTTTCGGGCTCCATTGGCGGCGAGATGGCATAGCCCTGTGCGACCTCACAACCAAGCTCCAGCAAGATTTCACCCTGACGAACCGTCTCCACACCTTCCGCAATAAATTGTTTGCGAAATACCCGGGACAACTCGATAACACTCCGGAGTATCGAGTGGTTTTCCAGATCATTTTCGGCGCCAGAAACGAATTCCCTGTCGAGTTTCAGAGTTTCTACTGGCAGCTGTTTAAGATACGACAATGAAGAGTAGCCGGTTCCAAAATCATCGAGTGAGAAAACCACACCCAGAGCCTGGCACGCTGAGATGGTAGCCACGGCCTGCCCCAGATCACCCAGCGTTGCGGATTCAAGAATCTCAAGATCCAGTCGAGAGGGATTGATGTCCGGAAATTCCTTGAGAATATTTGTCAGGGTCTCAGGAAACGCCTCGGACTGCAGATGCAAGGCAGCAATGTTAACGCTCACCTTCAGTTCGAGGTTCTGCTGATCCCAACGTTGCATTTGCCGCAGCGATTCCCGCAGAACCCACTCCCCAACTGAGATGCTCAGATTGTGGTGTTCAATTGCCGGCAGAAACTTGCCCGGAGACATCAACCCTTTGTCCGGGTGTTGCCAGCGTATCAGCGCCTCAGCCCCGACGATCTCGCCCGTTCGCAGGTTAACTTTGGGCTGATACAGGAGCCGGAAATTGTTTCTGGTAAGGGCCTCACGGATTCCTGACAGAATTATCTCTCTGGCACGGTAACGGCCCTGTTCTTCAGCATCCAGATATAGCCAGTCGCCTTTCGCTTCGTGCTTGGCAAGGAACAGTGTCTGGTTCGCTTTGCGAAGCAAACTATCAGCATCCGAAACCGTCTGCTCCACGACAAACACGATACCGGCCGTGAATTCGACGATCACTTGCTGATCATTCAGATGAAAGGCCTGCAGGCCCGATAGGCGCAGAGCTTCGAGCGTGGATTCTATTTCGCTCGTATCTGGTAGTAGCAGTATAAACTCATCGCCCCCTGTTCGGGCGAGGCGGGCTCCCGACGGGATTGAATCAAGCCAACGTCGCGTGAGAAGCTTGAGGAAATAATCGGCGGTGTCTTCGCCGAGCGTGGCATTGATCATCACAAAATCATCAAGATCAATAGCAACCACAGCACCCGACCAGCCCGACCCACTCTGACCTATTCCTTGTAACTGCTTCCTGAGTGCTTGAACGAGTCCATTTCTGTTTAACAAGCCTGTCAACGGATCCTCAAATGCGAGCGCTTCCAGTTGTATTTGATATTCGCTGGCCTGATTATCCAAGGCCTCCTTTATTTGCTCTTGCTGAAGACGGTGCAGTTCATCTTCGGTTCGCAGTCGCGCCATTTTTTCCCGCATCAACTGAATGGTGCTTGCAGACAATTTGCCATAGATTTCGAGCAGCGCGCTGACCAGCACAGAAATGGAACCGCTCAACTCGGAATCCACCTTCTCGCTCGCCTCTCCGACCGTTAGCCCCTGATCCATCGCCCGAATGGTAAGCGCCATACGTCGGTCTGATTCAAGAATATGAAAAGCCAGCCACTTGGTAAGATAGTCAAATAGCTCGGTCAGTTTTTCTTCGTGGGATCCAGGCACTTGCTTGAGCATCTGAATTCGCGCAAAAAACATTTGGTGGTTGTCGTGGTGATTCTTGGCCATTTCCGAATCGCCCAGGGCGCGATCCCAGATCTGCTCTTCAAACTGGAAGTGATAGGATGCATAAGACAGCAGTTCGTCCATTACCCGATCTGCCGTCATTTCCGAAGCATCTGAGGCAAAATGCCACGCTAGTCGATTCAGAATCTCCACCAGGGCTTTATGCTGATCATCAATATCCCCAAACCCGGTCTCAAAATTCCTGTTCCAGGGAAAAATCTCGAAAGTCGTTGATCCGTCAAACTGTGATTTCGCCAACTGATATCACCTCTATCGAAAAGCCGGTAGTCACAGAATAGCGCAAGACGCAGACAACAACCTGCCGAATCGTTCAGCGCGACTAGTCAGTTAAGTCTGCACTTACCCATGATTAGGTGGACCTGTTATGGGTATCGCAACGACGCTGATAGTGGGCGAAAATTAAACAGCAAACTCTGGAACTCAATCTCGTTGAACCGATGAACAGCCTATCCCAAAACTCCCACAGGACGTTACAACCACCCACTTTGGTGGCTGACCGATTACAAACCCCACTCTGGGTTTTTGATATACAACATCTCAACATTGTCTGGGCCAATGCTGCTGGCGTGAGCCTCTGGGGCGCTCTGCTTTTGGCAGATGCTTTGCGAAAAAGGATTAAGGAAATGTCGTTTCCCCTGGTCGGCCATCAGACGATTAGTCTGGGGGTTGCTGAAGTTTCCCCCAATGAGCTGCCGTGCCAAGCTTTAATGCGAGCGGATATGGCGTTGTTCAAGGCCAAAGCCAATGGGCGGGACCGAGTAGAAGCCGCAGCCTAATCTCGCTGAACACTGGTAATTTCTCTGAAAAATTGCAAATAAGCCGCCAACACGAATAGTTGGTCGATTAGCATGTGCAAACTGACGCTATTGACGCCTGGATACGGCAGAGGCTGCATTATCTGAATGCATTTACCGATTCTATAATCCTGCAATGTCAGGTAAGGTTTTCGTTTAATATCAGAATCTCTTCACCGGTGAAACCGACCACGGAGGCTTGGCGGAACCCGCAAACGAGGCAATCAAATGAATAAACACGACAGCGAACTCCCCAAAACTTTCGTTGCCTTCAGCGAACGGTTTCCAGAGCTGCAACAAGCGCATAAACAGCTTGGTAAAGCCCTCGCCGATGCTGGCCCTCTGGATGAAAAAATGCGCGCTTTGGTAAAGCTCGGCGTTTGCGTTGGTGCGGGTCGCGAATCCGCGTTGAAGTCCCACATTCGTCGTAGTCTGGAACTGGGCCTCACACGTGAGGAAATCGAGCACGCGCTGGTGCTGGGCATGAATTCGATAGGCTTTCCGGCGACGGTTGCCGCTTGGCAGTGGGCTCAGGAAGCGCTCAGCCAGGAATAAGGTTCGCCGACAGACCAAGAAGGTGCGAGCGTTTTCAGCAATCTGGACGGCCCAACGGGCCGCCATTCTCCAATGATTCAGAGTTGGTCATTCAAAATATAATCCCGGAGCGCCACAGCATTGTTGTGCTCGGTATCCTTCGCAGCAAACACGAGCGTTATGCGGTCATGTTGCTCAAGCAGCTTCTTAAGTGCCTCAAGATCCTCGCTGGCATCACCTGATGTCAGCTCTTCAAGGTACCGCTCCCGAAACTCCGGCCATTTTTCGGGATCGTGACCGAACCACTTGCGCAGTTCAGTTGACGGCGCCAGACCCTTCAGCCAGTGAGCTATATCCGCATCTTCTTTGGCCACTCCCCGAGGCCAGATACGGTCAACAAGCAGCCGTGGGCCATCTGAGGTTGAGGGTTCTGCATAAGCGCGTTTCAGTCGGATATCCATAAGCGCATTCCTCCCGGATTTTCCAGAGAATAAAACTCGGGATATAGAGCAATCTCAGCAAACGACGCTAACAAAAACCAGCAAAAGTCGCAGGGGCGGTTTATCTATATCAAGTCGGGATCAGGTCCATCCCCGGCCTGCCATACCAGTACCCGTTACACGGTGGTGCCTCCACCAACTGCAGCGGGTCGGAGGCCGGCAGCTCGCCCCGGCGGACCTGATCAAAGCGTCTGACCACCGCCTCCATGCCCAGATATTCCGGGCTCAGGCGCACCGTGCTTACCCCCATACGCTCCATATCCGGCAGCTCCCTCATCAGATCGTAACGGGAGCCAGACAGGGTGGAAATTCCGTTGATGCGGAACAGCTCCTGGCTTTCCCGGGAGCGCAACTCCATGCCGTCCGGGTGCTGCAGGCAGCGGAACTCGCAGTTGTCTTTGGGCAGGTTGTAATGGCGCGCGGTAAAGCAGCGGGAGGACCAGGCCAACGGCAGGAAACCCCAGGAGAACACTTCGGCGGGAAGATCCAGTCCTTCCTGCTGCAGCTCTATGATTAGCTGCTCCAGGGTTTCCTTGCCCAGTTCTACAGGCAGGTTCCAGCCCTGTAAGCCCTGCTTTGTCAGGATTTTCAGGGTAGCGGTGTTGTAGATGTTCATGGACGGGCCGGTGACAAACGGTATCTTATTCCGGATGGCTACCTGCAGGGCGCTCTGGTCGTTGGCTTCCACCAGGAATTCATTCTGCTCACAGAACCGGCGCAGGCGACGCAAATCGGCCTCCGACTCAATCAGCGTGAGCGTGGAGAGCACCACATTCTTGCCACAGGCTTTCAGATCACGGGCCAGATCCAGCCAGTCATCCGGTTTCAGTTCCCGCCGGCGGGAGCACACCACCTCACCCAGATAGATGGTATCCACCGGCCACTCGGCGGCATTGGCATAGAAATCGAAAACGGTCTGCCTGGACCAGAACCACAGGATCGGCCCCAAGGATAACTTCAGCATGGATGGTGAAACCCTATTTCCATTTGCGATAGTAGGCGCCCAGTGTGGTCAGGCCGCCCTCGGAAAGCCCCGCCAGCGTCTGCTGCCATTGAGGTTCAACAGTAAAGCCCTCGGTGCCGGCTTCAAGATTGTCCAGGGCATGGCGCCAGGTTCTGGCTACATCTGCGATGTAGGCCGGGCTACGCTGGCGACCTTCAATCTTCACGGCACCGATACCCAGTGCCTGAAGTTCTGGCAACAGGTCCAGGGTGTTCAGGCTCACCGGCTCCTCAATGGCGTGATAAACATAACCCTCAACCTCAAAACGGCCTTTGCACAGAGTCGGGTAGCCGGCGGGTTCGCCCTGGCCATAACGGTCAATCAGGACATCATTAAGGCGCGATTCAAGCCCGTTCGGAGTCTCCTGCCAGCGGACCGCCTTGGCGGGAGAGCAGGCGCCACGGGTGTTGGGGGACTCATCGGTCAGGTAGGAAGACAGGTAGCAGCGGCCCTCGGCCATGATGCACAGGCTACCGAAGGCAAATACTTCCAGTTCGACCGGGCTGTATTTGGCCACACCGCGCACCTGGTCCAGTGACAGAACCCGGGGCAGCACGGCCCGGCGGATATCGAAGTTGTCCTTGTAGAAGGAGAGCGCTTCGTGGCTGGTGGCAGATCCCTGAACCGACAGGTGCCGGGGGATGTGCGGGTATCGGTTGGCGGCATAATCCAGCAGGCCCATATCGGCCAGAATAATGGCGTCCACGCCGAGACTTGCTGCGCGGTCTACTGCCCCCTTCCATTGCTCCCAACCGTCTGGCTGCGGGTAGGTATTGATGGCACAGAAAACTCTCGCGCCCCGGAGGTGGGCGTATTCAATCCCTTCAGCGGCGCGTTTTTCATTGAAGTTCAGGCCGGCAAACTGGCGGGCATTGGTGCTGTCTTTAAAACCGAAATACACGGCGTTGGCGCCGTTATCGACGGCGGTTTTCAGAGCCGGAAGGCTACCGGCCGGGCAAACGAGTTCCATGACATTCTCCACTGCAAGAATGCCTTTACCTTACCGTCACTTACGCAGTAACTGCCTTGACCATTGTCAGCACAGGTCGGAATGGCTTTTTGTATAAAACCTACCCCAAGTTGTCTCCACGCGCTGTCACAGACAGGCCAGCGATGGAAACTACCTCGTGAGTGGTACTCTGCGTACTCTTACTCACCTCCATTTTTTGTCAACCATATCAAGTTGTTAACAAACAATAACAACAACTTACACGTCCGAAACTACCCCTTCAGCTACCCCCTCACGGCGATAGAAAGCGCTCCCCATAGCCAGGGATAATACTGGCATTAACCAGACAAATAAGGCGCCGCCATGAACCTCATCAACAACCTCTCCATGCGGGGCAAACTGACCACTCTGGTGGTTCCGGCTCTGCTTGTTATTCTTTATTTTGCGATTGAAAGCATTGTTCTGAACTATGGCGAACTGAGCGACATGCGCCAGTTGCGTTCCATGGTAGAACTCGCCGAAACCGGCGATCCCCTGACCGAAACACTGCAGAAAGAGCGAGGCCGGTCTGCCGTCTTCTTTGCCAGCGAACCGGGAACTGATGCTGCCCGGCAAGCTGAACGGGATCTGGCCGAGCAACGGCGGCAAACTGACGTCCGTATCTCTGCCTATCACCAGGGGATCAACTCGCTCATGGCAGATGCCAGCTTTGAGAGCAGCGTGGAGGCGAGCATACAATCTGTCCGCCAGGGCCTGGATAATCTCGATTCCCTGCGCCGCGCGGTGGATAGCCGTAGTATCGCAGCGGGTGATTCAGCCACCCGCTACACCACTCTGATCATGGGACTGGTGGACCGAATTCCGCTTATTATCCGCGGTTCCACCGATCCCGAACTGACCCGGGAAGTTAATGCCTACTATGCACTCGCCGAAGTGGCCGAGATGGCGGGTCGGGAGCGTGCAATCGGCGCCTCACTGATTCGCAGTGGCGAATTTGATTTGCCAACTCTGCGCAGAATCGCAGGCCTCGCCGGGCAGCAGGACGGCTACTTCAATCAGGCACTCGCCATGTTTGCTTCCGGCTCAGAACTGCGCGAAAACCTGAAAAAAGGATTGAACACACTCGCAAGCCAATCGCTGGAAGAGAAGCGCCAAACCCTTTTCAGCAGCCCATCGGGCATGTATGCCCTGGAGGCTTCCGAGTGGTTTACAACCACAACCGATCGAATTGAGGGTCTGAACGGGATCCGTCAGTCCATACTGGAAGAGCTAAGCTCACTGGTGGAACACGGTGTTACCGATGCCCGTAATGATCTGGTCGCTGCGTCGGGAATTGCCGCAGGTTCAATCCTTATCGTTCTGGTACTGATGCTGTTCATTATCAGGGCCATCAACCAACAGGTTGGCAGCCTGCTGAGTGCTGTCCGGTTCGCCATGGACAACAAGGACCTGACCCGCGAGATTGAAATCTCCAGCCATGATGAGGTGGGCACCATTGGCAAGGCCATTAACGAGCTGTTCGGACGCTTCGGCAATGCACTGCTGCACATCGACAAATCCAGCGTGCAGCTGGCCACCGCTACCGAGGAGACCAGCTCGACTGCCGGCCAGAATGCCAGCCAGGTAAAAAACCAGCAGCAACAGATTGAGCAAGTGGCTGCGGCGACCGAAGAAATGTCCGCCACCTCCGAGGAAATCTCACGGAACACCCAGCAGGTTGCTGATGCCGCACGCAGTGCCATGGAAAAAAGCCGGAGTGGCGAGCAGGTATTGCACGGAAGCGTGAGGAGCATCCGGTCGCTGGCCAGGTCGGTTCAGAAGGTGAACGAGGTGATCGAAGAGCTGGAAAGCCGCAGCTCAACCATCGCCGATGTGGTCGATGTGATCCGGAAGGTTGCCGACCAGACCAACCTGCTGGCGCTGAACGCGGCTATTGAAGCCGCCCGCGCCGGCGAGCATGGTCGAGGGTTTGCGGTGGTCGCCGACGAAGTCCGCACTCTGGCGCAACAGACCCATGAATCCACCACCCAGATCGAGGAGATTATCACCAGCTTTCAGAGCATTACAGACAATGCCAGCCGCTCGATTGTCGAAAGCCATAAGTTGGCTAACGCCACCAGTGAGCAGGCGTCCGAGCTGGAGCAGACCTTCGCGGATATCCTGACCGACGTGAACAGCATCTCCGATATGGCCGGCCAGATTGCGACCGCCTCTGAAGAGCAGGTGGCGGTTACCCGGGAGCTGGCGGGCAGCATGGAATCAGTCAGTGAAGCCGCCATACTGACGCTGACCGGCTCCCAGGAAATCACCCAGGTGACCGGCGAGCAGGCACGGCTGGCCAGGGTCCTTCAGGACCTTGCCAACGAGTTCAAGGTGCCGGCCTACAGCTGATACCAGCAAGACGCAAAAGGGGCTCTCCGGAAACGGACAGCCCCTTTTTTGGCTCTGCAAATGAACATGGGGTCAGAAGCAAGCACTCTTCTGACCCCGACCATGCCGCTACTATCAGATAATCCGCGAGAACCGCTGGCTGGCGCCCTCTTTGCGGTACAAATCAAAAATCTGGCAGATCGCCCGGATCAGCAACCGCCCTGCAGGCTGAACCTGAAGCGCGTTGCCATCATCAGCAATCAACTCATCCTGAATCATGGGCTTCAAACGGCTGAGCTCATCGGCAAAATAACGGTTCAGATCTTCCTGCCAGACATCTGCAAACAGCTGACGGTCCAGCCGGAACTGGCAAATCAGCTGGCCGATCACCCAGCGGCGGATTCGGTCGTCCCGAGTGAGGTTGACGCCTTTGGTGATGGCCAGCTGGCCGGCATCAATGGCCGCCTCCCAGGAAGGCAGGTCGTGATTGTTCTGGAAATAGGCATCGTCCGTCTGACCGATCGCTGAAACGCCCAGGGAAACCAGATCGCACTCGGAGTGGGTGGTGTAGCCCTGGAAATTCCGGTGCAGACGGCCTTCCCGTTGCGCCACGGCCAGGCTGTCATCCGGCTTGGCGAAGTGGTCCATACCGATGTATTCGTAGCCGGCCTCCAGAAGGCGGTTGATGGTGTTGTGCAGGATGGCCAGCTTCTGCTGGGGGCTGGGCAGGGTGTCGCCCTGAATCCGGGTCTGCGGATAGAAACGCTCCGGCAGGTGGGCATAGCTGAACACTGAGAGCCGGTCCGGCGACATTTCAATCACCGCTTCCAGTGTCTCCGCAAAGCTTTCCGGCGTCTGGTACGGCAGGCCGTAAATCAGGTCCAGATTGATGGACCGGAAGCCGATGCGACGTGCCTCGTTGAGCACGGCTTCGGTCATGGCCCGGGGCTGGATACGGTTCACTGCTTTCTGAACCTCCGGGTTTACATCCTGTACCCCCAGACTGATCCGGTTGAAGCCCAGGTTCCACAGGGTTGGCAGGGTATCCTGGTCCACTTCCCGCGGGTCAATTTCCACACTGTAATCCCGCTCATCACCGGTTTGCAGGTTGAACAGCTCCCCGTATCCCGCCATCAGGTGTTCCATCACATCTTTAGGCAAAAACGTGGGGGTACCGCCACCCCAATGCAGCTGGGTCACCGGCCGGTCGGCCCCGAACAGTTTTGACTGGATGGCCGCCTCTTTCAGCACCCGCTCCACGTAGGGCATTGCCTTGTCGCGTTTTTTGGTGATGACCTTGTTGCAGGCGCAGTAGTAGCAAAGGTGCGCGCAGAACGGCAGGTGAGTGTACAGCGACAGCGGCCGGCCACTGGCCTTGCTGCGAGCCGCGGCTTTGATCATGTCCTCAATCGGGTAGTTCTGGTTGAACTCGACGGCCGTGGGATAGGAGGTGTACCTCGGGCCGCTGAGGTCGTAGCGGCGAATCAGGGCGTCATCCCAGATGAATTCTGGCAGTGTTGAGTCTTGGGCTTTGAGTGCGGGTGTGGAGGTCATAATAAGCGCTCTGGGGTAAAACGGGGGCATCCAGGATTTGCCGGCATTTTAGGGGAATTCTTTGACTGGCTTTTTGATTCGGGTCAGGTGACTGATGGTTTCAGTTTACCAGCCCGGTTACTGAACCACCCTTGGGCTCTTGGCGTACTTGGTTTACCCCTTTGTGGGCATAGCCCGCAGCATACTGACTGGAGAATTCCTCACCATGGCCAACCTGATTCTGATCCTCGGCGACCAATTAACGAGAGACATCAACGCACTCGAAAACGCCGACCGGGACCGGGATCTGGTGGTAATGGCGGAGGTACACGACGAGGCCAGCTACACCAACCACCACAAGAAGAAAATCGTGCTGCTGTTCAGTGCCATGCGTCACTTTGCCCGGCAACTGGAGAGCGATGGCTGGCAGGTTCATTACCAGGCCTATCATCCGGACAACCAACACCAGAGCCTTGAGGCAGTGGTTGGCGAACAGGTGAAGCGGCTCAATGCGGAAAAAGTAATCACCACCGAGTGTGGCGAATGGCGACTGCATGAGCAGATCAGTGGCTGGCACGAACGCCTCGGGGTGCCGGTGGAAATCCGGCCGGATACACGGTTTATTGCATCCAAACAGGAGTTTGCCGACTGGGCAGAGGGCCGCAAGCAGCTGCGGATGGAATTCTTCTACCGGGAGATGCGGCGCAAGACCGGGTTGTTGATGACATCTGAGGGTGAGCCCGAGGGCGGGCAGTGGAACTTCGATGCGGACAACCGGAAGAAATGGACCGGCAAACCGCCGGCGCCGGCGCCATTCCGGATAGAGCCGGATGCCATTACCCGGGATGTGATCGGTCTGGTGGACGAGCATTTCGGCGATCATTTCGGCACCACCGGCGATTTCCATTTTGCTGTAACGGCCGAGGACGCAGAAGCTGCGCTTGAGCACTTCATCGATTTCGCTCTGCCCTGTTTCGGCGATTATCAGGACGCGATTTCCGACACCGAGGACTGGCTGTTTCATTCCATCCTGTCGCCCTACATCAATTCCGGGCTTCTGGATCCGGTGGCGGTTTGCGAGGCGGCCGCTCAGGCGTGGTATTCAGGCCGTGCACCGATCAACGCGGTGGAGGGCTTTATACGGCAGATCCTTGGATGGCGCGAGTTCGTGCGGGGCATTTACTGGATGAACATGCCGGGATATGCCAAAGAAAACCGTCTGGGCAACACCCGCGCCCTGCCCTGGTTCTACTGGACCGGGGACACGAAAATGCGGTGCATGCACAAGGCCATTGATGCCACCCGCCGCAACGCGTACGCCCACCATATTCAGCGGCTGATGGTTACCGGCAACTTCGCGCTGCTGGCGGGTATCAAGCCAGAGGAAATCTGTGACTGGTACCTGGCGGTGTACGCCGATGCCTATGACTGGGTGGAACTGCCCAACGTGCTGGGGATGGTCATGCACGCGGATGGCGGCTACCTGGGCTCAAAGCCCTACGCCGCCAGCGGCAAGTATATCCAGCGCATGTCGGACCATTGCGCCAACTGTCATTATAAGGTGAACAAGGCCACCGAAGATGACGCCTGCCCGTTCAACGCCCTGTACTGGCATTTCATCGATCGCCATCGGGACGACTTTGCCAAAAACCCGCGTATGGGCATGATGTACCGGAACTGGGACAAGCAGAAGCCCGAGAAACGGGAAGCGCTGCTCCAGCGCGCCGGGTATTTGTTGACGAACCTGGAGAAGCTTTAACCCCAACATCGGTCGGCTTCCGCAAAGCAGGTGTTTACGCCAATATGTCCTGCACTTGTGCGGCAAAAGCCCCACATTGGTGCTAGCCTGACATCAGGATTGTTAACACCACGGACGCGGCACCTACGATGAACCTTCGACTGGCAGTGGGTCTGACAACTGTACTGGCATCACCCCTTTGCCAGGCCCAGCCTCCAATCCTGAACCTCTACACCTTTGAAAGCCCGCCGTATCAGATGGTGGGCTCTGACACGGGTGGAGAAAGTCAGATCTCCGGTGAAACCGCAGACACGGTGATTTGTGCTGCCAACCGGGCCGGCTGGTCAACCCGCATCCGGATTACGCCCCAGAACCGTGCCATACATTCGCTGGAACGCAATATGATCGATGGCTATTTTGCCATTGATCCTTCCGCAGAACTCGACACCATTGCCACACGGAGCGATCCGGTAGCGCTTGAGAAATGGTACTTTTTCACTCGCGATGACAAAGCGTTTACCAAAGACCTTCGAATAGGCGTTGTCGCCGGCAGCAACGAAGAGGCCTGGCTGAGCGCTAAAGGCTATGGGATTTTCCTGAGCGTATCCTCCCCCTCACAGCTGTTGGCCCTGCTCAAGCGGGGCCGGATTGATACCGCCCTGATGGATGAGCGAGTCATGGATCGTCTGCGCCAGGCCAAAGAATTGGCCGGCACGCAGCTCCGTGCGCACTTCGTTCGCTATGCCCCGCTCTACCTTTATCTGGGCGAAACCTTTACCTCAGACAACCCCGAATTTCTCGGCATATTCAACCGCACGCTGAACAGCTGTATGGCTGGGCAACTTGCGCTGTCACAGGAAGAAGATCGACGCATTTCGGAGCTGTCGAGCCGGCTTTTCAAGGAAATGAACAGCATCCTCGATGTTCGCCAGATCATCGAGGAAGGACCCAGGCAGGAGAGCTTTACTGACGTAATGACCATCGACAGCCAATGGACGGCGCTGTCACCCCTTGCAGTGCCAGATCTGGCAGCGGACATACTGGCACTTCCAGGCTCCAAAGCGCTGCAGGCGTGGCAACATTCCCACCAGGGCCTTGTCACAGAGGTAATGCTGGTCAATGACATGGGAACCCTCGCAGCGATGAGCCAGCTCACCTCAGACTACTGGCAAGGTGATGAGCCCAAATTCCAGAAAGTCATTGAAAATCAGGCAACCCAACCCGGCGGCGATCCACCGATATACCTCTCACCCATTCGGTACGACAAGTCCGCGGCCAGATTCCAGGTTACCGCCAGCAGGCCGGTTTTGAGTGATCACGGGGAACCGGCCCTCGGTGTGATCGTGATCGGTCTCAGTATCGAGGAAGCACTGAGCGACTCTGAACAATACTGATTGATTCAATCGTCCTCCCGGCAAAGCAGACACTCAGGGCGGTCCGACTTCACAGGCCAACACCAGAGCCCAGAACTCCGAGAAGTCGTTGACCACCACATCCGGCTTATCCGGGTGTTTGTGGGTACCCGGAAAAATCTTGTTCAGCCAGGGCAGATCCCACTGGGCCCCGTTGAAGAATACCGAGGTCAGGCCCGCGCGCTTGGCGGCAATAACGTCAGTCGTGCTATCGCCCACGTACCACACACTCGGGTCGGGCGGGTAATCCAGTTTCTGGACCGCCAGCAGCAGTTGATCCGGGTGGGGCTTGCGCAGGGGTGTATCGTCGCCGCAGACGTCGACATCAAACAGATGCGTCCAGCCGGTATCCTCCACCGCCGCCAGTTCGTGCTCGAAAAACTCGCGGTCCCGGTTGGTAATGACACCCACCTGGATGCCCAGCCGCCGTAACCCTTCCAGAACTTCGCGCACCTTCGGCTCAAACGCCTTCACGGTACCGTAGTGTTTCCGGTAGTGGTGGTTGAACGCCTGGTGGGCAATCTGCTTGGCTTCCTGGTCATCCCCGAACAACACCTCAAAGATATCGGTTCGGGAAATCTTGCGGTCTGCCTTCACCTTCGGATGCAGCTTCGCAAACTCCCGCACGTAGGCCACCAGCTTCACATCTTCCGGGGTTTTGCTGTCTTCCGGCGCCACCATACGGTCCATAAGCTGCAGCTTGTGGAAATCCGGCAGCATGTCGTCCACCGCGTGGTACATGGCGTCGAGGGTATCTACCAGGGTGGCGTGCCAGTCGAACAGGATGACTGCCGGACGGATGAGCTTGACCACCGCCGGGTGCCAGTCCGGCTCAATTCTCGGCTCGGGTCGCTTTGGCGGCGGAAAGGGCCGGGGTCGAACCTCGGCAGGCGTCTGCTCGAAGGCCTCCGGCTGGCTCCGCTCAAGCAGGGCTAAAAGGTCCATGAGGTCCTCAAAGCTGTCCAGAATGGCCGCCGGCGCGTCCCGGTGCGAAAACCAGCTGTCGATCCGGCCGGATTCCCAGCAGGCGCCGTTGTAGAACACGCCCGAGACGCCGGCCTTGTTGGCGGTGAGCATGTCGACGTAGCTGTCGCCGACATACCAGGCCGTTTCATCCGCTGGCAGACCGAGCTTTTCAAGCGCTTTGAGAATCACCTCCGGATCGGGTTTATACTCGGTTACGTCGTCGGCACACACCGTGGCATCAAACAGGTTCCGCCATCGGCCTTCGTCCACCGTCTGTAATTCCCGATCCAGAAACTCCCGGTTCCGGTTGGTGGATACCGCCAGCCGGATACCCATGGCTTTCAGGGCGGAGAGATACTCATAGGCGCCGGGCTGGAACGGTTTTACCTGCCCGAAATAGCGGCGATAGGCCTCGTTGTAGGCCTTGTGAGCGATCAGCTTGGCTTCTTTGTCATCCCCGAAGATGGCGTTGAAAATATCGGTCCTCGACACCCGGCGCTCCGCCAGAATGCGCGGATGCAGGCGCCGGAAGATACGGATGTAACGCACCAGGCGGGCATCATCCGATGTTCGGCATTTATCCTCCGGCAGCAGCCGCTCCACCAGCCCCAGATCCTCCAACTGCGGCAACATGTCTTCCATAGCACTGAACATGGCATCGTGGGTGTCTACCAGGGTGCCGTGCCAGTCGAAAATCAGCACTGACGGCGCTGAAATGGAATCACAGAATCGGGCCATGCTCCGCCTCCATCAGAAGTTTCCTGAAGCCGGCCTTGAAATCCGCCGCCGGGCCGGCAAAACTCGGCGGTACTGACAAGAAAGATAAACCCGGTTTCCAATGCGTGCACGCATCGAGTCTGATCCATGCCAGTATCGAGCTACCTGCTGCCCTATGATTTTTCACCGCTGACCCTGCTCAGTTATATGCTGGTGCTCGGGTTTTATGGTGTCGGGCTACTGAGGATGCCGGAGCAGGACCGGCCGGGATCGGGCCGCATCATCACTTTCACGCTCGGGGTCATGCTCTGTTACGCGGTGATGCAGACCCGATTTGATTACTACTCCCAGTACATGTTTTTCGTCCATCGGGGCCAGCACCTGATTCTTCACCACCTGGGGCCGATCCTGATTGCGCTATCTAACCCTCTGCCGGTGATGCGATTCTGGTACCAGAAGATTTCACCGTCTGTACGCTACTGGCTGCAGCCGCTGGGCTGGATTTACCGGCTGCTGCAGCAACCGGTTATCGCTTCGGTTCTGTTCGTGGGACTGATCTACTTCTGGCTCTGGCCGCCCATCCATTTTGACGCCATGCTCAGCCGGCAGCTCTACTGGATCATGAACTGGAGCATGCTGCTGGATGGCCTGCTGTTCTGGTGGCTGATCTTTGATCCCCGCTCCCCGGCCATCACCAGTGCCCTGGGCTACGGCAAACGTATACTCCTGCTGGCGCTGGTGGCGATCCCCCAGATGATTCTCGGGGCCTGGATCGTGTTTTCCCGTGGCATGGTTTATGACGTCTACGAAGTCTGCGGCCGGGCCTGGCCCATGCCCCCGGAAACCGACCAGTTACTGGGCGGTCTGCTGACCTGGATTCCCCCGGCCATGATGAGCATCATTGGCATCCTGATTGTGCTCCGCCGGGCCATGCACGAAGATGGCAAATTCCCCAAAAGCCGCTCGATGGCAGGAGGAAACGCATGAACAGAACGCTGCCACTATGGCCTGTTTTCGTTGCCCTGATGCTCGCCGGCTGTGCCGGGAATGAGGAAAGCTGGCATGGCAAGGACATCTCGGGCCTGATGCCCAGGCTCCAGTTCCAGCTCCAGGGCACCGACGGAAACACTGTCACTCCCGCAGACTCGCAGGGCAACATCCGCCTGGTGTATTTCGGCTTCACCTCCTGCCCGGATGTCTGCCCGACCACGCTGACTGATCTGCGCCGCTCGGTTCAGCAACTTCCCGAAAAGTATCGGGACGACGTCACCACCCTGTTCGTAAGCGTTGACCCGCGCAGGGATACCCCGGAACGCCTGGCCAGTTACGTGAATTTCTTCGGCGATCGGGTCGTTGGCCTGACTGCAGAAGAACCCGCGCTTCGAAAACTCGCCAAACGCTACCGGACCACCTTCGGTTACGACGAACCCGACGCCAGCGGCAACTACAACGTTTCACACAGCAGCGCCGTTTACGTTTTCGATCGCGACGGCAACGCCCGGCTGCTCCTGCGACCCGGACTGTCGCCAGAGCAGATCAGTGAAGATCTGGCCCAGCTGGCACAGGGATCACGCTCCTGATACCCATACCTGTCGCCGCCTCGGGCGCTGATCCCGCCCTGCGGAGCAGACGTAGAAAGCCCTACATCCCGAATGGAAGACACTGGTGCCCCATAAGAAACTCAATCTCCCGGAGAAAACCTGCCCGGTCTGCCAGCGCCCGTTTGCCTGGCGCAAAAAATGGGCGAAGGACTGGGAAAATGTTCGCTACTGCAGCGAACGTTGCCGGCGCGAGCGGAACGCACTCTCATGACCACCGTGGTGTGGTTCAAGCGCGACCTGCGTACCCGGGATCATGCCCCCCTGGTGGCAGCGGCCAGCCTGGGCGAACCGGTCATACCGCTGTATGTGATCGAGGACGAATACTGGCAACTGCCGGACACCAGCGGCCGTCAATGGGCGTTTATCAGAGACTCCCTGGACGATCTTGACCGGCAGTTGCGAAAGGCCGGCAGCCGGCTCCTGGTGATGAGAGGGTCGGTGATTGATACGCTGAAACAGCTTCAGGCCAGGCAAGACGTCAAACGCGTGTTCTGCCACCAGGAAACCGGCGGGCACTGGACCTTCGAGCGAGACAAGGCAGTCATTGGCTGGTGCTCGGAAAACCAGGTGGAATTCCGCGAGTGGAACCAGTTCGGTGTGGTTCGCCGCTTGGGCGACCGGAATGTCTGGGACAGAGCCTGGACCGAGCTGATGCGTCAGCCGTTGCTAGAGGCCCCAGCAAGAATACCGGAAATGAAAGGCATCGAGGGCGATGCCAGTGGCTACGACAGCCGGGACTTCACACTGCCTGATAGCTGCCCGGACCGCCAGGTTGGCGGCAGCGCGAGAGGCGAAAAACTGCTCGCTTCTTTCCTGGATCGCCGCTGCGTCGGCTACCAGTACAACATTTCCAGCCCGAACACCGCGGTCAGGGCCTGCTCGCGCCTCAGCCCGCATATCGCCTACGGCACCGTCAGCCTGAGGGAGATTTACCAGGAGGCCAAGGCCACCGGCAATCACCGCAATACCCTGCCCCGGAAAAAGAAAAGCCTGACCAGTTTCCGGTCGCGACTGCACTGGCACTGCCATTTTATCCAGAAACTGGAGGACGAACCGGAGCTGGAATTCCGGGCGATGCACCGGGAAATGGAGGCGCTAAAAACCGGGCCCAATGATACCGAACGCCTGCAGCGCTGGCAGGAAGGCCAGACGGGCTGGCCCCTGGTGGACGCCAGCATGCGTGCCCTGAGTCATTCGGGCTGGATCAACTTCCGGATGCGGGCCATGCTGATGGCGATCGCCAGTTACCAGCTGTGGCTGCACTGGCGCGATCCCGCCCTTCACCTGGCCCAATTGTTTACCGATTTCGAGCCGGGCATTCACTACTCCCAGACACAGATGCAGTCCGGCCTGACCGGAATCAACGCCCTGCGCATCTACAACCCGGTGTTGCAAAGCCGGAAACTGGACCCCGATGGCGAGTTCATCCGGCGCTGGATACCCGAGCTGGCCGGCGTGCCCAGTGAAATGATCCACACACCCTGGCTGATGACACCGGCCCAGAAAGAGCGTTATGGCGGCAACACCTACATCTCACCGGTGTGTGACCATGAGCAGGCCGCTCGGGTTGCCCGCAAGGCGGTTGGCGACTTTCGCAAGCAGCATGTCAGCAAGACAGAAACAGACCGGGTGCTGTTACGCCACGGCAGTCGCAAGGGACCTGTCCAGAAACGCCCCGGCGTGCCAGCGAAGCAGCAGCCCGATCAATTGTCACTCTTCGACTAGAGGGCACAATCACATCATTTGCGGTTCATTTGCCGTTGATGCTCCAGCATTTGCTCCATCATCATCTGCATCTGGTTCATCCGGTTCTCCATCATCTGAAGACGCTGCTCGTTGTCCATCCCGGGCCCGCCAGAGCGATTGCTCTGGGCATTACCAGACTGCTTTTTACCCTGGCCCTGATTATTCATCATGCCCTGGCCGCTGCCCATCATTCCCTGACTATTGCCCATCATGCCCTGGCCCATCATCCCGGGCCCCATCATGCCGCCACGCATCATCTGCATGTGCTCCTGCATGTACTCCATGTGCTGCTCGCGCAGTCTCTGGCGTTCAGCGTTGGAATTGGCGTTCCGCATTTCCTGCATCATGGCCTGCATGCGTGCCATGTTTTCATTCATCTGCTGCACTTGTTCCTCAGTCATCATGCCGCTGCGAGGCATTTGCCCCGGGTTTCCCTGGGCAAAAGCGAAGGCAGGCAAAGCAACGAGCACGGAACACGCTACGAAACGGGTTAATCTGTTCATGAAATCCTCCTTATAGGCTGCAACTTTGTGCATCCTTATCAGTAAAGACCATGAAACTGAATTGAGGCTGAAAAAGGCCCCTTGAACCCCGTTTAAGTCCTCTCAGGTTGATCTGTGTCATCCAAATGCCCGGGGAGATCATAACTCTCATTGTGATACCCTGCATTCAGGCTTTGCCTTGATGACAGGACTTAAGGCAACCGTCCATTTTCCAGGTCGTGTCTGGGGTATCATGCGATGAAAATCGGTGAATTGGCGAAAGTCACAAACATTCCCGTTGAAACCATCCGCTACTATGAAAAGATCGGCCTGCTGCCGGAACCGAATCGAGACAGCAGCGGCTACCGCTCTTACCGTAACGCTCACCTGGACCGCCTTCTATTCATTAAACGCTGTCGCAACCTGGACATGGCTCAGGACGAGATCCGCGAGCTGATCGGGTTGGCCGAACAACCGGAAGCAGACTGCAGCGATGTTGACGCCCTGCTTGCCCGCCACCTGACTCACGTGCGCGAGCGATTGAAAGAACTGGCGAGCCTGGAAGAGACCCTGGTGCGGCTTCAGGAAGCCTGTACTGATGGCAGAACGGTCCGGGAGTGCGGCATTCTTGGCGGCCTGAATTCCGAACTCGGTGCATTGGAGCCAGAGGATCGCCACAACCACGTACCCGGTACCCATGGCCCCGGCCAAAAGTGACCGGTGTTAAAAATTTCGGCAACAACTGTTGACCCTGTAGCAACTACAGGGTTTTAAATAGAGGCATTCGAATACAGGAGGTCTTTATGGCGTGCAGTTGTTCTGCCCCCGAACCCAAATCCCCTGCCCCGGGCTTTCGCAAGGCATTATGGATTGCGTTGTGGGTGAACCTGGCCATGTTCGTTGTCGAGGGCGTCGCCAGCCTGTCATCCGGTTCTGTCTCACTGATGGCGGACGCTATCGATTTCTTCGGCGACAGCGCCAACTACATCCTCTCCCTGACCGTGCTTTCCATGGGAATGTTGTGGCGCGGCCGGGCAGCCATGGTCAAGGGTATTACCATGACGGCATTCGGCCTGGTGGTCTGGGCACGGGCAGTCTGGGTGGTGCAGGCGGGCATAACACCAGAGCCGCTGACCATGGGTGCGGTTGGCCTGCTGGCACTTGCCGCCAATGTAAGCGTGGCCGCAATGCTGTTCAAATTTCGTGAAGGGGATTCGGACATGCGCTCGGTCTGGCTGTGCAGCCGAAACGATGCCATCAGCAACATCGCCGTTATGGTGGCTGCGCTCGGCGTGTTCGGTACCGGAACCGCCTGGCCCGATCTGATTGTGGCGGCCATCATGGGCACGCTGGCGATTACAGCCGGCATCAGCGTAATGCGCCATGCCCGCAGCGACATTGCCCAAGCCAGGGCCAGTGAAGCGCAACCGGCAGCTACAGCATCGAGCAGCCGCTAAAACGCCAGGGAGATCATTACCGGGATAAACGCCAGGGCAAACAGCGTGGTAAGCAACACCGTACCCGCTGCCTGCCTCGGCGAGGTATCCAGCAGCGTGGCGATAACCACGGTGTTAGCAGCAATCGGGGTGATCGAGATGAGGAACATGGCCTTGTGAACCGCTGGCTCGTATATGCCCAGCACTGCTGAATCAACCCACCAGAACACAATCGCCACCAGTGGCCAGATCACGAACTTCCCGAAAAACGCCAGCGCGGTGAAGCGGACATTGCCCGCCAGCCCACGAAAGCTGGTGATGCTCATGCCGATGATCATCATGCCCAGAATGCTGTAGGCCCCACGCAGGTTATCGAACAGTGGCACGAAGATATCGGGAATCCCAACACCCGCCAGATTCAGCGCAACCGCCGCCAGGAAGGCATAGACAGACGGAAGTTTCAGCACCCGCCAGAGCGCATCCTTGATGCTGTAGCGCCCTCTCGCCGCCAGATAGAAGCCCACGGAGTTCTCGAACAGCGTGGTGCCCAGCATGCACACGATGTAGAGCCCGAGCCCCTCTTCACCGAACAGCAACAACGCAACCGGCACCCCGAAGTACCCGGTGTTACCGGAACCCACACACAGGGGAATGATGTTGGCACTGCCGTCGGAGAGCATCCTCTTGGCCAGCTTTAATTGCACAATTCCCAGAACAGAAGAAATCCCGAATACCAGAAAGGGCAGCAAGATGACTTCGGGAGAAAGCGGCGCTGCCATAACACCGGAAAACACCACGGATGGTGTCACGATGTAGAGCATGATGCCGGCAATATGGCGACCACTGGCCTCAAGATAGCGACCGGCGATCCAGCCCAGTGCGACGGTCACATAGAGCGGTATAAGCTTGAAGAAAAGGGCAAGGGCTGCAGCCATCGGAACTCCGTGAGGCAAGGGTAAACTTCCAGCGACAGGAGGCGGAGTCTATCACTGAACTTTCACCGAATCGCGATATCGACTCAGTGAAAAAGCCTTAATGATTTAAGTCATTTCAAAAGATTCTTCTCTGATACCATAATCGAGGTGACACTCATAACAGGGTCAATGCCATGAACAGTATTTTCAGGCCAGACGTCTCCTCGGCTCCATGCATGCTGGGAGAAAACAACCCGGATATTGTTGAGCAGGATGCCGCACCAGAGTCGGCAGCCCTCCTGCATGGCTTGAGCCGGGTATTCGGTATTCGTCTGGCGGGCCATGAAAATGATCCGGACGCCCGGTTTCTGGCAGACCTTGCACGCCTGTTCCACCTCAGACGGGTAGACCCCGAAATTGCACTGGAAAAACACGATAAACCCTGGGCAAACGTTTACCTGATTCAGTACGGCATACTCCGGCTTTTCCGGGAATCGCCAAGCGGCAAGATGTCGGTGCATCATTTCTTTTCCGAAGGCGATATGGTCTGGCCGGTTTTTGGCCGAACCCGCACGGTGCGCAATACCCTTTGCCTGACTACGGTCACGCCGCTGACCACCTGGGTGGCCGACTTCTCGGCTTTCCGGTCGGCGATCCAGTCTCATGGAGAGGGGCTCTGGCCCCAGTTCGCCCTGGCACTGACAGAAGAAATCGCAGAGCTCACCAGCATGAGGGAATTCCGCAAGCACACAATGCCGGCCCGTGACCGATACCGGTTATTGCTTGAGGAATATCCGGAGCTGGTCAAACGGGTGCCGGACAATCAGCTGGCGTCATGGCTCGGTGTTGTGCCGGCGACTTTTTCCCGTCTCAAAACCGGAGCCGCAAGAACCTGACTGTGAAGGTGAGGCTCCAGACAGTGCTGCATAAAAAAGGGCAGCAAGCTCTCGCCTGCCGCCCTGAAAAACGCTCAACGCTTTGCTAAAACCTCAGTATCATCCGTGCAGCTTTACTGCCAGTTCGGCAACGTGCTTACCCTGGAAGCGGGCAATGGCGAGTTCCTTTTCACTCGGTTGCCTGGAGCCGTCGCCACCAGCGATGGTTGAAGCGCCATAGGGCGTCCCGCCATTCACTTCAGAGATATCGAAGAACTCGGGAATGCCATACCCGAGGGGCACAATCACCATGCCGTGATGAGCCAGGGTGGTCCAGAAAGAGCTGATAGTGTGCTCCTGTCCGCCCCCGGTGCCGGTCGACGTGAACACGCTGGCTACTTTGCCGTGGAGCTTGCCTTCAGCCCACAAGCCACCCGTCTGGTCCAGAAAGGTACGCATCTGGCCCGCCATGTTTCCGAAACGAGTGGGCGTGCCGAAAATCACCGCATCGTATTCTGCCAGTTCTTTCGGATCAGCCACTGGCGCTTCCTGATCCGCCTTTCCGCCAGCACTTACAAATGCTTCGTCGCCCATTGTCTCGGGCACGCGCTTGATGGTTACATCGACGCCGTCAACGCCTTTAGCGCCGTCGGCAATGGTGTTTGCCATCGTCTCGATATGGCCATACATGGAGTAATAGAGCACAAGTACTTTTGCCATGAGAAAAACCTCCCGTGTCTTTAAATCGATATACGGATGTTAACCAGAGGCAGACTCGAGAGAAATCGGAAGTTTTCCGACAGGTTATTCAGTTTTTCTGAACAGCCTCACAGGATGGTCACTCTCGGCCATTGCGTACACGTGTACGCTCAAGTATTTTAATGGCATGACATATCAGGAAGACCATTCAGTGACAGCGACAGCAACTCCATCCCCGGCACCCAATACCCATCACCGCATTGAGGAATGGCTGAACAGTGCCACCCACGGGCTCGGAGCCATCCTGAGCATTATCGGCACTGCGGCCTTGATCATTGGCGCCAGCCAGTTCGGGGATGCCTGGAAGATTGTCAGCTTCAGTATTTTTGGCGCTTCGCTGATCCTGCTATACCTGGCCTCTGCCCTGTATCACGGTGCCCGGCGACCGGAACTGAAAAGCGCCTTCAAGACCCTGGATCATTGCGCCATTTTTCTGCTGATCGCCGGCACCTACACGCCGTTCCTCCTGGTAAACATGCGCGGCTCAGTGGGCTGGACGCTGTTTGCGGTGATCTGGTCACTGGCGATTACCGGGGTGGTGCTGAAGGTTATTTTCAAGAACCGGTTCAAACTGGCGAGGGTCGGCATCTATATCGCCATGGGCTGGTTGATCACTTTCGCCTCGTCCGATCTGGTGGCCAACCTGAGTGAGACCGCCCTGAACCTGACGATTGCCGGCGGCGTTGTCTACACCGCCGGCGTCGCCTTCTACCTGGCTGACCGCATACCTTACATGCATGCGATCTGGCACCTGTTCGTGATCGGCGGCAGCGCCTGCCACTTCAGTGCCATCTACTATGGCGTGCTGCCTCACATCGCTTGAAGCAGTCCCGGCAAGCGGACTCAAATCAAGCTCGGCACGGATCTAAACCGACGGAAATGAGTGGCTACCTCCACTGCGCTAACCTCCTGAACACCTACCCACTTCGAGATATCACTATCGCATCTTTTTGATTAAATTGAATTTTACGGCGCACAAACGGACCAAAATGTTCGCCGGAAAACGGACCCGCTGACACCTCATTTTGTCCTTGAGCAATATCAAGAATTAGCCCCCCTCCTGCTTTGCACAATGGCACAAAGCCCTGAAGCCTCTGCCCGGAGGCAAAGGGGTATGCAAACCGAGGAGCACGAATCATGGCTAACAGTACAGCGAGCGCCGGCCACATCGGCGCGAGGAACAGGACCAACGCAGACATCGAACACTGGGATGTCGAAAGCGAAGAATTCTGGGAACGGGAAGGCAAGCGTATCGCTTCCCGCAACCTGTGGATTTCCATACCCAGCCTGCTGATGGGCTTTGCCGTCTGGCTGATGTGGGGAATGATCACCACGCAGATGAAGAACCTGGGTTTTCCATTCACCATTGATCAGCTGTTTACCCTTTCTGCGATCGCCGGCCTGTCCGGGGCCACCTTGCGGATCCCGGCCTCGTTCATGATCAAGATTGCCGGCGGGCGAAACACAGTGTTCCTGACCACCGCCCTGCTGATGATTCCTGCTGCCGGTACCGGCATCGCCCTGATGAACCCAGACACACCGTTTATCATGTTCCAGGCCCTGGCACTGCTCTCCGGTATCGGTGGCGGAAACTTTGCCTGCTCCATGAGCAACATCAGCACCTTCTACCCGAAAAGCAAACAGGGCTATGGCCTGGGCATGAATGCCGGTCTCGGTAACTTCGGTGTCACCACCATGCAGGTGGTCATCCCACTGGTCATGACCGTGGGCATCTTCGGCGCTCTCGCCGGCGACCCGATGCAGCTACAGAGCCCGAGCGGCACCTTGATTGGCCGCATTGAAGCGGGTACCGATACCTGGATCCAGAACGCCGGCTTTATCTGGCTGGTATTCCTCATTCCGCTGGCGTTTGCCGGCTGGTTCGGCATGAACAACCTGAAAGTGGTTACCCCGAACCCGGGCAACCCGCTTTCAGCATTTGGCAAGATTCTCGGACTGTATGGCGTGGGTATTCTCGCTTCTATCGCCGGCGTCTGGGCTCTCAGCGTACTGAACATGTGGTTGGCCCTGCCCCTGACCATCGTGCTCACGCTGATTCTTCTGCGACTGATCCCCGGCGATATCAAACCGAACATCCAGAATCAGTTTGCCATCTTCAGCAACAAGCACACCTGGTCCATGACCGTGCTCTACATACTCACCTTCGGCTCATTCATCGGCTTCTCCGCGGCCCTGCCGCTGTCCATCAGCGTTATCTTCGGCAACATGATGGACGTCGCAGCCGACGGTACCGTGACCCGCGTGGTGAACCCGGATGCGCCAAGCGCTTTGACCTGGGCCTGGATGGGACCGTTTGTGGGCGCGCTGATTCGCCCTGTAGGCGGCTGGATTTCCGACAAGGTGGGCGGCTCCATCGTTACCCAGATCATCTCGGTTGTGATGGTCGCAGCCTCTGTGGCGACCGGCTATGTAATGATGCTGGCCTACAACTCCACCGATCCGAACGCCTACTTTGCGCCGTTCCTGATACTGTTCATCATCATGTTTGCGGCCAGTGGCATCGGCAACGGTTCCACCTTCCGCAGCATCGGCTTCATCTTCAACCAGCAGCAGAAAGGTCCGGTTCTGGGCTGGACCTCCGCGGTTGCCGCCTACGGCGCGTTCATCGCTCCCCGGGTCATGGGCCAGGAAATCCAGGCCGGCACCCCGGAAGTGGCCATGTACGGATTTGCGGTGTTCTACGCCCTCTGCCTGGTGGTTAACTGGTGGTTCTACCTGCGCAAGGGCGCGTACATCAAGAATCCCTGATACCACGCTCCTAAAAACAGCCGGCGTCCGTTAAGGACGCCGGTTTTTTTATGCCTGCTCTCTACTGAAGGCTCCCGCCTCGACTGCCTCGACCGGACGAAATGACGCAAACGCCGGCAAATGCTAGATTCAGAATATTGGATTTAATCCCGACAGAACCAGGGAGCCTGCCATGTCCTTCGAAGAGCTGTTCGACGCAAGCTACGAGCGCGTCCTCAAGAGTCCACCTGAGCTACCTGACTTCTTTGAAGCCTTCTATCGCCGGTTCCTGATGTCTTCACCTGAGGTCCGGGTACTGTTTCGCAACACGGATATGGCGGTTCAGCGAAGCATGCTGAAGAAATCCTTTTTCAGCCTCGTGGCCTTTTACGCCAGCGGCAACGTTGACAATGTCCTCCATCGAATTGCCTGCCTGCACAGCGCCCGCCATCTGAATATCAAGCCCTACCTATACGACCTCTGGCTCGAATGCCTGACGGACACCGTATGGGCCTATGATCGGGAGTGCAGCGACGATATCGAACTGGCCTGGCGGTTGGTACTGAGTCCTGGAATCACATACATGAAATTCGGATACGATCATTTCTGACTTGAGGTGAGCACCAGATCCAGTTTCCCGTCAGATCCGATTTGCAACAAGACCTGCGCCCGAGCCGCGTGAAGACCAACAGTGATCCCCGAAAGACTCCCCTTCCAACTAAAAAAGGCCGCCGGGCAGTGCCTCGGCGGCCTTTTCTTCAATAGTGCAGGGTTAGCTGGTAGCCGCAGCCTGTCGACGCCGCTCTTCCTCTTCGATCTGGAGATCCACAGAAGACACCTGATACTCGTCGGCAAACCCGGATTCCGGCTCTTTCAGCCACATGATGCACAGCAGCCAGCTGATGAACGCGCCACCGGCAATGATGTAGAAGAATTGAGTCGGGGTTACGAAGGTGAAGATGGTGAGGTACACAACCGCGCCCACATTGCCATAAGCCCCGGCCATGCCTGAAATCTGGCCTGTCAGGCGCCGCTTGATAGAGGGAATAATACCAAAGGTTGCGCCCTCGGCACCCTGTACGAAGAAGGAGGTGAATACGGTAATGCCCACGGCGATAATCAGCGGCCAGTTGGAGTTCATCAGACCCATGAGCGCGAAGCCGACGGAGATGCCGAACATGTAGCTGAGCATCACGAACCGGCGGTTACCCATACGGTCTGAAACCAGGCCACCCATCGGGCGCGCCACCAGGTTCACGAAGGCGAAAGAAGCAGCAATAAGGCCGGCGGCGGTCGCACTCAGGCTCCAGGTTTCCTCGAAGAACATCGGCAGCATGGAGACCACGGCAAGCTCGGCGCCGAAGTTGGCGAAGTACGTGCTGTTCAACGCGGCCACGCTGTTAAACGGGTACTTGTCGTCTTCCGGCACGCCCTGTTTCAGCAAGGGAACGTTTACCCTGAGAATCTGGATAATCTGGTAACACACGATTGCGACAATCACGGCGTAGCAGATGAAGGCGCCGGTGGCACTCAGATAGCCCATGTTCTCGATGCGCCATACCAGAATGGCCAGAACGCCCACCAGCGGGATGGTCCAGAGGATCAGCTTGATCATGTCGACCCAGCTGCTGACTTCCAGCGCCACGGCCTTGCGGGGCTTGCGGTGGACGGTGCCTGCCGGGCCGTCGGTAATCGCAAACCAGTAGTAGACACCATAGGCCGCCATCACGATCGCGCTCTGGGCGATGGCCCAGCGCCAGCCGTCTTCACCGCCATACATGTGCAGCGCGATGGTTGGCAGTGTTATGGCCGCCGCGGCGGAGCCAAAGTTGCCCCAACCGGCATAAAAGCCCTCGGCAAAGCCGATGTCTTTCGGCTTGAACCACATGGCAGTCATGTGGATACCCACCACGAAGCTGGCACCAATGGAGCTGAGCACCAGACGGCTGACCAGGAGCTGAGTCATGGTGTTACCAAACGCAAACACCAGGGCCGGGATGGACATCAGGACCATCAGAACGGAAAACACACGCCGTGGACCAAAACGGTCCAGGGCCATGCCCACGATTATCCGGGCCGGAATGGTTAATGCCACGTTGCAGATGGCAAACAGGCGTAGGTCATCGGCGGTCAGCCAGTCGACGCTTTTGAGCATACTCGATGCCAGCGGCGCCATGTTGAACCACACGTAAAAGGTAATGAAGAATGCAATCCAGGTCAGGTGCAGTGCCCTGACTTCCGGATTCTTGACGTGGAAAACGTCTGCGACTTTCATGTCAGCCTCCCTGGGCTTTCAATTACAGAAACGGTTATGGCCAGACTTAGCGGCTGGGCAGAATGAGAAGCGGGCACTGGATGCGGCGGGCGAGGAAGGAACTCACACTGCCGAAGGTCATGTAATCCAGTTCGTCCACGAAATAGGTCAGTGAGCGGGCAATAAAGCCGCCATCGGGCTCATGGCTGTGACGTGCTATGACCAGCATGTCGGGATGGATCTTCTTCTCCGCCGCGAACAACAGCATCTTTCTGGGGTCACCCTCCAGAAGCATGTTTTCAGCAGAGATCTGTTCCTGGCTGCAAACCTCCATGGCCTCGGCAAGATGCTTCTTGAGATCGGCAACTTCCTGCTGGAACATATCCTCGTTTCCGGAGGTGATGTCCCGTGGGTTTTCAGCAACTGCGACCAGAGTGATCACAGGTTTGAGGTCGCGGAACATGGTGATGGTCTGTGCCAGTGCCAACCTGGCATTTCGCGAGCCGTCGTAGGCAATCATGATTTTCATTTCTGGGTTCTCCCGAAGGCATTTTCCGGTGCCCTACTCGAGGGCAGATCAAGGGACATCCATTGATATCTGTCAGCATTAGCCCACACTCCGATGCCGCCCATAATTGACGTAAATCAACGCTGGCAGCGCGTACCCCACGAGAGAAATCAAGGATCTATCCCTCTCCCATCAAAATCCCGGAATTGCCTACCACCACTGCACCCAGCAGGAGGTACCTCCAATGCCCCGCACCCGAAATCCCGGGTTTTGATAGGGTTTCAGAGGTGCTTTCAAACATCCTCGATCAACATCCGGAAGGAGGTACGCATGGCCATCAGCCCGTCAAAACCCGAGCAGTATCGCGCCCTGGGTCTGTCCACGTTCGCCTTCACCCTGTGCTTCGCTGTGTGGACCATCTTTTCCATCATCGGCATCCGGATAAGCGAGGATCTGGGTTTATCGGATACCCAGTTGGGCCTTCTGATGGCGACCCCCATTCTCACCGGCTCCATCAGCCGACTCTTCCTGGGCATCTGGACAGACCGGTACGGTGGTCGCTGGGTCTTTGGCATACTGATGCTCACCACCGCTGCCTGCGTTTACCTGCTGACCTTCGCAACCACCTACATCATGCTTCTGGTAGGGGCTCTTGGCGTTGGCCTGGCCGGTGGCGCATTCATCGTGGGCGTTGCCTACACAGCGGCCTGGTTTGAGCCGGCACGGCAGGGAACGGCGCTGGGGATTTTTGGTGCAGGTAACGTTGGGGCGGCGGTGACGAATTTCGGAGCGCCATTCCTGCTGGTCGCATTCGGCTGGGAAAGCACTGCCCAGATCTACGCCACGGTGCTGGCAATCATGGGTGTTGTTTTCATCGTGTTGGCCAAGGAAGACCCGATGGCCGCCGAGCGCGCGGGCGAAAAGGCAAAGTCCTTCATGGAGCAGATGGAGCCGCTGCGGGAACTGAGGGTCTGGCGGTTTGCCCTGTACTATTTTTTCGTTTTTGGCGCGTTCGTGGCCCTGGCACTCTGGCTGCCGCACTTCCTGATCGGCGTTTACGGCCTGGACATCAAAACCGCCGGCATCATTGCGGCGCTCTATACCATCCCAGCGTCCCTGTTCCGGATTCTCGGTGGCTGGATGTCGGACCGTTTCGGCGCCCGCCGGGTAATGTACTGGACCTTCGGAGCGTCGGTTCTGTGCACGTTTCTTTTGAGCTACCCGCCCACCGATTATGTGGTACAGGGCATTGATGGCGATATCCGCTTTACCTTGGCCATGAACCTGCCCATGTTTGTAGCCCTGATCTTTGTCCTCGGCTTTTTCATGTCCCTGGGCAAGGCCGCCGTATACAAACACATTCCGGTTTACTACCCCATGCACGTCGGCGCAGTGGGCGGTGTGGTCGGCATGATTGGCGGCCTCGGCGGATTCATCCTGCCGCTGACATTCGGCGTGCTGAACGATCTCACCGGGATCTGGCAGAGCTGTTTCATGCTGATGTTCGTGATCGTCGCCGCTGCCCTGGTGTGGATGCACTACGCAATCCGGTCTGCCGAGCGGGTGGAATGGGCCGCCAACGAGGAAAGAACGGACTTGCCGGAATTGGCTTCGCCACAGTTGTTTTACCCGCTGAACCGCAAAAAGCCGAGAGAACCGCTGGCGCCACCGCCAACCGCGGGACGCTCATGAAGCGTTTCACCCATTACGCCTTGTTGCCCCGCACAGCGGGGCTTTTTCGTATAATTGCCAGGTGCGATGAGGCAGATCCGGAAACAAGGATGAGACATCATGACGAAGTGGCTGGTTAAATCAGAACCTGCAGAATGCGGCATCGAGGATTTTGCCAAGGCCCCGAACGGTGTAATCCCCTGGGATGGCGTGCGCAACTACCAGGCCCGGAATTTTCTGGCGCGCATGGCAGAGGGTGACGAGGTCTTTCTTTATCACTCCAGCTGCAAACACATCGGGATAGCCGGTATCGTAAAGGTCGTTCGCAGCGCCTATCCAGATCCGACCCAGTTTGATCCTGAATCGCCCTATTTTGATGCCAAGAGCACCGCTGAGAAGCCTCGCTGGCAAGCCGTGGACATGAAGTACGTTCGCTCCCTGCCGAAACTGATCCCGCTGGATAAGCTTAAATCCATGGCCGGGCTTGAGGACCTGCCTTTGGTCCGCAAGGGTAACCGGCTCTCGGTGATGCCCGTGAGCGAGGAGGAATGGCAGATCATCCTGGGCCAGGCTGGCTGACACCAGGGATCTGCCATCAGCTCGTCACTCGTCGTGGGGAATCGGGTCCGGGCTGCGATCCCAGCCCACGAGAGCCAGGGTTGCCACCACGCCTATCAACAGCCCCATCCATGGCTCAAAGAACGCCAGAGCAGCGCCGATCAGAACCACCGTACCCCTTGAGGCATTGTCCCTCGGGATCGACATGGCAATGTAAGCACAGGCAAAACCGGTCAGCACGAGAGTCAGCGACAGCGCAACACCCAGCAGCGGTTTGAGGCCGGTCAGCAGCGGCAACAGGAAGAAGATGAACGGCAGGCCCATCAGGTAGTAGGAGGCCAGGCCGCTGTGTAAGCTGTTCATGGCCTTCGGCCCCTGCTTCCAGCGCTGCACCACAATTACATGTACGCCGGTCCACACCGCTCCCTGGGTCGGGAAGAAGGGCGCCACAATACCCATGATGGCGTTACGGATCGACAGGGAGAAATGGGTGCGGTTCAGGTTGATATCCACGTGCTCGTCCTTGCGCACCTTCAAGCCATCCCGCAGCACTTCATTCCCGGTGACCAGATCGCCAAACAGAATGATGTAGGCAATCAGTGCCAGCGGAATACTCTGGAGAATCATCTCCTGGGACGGCCAGCCGATGGCCAGTGGAGAAACCTTCGCCAATGCCTCGCCCAGTGGTGGCACCAGAATTCCCCATTGAATATCGAAATCCACCTCGCCAACCAAGGGCCCGACGATGGCCGCGGCCAGAAAGCCCGGCAGCAGGCCCAGGGCTCCCAGCATAAAGAAGAACCGGCTGCGCTCCTTGAGCTTCTGCATCGGAATGGAGAACGTGAATATCAAACAGATGGCACAGGCAAGACCCGTGGCGATGGGCTGTTCAAGCAGAAAGCGCTCGGCATCGTCCACGAACACCCGCTTGAGCGCAGCTATCGACGCCCCGAGAATGATGCCGGCCTTGAGCGTATCGGGTAGCCAAATCACAAAGCGACGACCCAGGCCGGTTATCCCGAGAAAAAGGACAAGCGAGGCAAACACCAGGCTCAGCGCGGTCATCGCCTGGAACCGGCTGACCGGGTCCTCGTAGCCCCCTATTACAAACGCCAGAATCAGGGGCAACGCGGGGGTAATCCAGCCGCCAGCGTAGGGCTCGCCGAAAACAATCACCGCCGAGGCAATCAGGGAGGCATGGATCATCGACAATGCGACGGCTTCTTCAAAACTGAGGCCGAAGAAGGCGGTCATTACGGGAATCAATGCCAGGCCTGTAGCGGCTGAAACAAACAGCCCTTGCAGGAACTCGGACCAACACAGGCGCGTGTGGTAAAAGGGCACGCGGAACGTGAACGGCCCCCAGCGCCAGCCGGCTAACTCCGGTCTATCTTCCATGGATTGTCACTCGCTTTTTGGTTTTATTGTTTGCGACTTGATTATGGGAAGGGTTTGCGGATCGCACGAATGAATATTTCTGATCAGGCTGAATAAATCCTGCTAATTACACCCAGCGGGGCACCTTGCACAACGAACGACCCTTGTTGAGGCTATCCAATTCTGTCCCGGCCCTTTAGAATTCGGCCTTCCCCGAATCTTCTGGAGCCGTCGCCTGCCATGCCGTCCCAACTGAACCCCGCCTCCGGTTTCGAGAAACTCCGCCGCATTGAGTCCAGCAAGGTTTTCCAGGGCGCAGTCATCACCATCATCATCCTGTCGGCACTGACCATTGGCGCCAAAACCTATGATCTGCCGCCCCTGGTGGAGAAGTCGCTCATCGTGATGGACAACGCCATCACCCTGTTTTTCCTGCTGGAAATCCTGTTCCGATTCGGTGTGTGCGCCAACAAGAAACGTTTTCTGTTCGACGGATGGAACCTGTTCGATACCCTGGTGGTCATCGGCAGCCTGATTCCTCTGGATAACTCCGAAGCGGTTCTGCTGGGACGTCTGTTGCGGGTTTTCCGGGTGTTGCGCCTGGTGTCGGTGGTTCCGGAGCTCCGGTTCCTGATCAACTCGCTGCTAAAAGCGATTCCGCGCATGGGCTACATCGCCCTGCTGATGTTCATCATTTTCTACATTTACGCGGCCATGGGTTCGATGTTCTTCGCCAGCGTGGACGAGGAGCTCTGGGGCGACGTGGCCATTGCCATGCTGACACTCTTCCGGGTGGCTACCTTCGAGGACTGGACGGATGTGATGTACGCCACCATGGAGCAGTATCCGCTGAGCTGGGTTTTCTACATCACCTTCATATTCCTGACGGCGTTTGTTTTCCTGAATATGATGATCGGGGCAATCCTGGAGGTTATGAGTGAGGAGCAGAACGCCAAGCAGGCCCAGAAGGCCCACGATGAGCGGGACGAAATTGCCCGCCAGCTCCAGGCCGTTCAGGTACAACTGGCGGAGCTGACGAAGCAGATCAGCGAAAAGCGCTGACTCAGAACGGCTTGGCCAGGGCCAAATGAAGAATGGCCGTAACCTGCACCAGGGCCAGTACCGCCGCGGAAATTCGAACGGGCTTTCCGAGGGTGGTTTTCAGAGCGAACACGCCAGCAATAATGTAGCCGACCAGTAAGACAATTTTGGCAATCAGCCAACCCGGCATGGCCGAAGCGTACCCGGCCACAAAAACCAGAGAGATCGCCGCCACCAGCAAAATGGTGTCGTTGATGTGGGGAATAAACCGCAGCGGTGTCTGTCGCCACCCAGGTCTTCCGACGGCGTCCAGGAGCAGACGCAGGGCAAAGAGTGTGATGGTGAGGTACGCGGTGGTCACGTGCAGGTGTTTCAGAATCATGTACGCGGTCATGAAAGTTCCTTAGTTAACAGGCGTTTTGCCGCATTGTACGCAATCTACCTACAAGCAGGTATGGTTAACGCGGTTGTCAGGGTTTAACATATACACAGAATACATGTATATGGGAGACATCTATGCGGGCCATTCCTACTTCCCCTGAACGGGCGCCGGTCAGCGTCAGCCAATTATTTTCCTACCCCTTTCGGATTTTCTTTCTGTCCATGACCGTTCTGGCCCTTGCCGTCATTCCCCTCTGGGTGATGCAGGTCAATGGTGTTATCAGTCTTCCACTGGCCATGCCCGGGTTATTCTGGCACCAGCACGAGATGTTGTTTGGCTTTCTGTCGGGAGCGATCGCGGGGTTCCTGTTAACCGCAGTGTGTGTCTGGACCCAGACAGAACGAACTCATGGATTCAGATTGGTGCTGCTCTGGGGCGTCTGGCTGGCCGGCCGTGTACTGCTGGCAACCGGTGCTGACCTGCCCTTTTGGCTGGTTCAGGGAGTAAACCTGGCATTCCTGCCCCTGGTGATGGTGGATGCCGGCTGGCGTATCTGGCACGCCCGGCAAAAACGACAACTGATGATCATGGTGGTACTCGGCCTGCTTTGGCTGATGCAGATCGGCTTTGTCACCCGCCTCGACATGGCCTTCAGCTATGGTGCCCTGATCATGGCCATGGCACTGATCAGTATTGTCGGTGGCCGCATCACTCCGGCGTTTTCCACCGGCTGGTTGCGCCAGAGGGGACTCGACAGCAACGCTGTAAAGACCATTCCCGCGCTGGACATGGCAACTGTATTCAGCCTGATTCTGCTGATGGCATCCCTGGTGACTGGCTGGCAAACCGTTACTGGTTTGCTGGCGCTGCTGTCCGGTGGGCTTATGCTGGTGCGTCTGGCGGGATGGAAGGGCTGGCTCGTACGCCAGGAGCCCCTGCTCTGGATTCTGCACCTGTCCATCCTGTGGGTGCCGGTGTCCCTGTTCCTGCTCGCGGGCACACTGTTCGCGGGCTGGCCGTCCAACGCGTGGAGTCACGCCGCCGGAACCGGCGCGGTCGCGTGCCTGATTCTCGGGGTCATTGCCCGGGTCGCCCTCGGCCACAGCGGCAGACCATTGGTGCTGCCCAAAGGCATGGTGCTTGCGTTCGTTGCAATTCATCTGGCCGCACTGATACGGGTGCTTACCGCCTTCGAAATCATTCCCTGGCACCCCGGCATTGGCAGCAGCACCCTGCTCTGGTTGTTTGCCTTCGGTATGTTCCTGTACCGCTACACCGGCATCCTCGCCAGCCCCAGACCCGATGGTCGTGAAGGCTGAACCGCTGGTCAGGCAGCCAACTCCTGCCTGACCAGCAACTCGAACCTTGCCCTTGCCTGGCGGAACCGGCTGGCAGGGAAGTGAATACTGATTCCTTCCAATGCCGCCAGAAGCATCTCAAGATGAGCATCCCAGCCCGCACAGGCAATCGGCACCACCTCATCATCAGGCAGCAATAATGTCAGCGACAGGCGGGTTCCCTCGTCGATGGGATCAAGGTCCCATATCAACGGACGCTCGGGGGAATCACCCGAACTCCAGGAATAGGCCAGGCGACGATTCGGCTGGCAATCCGTGACCCGACAATCGATCGGCATACCACTGTTACCGAAATCCAGCTGAACCCGACCGCCGGGCCTGGCATCCAGCGTTCCAGGTGCCAGCCACTCCGCCAGACACACCGAGTCTGTCAGCATTTGCCAGACTCGTTCAGGCAAGTGCCCGGTTTCTCTTTCAAGACGTACCAAAACCCGGTCACCCTCGCGCCGAACCTTGCCTGCGATAATTTCATCATTCCCGGACATACGCCCTCCTTGCCAGTTTCGAATCTCCGGATGTCACAGAACGGACTTCTTATGGATGATTGTATTCGCGGGGTCGCACAAGCACCTTGATGACCATCAAACGGGGTTAACAGACGAGTTCGGGGAACTTCAAACCGGCAATCATCCACTAAAGGTCAATAGCAGCTCCCGAAATTCGAGCTAAAGTATGAGGAAATCATTTTGTAACAGAGACACTGGCACTATGAACCCGGATCATTTTGATAAAGAAGACCTGATCAAATGCGGCCATGGCGAGCTCTTCCCCGGCTCCATGCGCCTGCCCATCAACGAGATGCTGATGTTTGACCGCGTCACGCACATTGCGGACGACGACGGCCTGTACGGCAAGGGCAGCCTGGTAGCGGAGCTCGACATCAATCCGGACCTGTGGTTCTTCAAGGTGCACTTCGTTGATGATCCCGTGATGCCGGGCTGCCTCGGCCTCGATGCCATGTGGCAGCTGGTAGGCTTCTTCCTCGCCTGGGGTGGCGGTGAAGGCAAGGGCCGCGCATTGGGCGCCGGTGAAGTGAAGTTCACCGGCCAGGTCTTGCCGACGGCCAAGAAAGTCACCTACCGTCTGGATCTCAAACGCGTGATCAGGCGCAAACTGACCATGGCAATTGCCGATGGCCGGATGGAGGTAGACGGCCGGGAAATCTACACAGCCAAAGACCTGCGGGTCGGCATGTTCACCTCGACCGATGATTTTTAGGAGTTAACAGGATGCGTCGTGTTGTAATCACCGGTATGGGCATTGTTTCCAGCCTTGGTACCAACCAGAAGGAAGTCGCACAGTCACTCAGGGAATCCCGTTCTGGCATCGGCTTTAGCGAAGAAGCCCGGGACAATGGTCTGCGCAGCCACATCTGCGGCCAGATCAACCTGAACCTGCCCGAATTGATTGACCGGAAACTGTGGCGTTTCATGTGCCCCGCTTCCGGTTACACCTATCTGGCGATGCTTGAGGCTATCGAGCAGGCCGGGCTGACCGATGAGCACATCAAGGCCGACACCACTGGTATCATCTTTGGCCAGGGCGGCGCCTCGACGGTTGAGCTGCTGGATTCCATCGATACCCATCGCGACCGCGGTATCCGCCGTGTCGGGCCCTATCGCGTGCCGCGCACCATGGGCAGTGCGATCAACGCGTCACTGGCAACCGGATTTGGCATTCGCGGCATCAACTACGGCATCACCTCTGCCTGCGCTACCAGCGCGCATTCGATCGGCCATGCCGCCGATCTGATCGCTCTCGGGCGCCAGGATGTCATGTTTGCCGGCGGAGGCGAAGACATCCACTGGACCCTGAGCCTGCTGTTCGATGCAATGGGCGCCCTGTCGACGAAATACAACGACACGCCTGAACTGGCGTCACGCACCTATGACGCGAACCGGGACGGCTTCGTGATTTCTGGTGGTGGCGGTGTGTTGGCCCTTGAAGCGCTGGAGCACGCAGAAGCGCGGGGCGCAAACATCCTGGCAGAGCTCGTCGGCTTCGGTGCAACTTCCGATGGCGCCGACATGGTTGCCCCGAGTGGCGAGGGCGCAGTGCGCTGCATGAAGCAGGCAATGAAGAACCTGGATGGCGAAATCAGCTACGTGAATACTCACGGCACCAGCACCCCGGCCGGAGACATCACCGAGCTGAAAGCATTGAAAGAGACGTTTGGCGACAAGATCCCGCCGCTGAGCTCCACCAAACCCCTTTGCGGCCACGCTCTTGGCGCGGCGGGCGTACACGAGGCTATTTACAGCCTGATCATGCTGCGTGAAGGCTTTATTGCTCCATCGGCAAATATCCAGGACCTTGATGAAGGGGCCGAAGGCTACCCGATCGTTCGGGAACGCATGGATAACCAGAAACTGGACCTGGTGATGAGCAACAGCTTTGGCTTTGGTGGTACCAATGCCTCACTGGTGTTCAAAAAAGTCTAATCCGGATCAGGATAGCCTGACAGAGCGGTATTCAGCCGGGGATGTCCCCATCCAGCGCTTGAAAGCCCGGCTGAATGCGCTCAACTCCGAAAAACCGAGCTGCTCGGCAATCTCCACCAGCGGTTTGGTCCTGTCCTGCATGTAGGTCAGCGCCTGCCTGCGGCGAACATCCTCCAGCAAACGGGCGAAGGTCAGCCCTTCACGCTTCAGTTTCTTGTGCAACGTGTAGCGGCTCATATGCAGCTGCGACGCCACGACTTCCACACCAACTTTGCCACGAGCAAGCTGAACACTGATCAGGGAACTGACCCTGACACTCAGCGAAGCCCGCGCCACCTCTGGCGTCAGAGGCTTTGATGCCATCCTGAATTCCTCCTTTGCAACGCTTCGGCCCGAAAAGCCCGAACCGTGAGCGTACACATGTTAGCCGAAAACAATCAATAAGACCTTTGAGCAGGATCAAGGGAACGGCCGACGGCATACGGCAGAATGCCCCGTTTTCAGAATCGCCCGGAGCCACTATGAAAACCCCGGAACTGCTCGCCCCCGCGGGCACCCCCGAACACCTTGAAACCGCCTTTGCCTATGGCGCCGATGCGGTCTACGCAGGCCAGCCGCGCTATTCGCTGAGAGTAAGAAACAACAGTTTCAAAGACGTTGCAGCGCTTGGCGCGGGCATTGAACGGGCCCACGAACTGGGCAAACAGTTCTACCTTGTCTCCAACATAGCACCTCACAACGACAAGGTGCGGTCCTATCTGAGGGATCTGGCGCCAGTACTGGAACAAAAACCCGACGCGCTGATCATGTCGGATCCCGGCCTGATCATGCTGGTGCGGGAAAAATGGCCAGACCAACCCATCCATCTTTCAGTACAGGCCAACGCGGTGAACTGGGCCACGGTAGAGTTCTGGCGGCGTCAGGGAATCAGCCGAGTCATCCTCTCCCGTGAACTGGCCCTGAATGAAATTCGCGAGATCCGCGAACGGGTCCCGGAGATGGAGCTCGAAGTCTTCGTTCACGGCGCCCTGTGCATGGCTTATTCTGGCCGCTGCCTGCTCTCGGGTTACATGAACCACCGGGACGCCAACCAGGGCGCCTGCACCAACGCCTGCCGCTGGAACTACAAACAGGTCCAGCACGGCCACGACCAGACCGGCGACCTGATCGCCACCTGTGGCGGCGGCGACGTACAGGAAGTGGCACCGAAAGAAATCCTGCTGGAAGAGCCCAACCGCCCGGGCGGATTCATACCCGCCTATGAAGACGAGCACGGCACCTACATCATGAACTCAAAGGATTTGAGAGCCGTTCAACACGTTGCTGAACTGGCAAAGATGGGCGTTCATTCCCTGAAAATTGAGGGCCGCACGAAGAGCACCTACTACGTGGCCCGCACCACCCAAGTCTACCGTCGCGCCATCGACGAGGCGGTGCAGGGCAAGCCGTTCGACATGAACCTGATGGACGAATTGGAAGCCCTCTCCAACCGGGGCTATACCGAAGGCTTCCTGCGCCGCCATATGCCCCGGGAATACCAGACCTACGAACAGGGCTCCTCATTCCTTGGCACCCAGCAGGTGGTTGGCACCATTACCGGCAAGGATGACCAGTGGCTGACCATAGACGTGAAGAACAAATTCGCCCCCGGCGACCAACTGGAACTGATCAGCCCGGCCGGCAACATCCGGTTCTCGGCTAATGTCATGGAGAACCGAAACGGCCAGGCCATGGACTATGCGCCGGGCAGCGGGCATATCGTGCGGATTCCAAAACCGGCTAATCTTCCACAAACTCTGGAGCACAGCTACCTCACCAGACTCCTGGCTACCGGCGACTAGCAATTAGTCTGAGGCGCCAAGCGGGATTGCCTCCCAAAACCGTGCATTGCCATGGATGGCAATGCCGAGCCCCCAGGGATGGGTTCACGGCGTGTTTTGGGAGGCAATCCCGCTTGGCGTCCTTCTCAAAAACTCCAGTCCTGCAAGAACCTGACTATCAGCCTCATTACCACCCTCTTAGTGCCCCAAAGGCCGATTAAGGTATAATCACCCCACGTTCAAATTAATACCTGACTATTTTACTCTGGTATTGTATAATCGCTGCCCAGAAGCGATGGATTCAAGCTGCTTTTCTGCTTAATTATCAGCATCAGCTTTGGAAATCCGTCATCCAAAAAGCGATTGCAGGGCGTACTCACAGGATGAGCGATCACTGCAACACCCAAACTGATGACATCCGATCGACAGCCCATTCATGAGGCTGCCGGCGACACCAAGGGCGCAAGCCCGCGATGAGAGAATACGGAGCGACGATCATGGCGACCACCGACACCGAGGTGAACGAGCTGATCAAACGGGAATACGAATACGGATTTGTAACAGACATTGAATCCGACACATTCGAACCCGGCCTTAATGAAGACGTTATCGCCCGCCTTTCCGGCCTCAAGAAAGAACCGGAATGGATGCTGGAGTGGCGGCTGAAAGCCTACCGTCGCTGGCTCGAGATGGACGAGCCGGACTGGGCCCATGTGGGCTATCCGAAAATCGACTACAACTCGATTTCATATTACTCCGCGCCCAAGCGTCCGGAAGACATGCCCCAGAGCCTGGACGAAGTGGATCCGGAACTGCTGAAAACCTACGAAAAGCTGGGTATCCCCCTGCACGAGCGTGAAAAGCTGGCGGGCGTGGCTGTTGATGCCGTCTTCGATTCGGTTTCCGTAGCAACAACGTTCAAAGAGCCACTGGCCAAGGCCGGCGTTATTTTCTGTTCCATCTCCGAGGCGATCCAGGATTACCCGGAGCTGGTCAAAAAATACCTGGGCTCGGTAGTGCCTGCTGGTGACAACTTCTTCGCCGGCCTGAACTCGGCGGTCTTCTCCGACGGTACCTTTGTCTATGTACCCAAGGGCGTTCGCTGCCCCATGGAGTTGTCCACCTATTTCCGCATCAACGCAGCCAACACCGGACAGTTCGAGCGTACTCTCATTATTGCCGAAGACAGCAGCTACGTGAGTTACCTTGAAGGTTGCACCGCGCCCATGCGGGACGAGAACCAGCTGCACGCTGCGGTTGTTGAACTGGTGGCCCTGGACGACGCCCAGATCAAATACTCCACCGTGCAGAACTGGTACCCGGGTGATGAAGAAGGTAAAGGCGGCATCTTCAACTTCGTCACCAAGCGTGGCGCCGCCATCGGCAAGAACTCCAAGATTTCCTGGACCCAGGTCGAAACCGGCTCCGCGGTCACCTGGAAGTATCCGAGCTGTGTCCTGCGTGGCGAAAACAGCGTTGGTGAGTTCTATTCCGTGGCACTGACCAACAACTACCAGCAGGCCGACACCGGCACCAAGATGATTCACCTGGGCAAGAACACCTCCAGCACAATCATCTCCAAGGGTATTTCCGCCGGCAAGAGCTCCAACGCTTACCGCGGCCTGGTGAAATTCGGCCCCGGGGCGGAAGGTGCACGTAACTTTACCCAGTGCGATTCGCTCCTGATCGGCGACCGCTGCGGCGCCCACACGTTCCCTTACATCGAAAGCAAGAACAAGTCGGCCATAGTAGAGCACGAGGCAACCACCTCGAAGGTCAGCGACGAGCAGATGTTCCTTTGCCGCCAACGTGGTATCGACCCGGAACAGGCGGTCTCCATGATCGTGAACGGCTTCTGTAAGGAAGTGTTCAAAGAGCTGCCCATGGAGTTCGCTGTCGAGGCCGGCAAGCTACTTGAAGTTAGCCTCGAAGGATCCGTTGGTTAACAGGACGGCAAGCACAAAAGTATCGCAGAAGCCGTCGGGCAGGCCCTTCCGGGATCGTCGAAATCAGGGATGATTTCGTCGAGCGTACAGGGATGTATTTACAGCGTATCCCGGAAGGGCCTGCCCGATGGCTGACTTCGCCCAGTTAGGGGCAGGCAACAGAATTCAGACGGTTAAATGAGAGAGACGCTACAAATGCTGAGCATCAAGAACCTGCACGCATCCGTTGAGGGCAAAGAAATCCTCAAGGGCATCAACCTGGAAATCAAGGCCGGGGAAGTTCACGCCATCATGGGCCCCAACGGCTCTGGTAAGAGCACCCTGTCGCAGGTGCTGGCAGGCAACGAAGCATTTGAAGTTACCGAGGGTGAAATCACCCTGAACGGCGACAACCTGCTGGAACTTGAAACTGAAGAGCGTGCCCGCGAAGGCATTTTCCTGGCGTTCCAGTACCCGGTGGAGATCCCCGGGGTGAGCAACCTGCAGTTCCTGCGCACCGCCGTGAATGCCATGCGCCAGCACAAGGGCCAAGACGAGATGAACGCGGCGGAGTTCATGAAGCTCGCCAAAGAAATTTCCAAGCAGGTGGATCTGGATCCGGCGTTCCTGAAGCGGGGCGTCAACGAAGGCTTCTCCGGTGGTGAGAAGAAGCGTAATGAGATCATGCAGGCCCTGCTGCTGCAGCCGAAGCTGGCAATTCTCGACGAGACCGACTCCGGGCTCGATATCGACGCCCTGAAGGTTGTTTCTGACGGCGTGAATGCTCTGCGCGCGGAAGACCGCGCCATCCTGATGGTGACCCACTACCAGCGTCTGCTGAACCACATTGTGCCGGACTACGTGCACGTTCTGGCGGGCGGCAAGATCATCAAATCCGGTGGCCGCGAGCTGGCGCTGGAGCTGGAAGAACGCGGCTACGGCTGGCTGGGCATCAAGGATGAAGAAACTGCCGACAGTTCAGCCAACTAAGGAGGTCGCGGAATGAAACCAGCACCCACTCTTTCCACCGCGTTCCTGCACCCGGCCGGGCAGTCCCTGCCGGAGCCCCTGCTCGCCCTGCGTAAGCAGCGTGGAACCGCTCTGGTCGACATGCCCTTGCCGACCCGGAAAACCGAAAACTGGAAATACTCCAGCAAGTACTTGAAGCTGACCGACGACATGGCCATCTCCCTGCCGGCGGATGGCAAGACCGGCAGCGGCCTGGCAGTGCCCGGCTACAAGGTTGCGTTCCTTAACGGTGTAATGATGCCAGAGGCCTGCGAATATCCGGATCTGGACGGCATCAGCATCAAGAGCTTCGGCGATCTGAGCGATGAGGAAGCCAGCGATCTGGCGGATCGCCTGGACAGCACCCTGGACAACAAGGCGGTTCAGATGGCCCGGCTGAATTCAGCCCGTTTTGAAGACGGCCTGCTGATTCGCCTGAAGCCGGACGCAGTGCTCGACCAGCCGCTGTTCATTGTTCACGAGGTAACGGCCGAGGCCAGCGGTTCGGCTTTCCCGCGCATTTTCGTGGATGCCGGCCGTCATAGCCAGATTACGCTGGTGGAGGAGTACATCTCCAGCGGCTCGGCCCAGGTCATGGTCAATACCGTCACTGAATTCAATGTGGCCGACGGCGCCAACATCACCAGCATTCGCCTGAACATGGAAGGCGAGAACGTCCAGCACATTGGCTCCACCGGCGTCCTGCAACAGCGCAGCTCGCGGTTTGAAAGCCATACCGTTGGGTTTGGTGGCCCCCTGCGCCGGCACGATCTGCAGGTTCGGCTTGAAGGTGAAGGCGCTGAGTGCAAGCTCAACGGGGTAGTTGTTACCCAGGGCAAACAGCACTACGACAACCACACCACCATCGAGCACGTGGCTGCCCACTGCAACAGCGAAGAAACCTATCGGAATATCGCAGCGGACCAGTCCCACGCCGTGTTCAATGGCCGGATTCATATCCATCAGGACGCCCAGAAGTCCAATGCGGATATGAACAACAAGAACCTGCTGCTGTCCAACGGGGCAGAGATTGACACCAAGCCGGAACTGGAAATCTATGCCGATGACGTGAAATGTGCCCATGGCGCGACCATCGGCCAGCTTGACGAAATCTCGCTGTTTTACCTGGTTTCACGGGGTATCGGCCGGCGTCAGGCGAACGTTCTGCTCACCATGGCCTTTATCAACGAGCTGGTCGAGCAGATTCCGGTTGAAGCAGTGCGGGAGACGGTCCAGGGCCGTCTGAACCACTTCTTCGAACAGACATTTCAGGAGGCGTAACCGGTTATGACCGATCTGTCCGTGGCAAGCACCGCCAAGCGCACCACCTTCGACGTGGACGCGATTCGCCGGGATTTCCCGATCCTGTCCCAGCAGGTAAACGGAAAGCCCCTGGTGTATCTGGACAACGGTGCGTCGGCCCAGAAGCCGGAGGCTGTGCTGGATGCCATGGATCGGTATTACCGTGAGATGCACTCCAACGTCCATCGGGGCGCCCATACGCTGGGAGACCGTGCGACCTCCGCCTTCGAGGGTGCCCGCGAGACGGTTCGAAACTTCCTGAACGCCGAAAGCACCCGGGAAATTATCTGGACCCGCGGCACGACCGAGGCCATCAACCTAGTTGCCAATGGGCTCGCCCCGCGCCTGAAGGCTGGTGACGAGATCCTGGTGAGCCACATGGAACACCACGCCAACATCGTGCCCTGGCAGATGATTGCCGAGCGCACGGGTGCGAAAGTGGTGCCTGTTCAGGTGACACCGGAAGGCGAGCTGGACCTCGAGTCCTTCACCAGCCTGCTCAATGAGAAGACCCGGGTGCTGGCAATCACCCACGTTTCCAACGTGCTTGGCACGGTGAACCCGGTGGCGGCCCTGATTGAACAGGCCAAGGCCCACGGCATCATCACCCTGGTGGACGGGGCCCAGGCGGTACCTCATTACCAGCCGGACGTTCAGGCGCTGGGCTGCGACTTTTACGTGTTCTCATCGCACAAGCTGTTTGGCCCCACTGGTATTGGCGTGCTTTACGGTAAGGCCCAGTTGCTGGAGGAAATGCCTCCCTACCAGGGCGGCGGCGAGATGATCGAACGAGTGTCCTTTGAACGGACCACCTGGAATACCCTGCCCTATAAATTCGAGGCAGGCACCCCGGCCATTGCCGAGGCAGTCGGACTGGGAGCCGCCATCGACTACCTGAACGGCCTGGATCGTTCCGCCATGGAAGCGGCCGAGACCGCCCTGCTTGAGCGGGCCAACCAGCTGGTGGAAACCGTACCCGGCATGGAGATTATCGGTACGGCAAAAAACAAAGTGCCGGTTATATCCTTTAAAATTGCGGGCCTGCACCCCAGTGATATAGGCACGCTGCTGGATCAGCAGGGAATTGCGATCCGCACCGGCCACCACTGCGCCATGCCGCTGATGGATTTCTATGGAGTTCCCGGTACAGCCAGGGCTTCATTCGCGTTCTACAATACTCTGGACGAGGTGGATACATTGTTTACCGCCCTGCAGAAAGTCCAGCGTCTGTTTGCCTGATGGAGGTGGAATTATGACAGCCGAAGTCTTCACCCCGACCGTCGCCGTCACCATGACGCCCAGCGCGGTCAAGCACGTGCGCAAACAGCTGGAGAAAAAGCCGGACGCCAAGGGCATTCGGCTGGCCATCAAGAAAAGTGGCTGCTCCGGCTTCAAATACGAAACCCAATGGGTGGAAGACACCGCCGCCGACGACAAGGTGTTTCACATTGATGGCGTCGATGTTTTCGTGAAAGAAGAGCATCTGCCGCTGGTGAACGGCATCGAGATCGATTTTGTGACGGAGGGCGTGAACTCCATGTTCCAGTTCCGCAATCCGAACGCCACCGCAGAGTGCGGTTGCGGCGAGAGTTTTACCGTCGCGTAATCCGATATAAAGATTGAAAAGAGCGAGGCCCGAACAGGCATGCAAGAACGGGAAGTGGTCCTGACCAAACGCGAGGTGGAAGCCCGCCTTGTTCCTTCCGGAACCGAAATCATGATTCCGTCGGACACCTTTGTGACCATTACGCAGTCGCTGGGTGGCACCTTTACGGTCGCTGTTAACGGTAACCTTGCCCGGATTGAAGGCCACAATGCCGACGCGCTCGGCAAGAAACCCCTGGAAAGCAGCTTTGAAACCCCGGAAGACGGCACCGTCAACGAAAACCAGGTCTGGGAAGCCATGCAGAACTGCTACGATCCGGAAATTCCGGTGAACGTGGTGGATCTGGGCCTGATTTACGAGTGCAGGATTGAAAATGGCACCGAAGACGGCAACCATGTGTACGTGCTGATGACCCTGACTGCCGCCGGCTGCGGCATGGGCCCGGTGATAACCGAAGATGTGAAAACCAAGCTCGAGCATGTGCCCAATGTGGACAAGGTGACCGTTGAACTGACCTTCGATCCGCCCTGGAGCAACGAAATGCTCACCGACGAAGCCAAACTCGAACTGGGAATGCTGTAAATGACTGCCAGTGAACAGGACTTTCTGAACAACCCCTTGGGTAAAGACACCACCCTGGATGACGTTCTCGATGGCTTCGAGCTGCTGGACGACTGGGAAGAGCGCTACGCTTTTATCATTGATCTGGGCAAGCAGCTTCCTGCGTTTCCCGAGGAATCCCGGGTTGAAGAAAACTATGTTCATGGCTGCCAGAGCCAAGTCTGGCTGATTCATCATTACGATGAAGACAGTGGCCGGCTGTACCTGTTGATTGACTCCGACGCCATGATTGTTCGTGGACTAGCTGCCATCATCCTGGTCGCCCTTAACGGCAAAACCCCGAGGGACCTGCTGGCCACGGACATTGATGAGTTATTCGAGCAGCTGGACCTGTTCCGGCACATTTCCCCGACCCGCGGCAACGGGCTCAGGGCGATGGTTGGCAAGATCCGCGACATTGCGGCCGCCGAGGTGGCCAACGCCAGCAATTGATGCCCGTCAGCCCTACCAGATAATCGCTATATCATCTCTCTGGATATTCACGATGCCGCCCAGTTGCGGCATGGTACCCCGGCTAAAATGCGGCTGAACTTTTTCGAGCGTCACTGACAAGTCGCTGTCCTGCAATTCTGGTGAGTCATCTGGTGATTCCAGGTAGCGCTTGCTGCGATAGATCTTCAACTCATCACCCGGCCTGAGGCCTGCTGTAGCCCCGGATTCCAGCGTTACAGAAAAGTCGTCTACCCGCGCAATTCTGGTCATGAAGGGCTGACACGCCAATGCATCCGTTACTGCCATCGCCATGTCTGCGATAACATTCTCGACAGCCTGACCGTAGGCGGTTTTCTGGAAGCCGGCAGAGCCGAACCCTGCTGAACTGCCAGGCCCGGCATCCCAATCGGCCGCGGCTTCAAATCTCTGACGATAGACCGGCGCGCCACTGAAGCCGTCGAAGATAACGAGATCAGCCGCAAATCGGCGCCGTTGATCTACCGCCCCGATGCCCCGCTGCATTTTATCCAGCACGGAGGTGCCCCACGCTGACGGATCCGCAACGCCAAGATCCCGGATAACGCCTGTCACTACGAACTGAACGCCCATTTCACGGGCCAGTTCCAGTACATTGGTCAATCGATTGTCGCCCTGTTGTACCGTAGGCGCGTTCAGCAGATCCGTGAACATCCGTGAGGTTGTCGCACCAAAGACCTGCAATCCGCCCTGAGCCACCAAACGCTGCTGGAGTTGTTGCGGCAAGATTTCGCCGGCGTCATCAATCCGCCCGACTCTGGCCTGGTCCGGATACAGGACAGGAAACCCGGTCACTGCGACGCGCTTTTTCAGGCGTCCGGAATCTCCAGATCCACACTGGCTGCGACTCTCGCTGATATCGCCCCGGACAATCACCCGCAACAGATTGCCACTCTGGTACTCATCAATTACCCGCACATTCCGGGCTCTGGCGCTTGACGCCAGATCCATCCGTGACTCAGTGATCACGCCGTTTTTCATGGTGTCGTGCGTGCTAACCCTGGCTTCATACTGCAGGGAAAGGTCCCGGATTGCGGCCTTGCGGGCCTCAGCCCGGGCGGCTTCCAGGTTGCCATTGTGGATATTGGCATGGCCCACGCCTTCCAGAACCACCGCATGGGCGGCAGAAACCACGAAGAGCGCCAGAACTCCGAGCACAGCCAGTGACAGCAAGCGTTTCATAATTCTCGATACTCCCTACACTCTCTATACTCTCGATCAATCAAGGTAATACAGGGAATCCACGCCTTTGCTCTGCACATCGCCCACGCTGTCATTTTCCTGCGGCATGGGAATCGGGCAGAGATCCTGCACCTGATCATCAGCAACCTTGGCCACACAGGCCCGGAAACGTGGCTCGAGCTTCAGTTCCATCACCGTTTCGAAGACACCGTCGCTGTGCTCGTTGACCGCGACCAACTTCGCGCCGCGAATGTAGCTGTCCACATAGGTTCTGAAGGTGTCGTTGCGCAGCACAAAATCATTAACGGTGGAACTGCCGTACACGACAGTACCGTAGACCCGTTCAACGAGATTCCGGTAGGCGTCCAGCTGGGAGGCCCGCCGGGCCATCAGACGTTTGCGGGTATTTGAACGGTCGGCCGCAACATCCTCATAGGTCCCCAGACCGCTCACCCGCACAGTAATTGGCTCCAGCATCGTATCCTGGCGGGACTGGTTGCCGTTATCCCCCTGATAACTGCCAACCGGCGCACAAGCAGCCACCGTTGTTGCCAGCAGAGGCATAAGTATCCAGCGAAGGTTCATTGCGTGTCTCCAGAAAACGTCATTTCCGGTTTCCCATGAAAAAACTACGCCAGTTTTTCTAACTGCCTGATATTCCGATCAACAACTCCCAACCGTATTGTTTTGCAATCCCTATGCGGCAAAAAACTGCCTCTGTTTACACATCAAAAACAAACCGTTACCCCATGCGTCATGAGCTGGATAAGGTTCTGCCTTACCCTTTCAGGTACGTAACATCTATTTTGCCTTTTTACCTGACAGGATTCTTCATGACCGGATATCGCCTGACCAAACTTTCTCTGGCTATTGGTCTTTCCATTGCCACCAGTTCTGCACTGGCCAGCCCGCAGTCGTTTATGTCTGCCCGCTCTTTTGCCATGGGTGGCACTGGCGTCGCTGTAGCAACACCATCATCAGCGCCGATGGATAACCCAGCGATGATGGCCTCCGATCACCACAGCTGGAACGATGATTTTGGGTTGATGCTGCCCTCGGTGAATGCTCGCGCAGCGGATGAGGAAGAAACAGTTGACCAGGTGGATGATATCCAGGATGTAATCACTGATCTTGAATCGCTGGTTTCCGGTTTTGATCCCAATACCGACGACCCACAAAGTATTCAGGACGGCGCCGCCGATCTCAGCGACCGTTTGACCGAATTCGACAGGGACACCATGCGAGTGAACGCCGGTCTAGGGCTGGGCCTGGCTGTGCCGGGACAATCTCTGGCTGTCGGCGTGTTTACCAATGCAAACCTGACAGCAACCGTTCGTGGTGACGTGTCCGATCAGGATATTACCGCACTGAATGCGATTGCCACTGCAGCAACGGCCCAGGACGTTCAGAATGCCGTCGACCAGATCAGTACGAATGGCACCCTGAACCTGACATCACAAGGAAAAATACTGGCATCCGCCGTCGGGGAAGTGGGCATCAGCTTCGCACGGGCTTTTGAGCTACAGGATGGCAACAGCTTCCAGCTTGGCCTGTCGCCGAAATACGTGGAGCTGCGCACCTTCCAGTACACGGAAGCGGTTTCCGGTTTCGAAGATGACGAATTCGACGATGACCAGTATCAGACTGAAAAGAGCGGCTTCAACCTCGACGTGGGCGCAGCCTACAGCTTTGGTGATTCCAACCAGTGGAACACCGGAATTGTCGTTAAAAACCTGATCCCCATGGAGCTCGACTCCGCTGCGAGCCGGCCTTTGCTCGGAGAGGAAGTTCGCACATTAAAGCTGGACCCGATGGTTACAGCGGGCATCGCGCACAAGAGCGAATACCACGTTATCACCGCGGAAGTGGACCTGACCAAAAAGGAAGCCTTTGGCTTTGAGGACGACACCCAGTGGGCAGCCCTTGGCGCCGAATTCGACGCCTTCCGTTACGCCCAGTTGCGGGTGGGTGTTCGCCACAACCTGGCCAGCAACGATGACAACGACGGCATTGAAGAGAAAACCCAGTTCACGGCAGGTCTCGGACTGAACATTGTCGGCGTCCGCCTCGATATCGGCGCCCTGTACAGCGATGCAGATGCCGGTGCCGCCCTGGAGCTTGGCACCGCGTTCTGATGGAAAGCTGAAAGTGGGGTCAGATGAAGATTTCATCTGACCCCAAGCTCCAATCAAAGCCCGCCCGGGCAATCCGGGCGGGCTTTTTTATGGCCCTCATGCGTCACAGGTTTGCCTGCCCTGCCCGGGAACCGGATAATCCACCGACACACTCCCGAAAGGAATCAGCGATTTCATGCAGGCCTATCTGGTTGGCGGTGCCGTTCGTGACGAATTACTCGGCCTTGAGGTCAAGGACCGGGATTGGGTGGTGGTCGGCGCAACTCCAAAGGAAATGCTAGCCAACGGCTTCAAGCAGGTGGGCGCGGACTTCCCGGTATTTCTGCATCCCCGAACCCGGGAAGAATATGCCCTGGCTCGCACCGAGCGGAAACAGGGGCGCGGCTACCACGGCTTCACTGTTTACAGCGCGCCCGACGTCACCCTTGAGCAGGATTTGAAGCGCCGGGACCTGACCATCAATGCGATGGCAAAAGCTGAAAACGGCGATCTGGTCGACCCCTTTGAAGGCCGCAGAGATATTGAAGATCGCAAGCTTCGGCATGTCTCGGAGGCCTTCGCCGAGGACCCCCTGAGAATTCTTCGCACAGCCCGGTTCGCAGCCCGCTTTCACCCGCTGGGATTTTCCGTGTGCGACCAGACCATGGCCCTGATGAAGCGCATGGTGGATAGCGGAGAAGTAGACCACCTGGTGCCCGAACGGGTCTGGCAAGAATTCCAGCGGGCGCTGCATGAACAGGCGCCCGAGGCCTTTTTCGAAGTTCTTCGTGACTGCGGCGCCCTTGAGGTTCTTGTTCCGGAATTAGCTTCGGAAAAAGTCTTTCAACTCGCGATGGCGGCACTTGGCTGCGTCCACCGCCGCTTGCACGCCGAGACGGAGGAGCGTTTTGCGGCCCTGCTCTCCCCCCTGGATGCCCCTGTTGCAAAGGACAGGGGCAAAGCCCTGAAGGCACCCAATGACTGTCAGAATCTGGCGCGACTGGTTACTGCCTTCACACCCCAGATCCGGGACATTGATGCGCAAAGCCCGGAAGCCGAAACGCTTCTGGACCTGCTCGACCAGGCGGACGTCTGGCGCCGCCCGGAACGTTTTTCGCAACTCACGAAGGTGCTCGAGTGCGCCTTGCCGGGCGATTCCCTCACACTGGACCTGCTGCGAACCGCCTCGGAAGCGGCGACCGGCGTTGAGCCGAGAACCCTCCTGGCGCAAGGGTATAAAGGCAAGGAACTGGGCAGCGCAATCCGGACTGAACGCCTGAAACGCATCGGCGACGCCGTCGCCCCGACCAACCACTGAGGAGGCACCATGCCGTCCACAACGCCTGTTGCCCTGATCACCGGCGCAGCCCACCGTCTTGGCGCACAGACTGCCCGGACACTTCACGAAAGAGGGTGGAACCTGGTGATTCACTACCGGACCCGGGAAGAGCAGGCGAACTCACTGATTGCGCAGATGAACCGCCAACGGCCCGACTCCGCCTGCGCCCTGCAGGCGGATTTGAGCCAGTTAACTGGAGTGGACCGGCTGGCCAGTGACGCCATCGCACAGTGGGGCCGACTGGACGCACTGGTGAACAATGCATCGGTCTTCTACCCCACCCCGACCGCAGACGCCACCGAAGACGACTGGAACACAATCCTGAACACCAACCTACGGGCCCCATTTTTCCTGCTTCAGGGATGCCTGGCCGAACTTCGGCGAAACCGCGGCAGCGTCGTAAATCTGATCGATATTTACAGTGAAAGGCCTATCGATGATCACCCGCTGTACTGCGCCACCAAGGCCGGCCTGGCTGCCCTGACGCGCTCCTGGGCAAAAGACCTGGCGCCGGACGTGCGCGTGAACGGCGTATCGCCAGGCGCAATCCTCTGGCCAGAGGGCGAAGCCGAGATGGATCAATCCGCCCAACAGGCAATCCTTCAGAAGACGCCACTGGCCCGCACCGGCAACCCTGACGATATTTCCGAAACCATTGCGTTCCTGATCTGCGATGCGCCCTTTATCACCGGGCAAATCGTCTCTGTTGATGGCGGCCGAAGCCTGAACATGTAGTACAACCCGCGCATGACGGACCTGATCTTTGGCCGGTGACCGCTTTCCGGATACAATGCCAGCAGTTTTCAATCCTGTTCGCGCCGGCCCCAATCCCGCGCGCGCCACTGATCCGGAGAATTCCCATGCGTGATGTCGTTATTGTTGCCGCCCGCCGTACTGCTATCGGAACCTTTGGCGGAGGTCTTTCCAGCCTGAGCGCAGACCAGCTGGGAACCGCCGTCATCAAGGCACTAATGGAAGAAACCGGCGTTGCCGGTGACCAGATCAACGAGGTGGTACTGGGTCAGGTTCTTACCGCCGGTGTTGGCCAGAACCCGGCTCGCCAGTCTGCCATTAACGCCGGCATTCCAGCGTCGGTGCCCGCCATGACCATCAACAAGGTCTGCGGCTCAGGGCTGAAAGCGGTTCACATGGCGGTACAGGCCATCCGCTGTGGCGACGCCGAGATGATGATCGCCGGTGGCCAGGAGAGCATGAGCCAGGCGCCCCATGTGCTGCCCAACAGCCGGAATGGCCAGCGGATGGGCAACTGGTCCATGGTGGATACCATGATCAAGGACGGCCTGTGGGACGCCTTCAACGATTACCACATGGGCATCACGGCCGAGAACATCGTCGAGAAATACGGCATCAGCCGGGACGAGCAGGACGAGTTTGCAGCGGCGTCCCAGCAGAAGGCCGCCGCCGCTCGCGAAGCCGGCTATTTCGATGGGCAGATTGTTCCGGTCTCCATTCCCCAGCGTAAGGGCGACCCGATTGTCGTTGACCGCGATGAAGGCCCCCGCGACGGCGTCACTGCCGAGGGGCTTGGCAAACTCCGTGCGGCCTTCAAGAAAGACGGCACCGTTACCGCCGGCAACGCCTCATCCCTCAACGATGGCGCCGCAGCCGTGATGGTCTGCAGTGCCGAGAAAGCGAAAGAACTGGGGCTGACTCCGATCGCCACCATCAAGGCCTACGCCAACGCAGGCGTGGACCCGACGATTATGGGCACCGGCCCGATCCCGGCCAGCCAGCGGTGTCTGAAGCTTGCCGGCTGGAGCACGGAAGATCTGGACCTGGTGGAAGCCAACGAAGCCTTCGCAGCCCAGGCTATTTCTGTAAATCGCGACATGGGCTGGGACACCGGCAAGGTTAACGTGAACGGCGGCGCCATTGCCCTGGGCCACCCCATCGGCGCATCCGGCTGCCGCATTCTGGTCTCCCTGCTGCATGAAATGGTTCGCCGCGATGTTCACAAGGGCCTGGCCACACTGTGCATCGGTGGCGGCATGGGCGTTGCCCTGGCCGTCGAGCGCTAAGCTTCATGCTCCACGTTGTGCTGTACGAGCCGGAGATACCGCCGAACACCGGCAACATCATCCGGCTCTGCGCCAACACCGGTTGCCAGCTGCATCTGATTGAACCGCTGGGTTTTAACCTGGAAGACAAACAGATGCGGCGGGCCGGGCTGGATTACAGCGAGTACGCAACGGTCAGGATCCACAAGAGTTACCAGGACTTCCTGGCCAGCGAGCAACCCGGACGCCTGTTCGGGTTCACCACCAAAGGCAGCGCCCATTACCACGAAGTGAGCTACCAGGATGGCGACTACCTGATGTTCGGCCCGGAAACCCGCGGCCTTCCCGCTGATGTCCGCGAGGGGTTGCTGCCTGAGCATCGCCTGCGGGTTCCCATGCAACCGCATAGCCGCAGCCTGAATCTCTCCAATACCGCAGCCCTGGCGGTTTACGAGGCCTGGCGGCAGCTGGGGTTTAACGGAGCGACATAAAAAAACCGGCCTGAGCCGGTTTTTTTATATCTGATCACAGTGGTTCGGATCAGTGAGTCTGCTGCTCTTCGCTTGCCTCGCCAGCAGCTTCTTCCTGCTTGCGCTTGAGCGCCTGGGCATAGATGGCGTCGAAGTTCACCGGCGCCAGCATCAGGGCCGGGAAGCTGCCCTTGCTCACAATACCGTCGATCGCTTCGCGCGCATACGGGAACAGGATGGTCGGGCAGTAGGCGCCCAGCATCTGGCCCAGCTGCTGGCCTTCGATGCCCTGCACCAGGAACACGCCGCCCTGCTGGATCTCGACGATGTAAGCTACCTTCTCACCCACTTTCGCGGTGACGGTCAGGGAAAGCACAACCTCGTACTGGTTGTCGCTGACCTTGTTGTGAGACGTATTCAGATCCAGATTCACCTGCGGCTTCCACTGCTCCTGAAATACCAGCGGAGAGTTGGGTGACTCAAAAGACAGGTCCTTCACATAGATGCGCTGAAGGGCAAACTGGGGTTGGTTCTGGTTGTCACTGCCTGCTGCGGCTTGCTGATTCTCAGCCATTTTCAATCCTTTCGTTCTCGATCATGGGCTCGGGGCCCGCTGTTATGGGATGTTATGAAGTGTGCTGCCGGGACATTTTACGTTGGCGCCGGGCCGGCTTATGTGAAACAGTGCGGCAGAATGATCTTCAGATCAAGGGCCGCTCTATTTCTTCACCAGCGGAAGATTGCTGGCTTTCCAGTCGGCAACGCCGCCGTTCAGGCGAACCACATTGCTGAAGCCTTCCGCGTTCAGCTGTTTAACCGCCATGGCAGAATGCTGGCCCATCTTGTCGGCAACGATGATCTGTTTGTCCTTGAACTTGCTCAGCTCACCAACCCGGCTCTTCAGGCTGTTCAGGGGAATGTTGATCGAGCCGGTAATGCGGCCCTCACCAAACTCCTTGCGGTCCCGGATGTCGACTACAACGGCTTCATCCTTGTTGATCAGATTGACCGCACCCTGGGCCGAGATCTTGGCACCGCCACGACGGGACTCCAGAATGAGAATGGCAACCAGGAATGCCACGAACAGCGACACAAGAATGTAGTGGTTAACGACAAATTCAAACAACCGGTCCATGAATTTACCCTGATAATGAGTTTGGCGGGATTATACACAGCCTGCTCCCCGGACAGAAGGTGACGAAAGTGGCCAGTAAATGCGAAAATAGATAAACTTCGTTTTCGTTTTAGTAAATTTACTAACATTTTACTTCCGGACTTAATGATGACTGCAATGCGCAAGCCGACTGCACTGATTATCCTGGACGGCTGGGGCCATCGCGACCCGGCTGAAGACAATGCCATCAGCAATGCCAGCACCCCGTTCTGGGACAAACTCTGGCAAAACCAGCCCAAAACCCTGATCAATACATCGGGTATGTTTGTTGGGCTGCCGCAAGGGCAAATGGGTAACTCGGAAGTTGGCCACATGAACCTGGGCGCAGGGCGCGTGGTCTATCAAAGCCTTACTCGTATCGACAAAGATCTGGAAGAAGGCACTTTCCAGCAGAACGAAGTGCTCTGCTCAGCGATCGACAAGGCTGTCCAAAGCGGCCGAGCCGTTCATCTCATGGGTCTGATGTCGCCCGGTGGTGTACACAGCCACGAAGACCACATTATTGCCGCTGCCGAACTTGCCGCCGCACGTGGCGCGAAGGAAGTTTACATCCACGCCTTCCTCGATGGCCGTGACATGCCGCCCCGCAGCGCAAAACCATCCCTGGAGAAGGCCGCGGCCAAATTGAAGAGCCTCGGCGTCGGCCGCGTTGCCTCGATCGTGGGCCGCTACTATGCCATGGATCGCGACAACCGCTGGGACCGCGTGGAAGCGGCCTACAACCTGATGACCCAGGGCACCGCGGAGTTCACTGCGGCCGATCCGGTATCCGGGCTGGAACAGGCTTATGAGCGCGGGGAAAACGACGAGTTTGTAACGCCAACCCGGATCCACGCTCCGGGCGAGCCCGAGGGAACGATCAACGATGGTGACACGGTGCTGTTCATGAATTTCCGTGCCGACCGTGCCCGGGAAATGACCCGCACCTTTGTGGAGAAGGACTTCGACGGATTCGAGCGCAAGAAGCACCCCGAACTGGCCGACTTCGTGATGCTGACCGAGTATGCGGCGGACATCAAAACTTCCTGCGCCTACCCGCCCGAACAGCTTACCAATGGCCTTGGCGAATACATGGCGAAGCAGGGCAAGACCCAGTTGCGCATCGCCGAAACAGAGAAATACGCCCACGTAACCTTCTTTTTCAATGGCGGCCTGGAAACACCGTTCGACGGTGAAGAGCGCATTCTTGTGCCCTCCCCCAAGGTGGCGACCTACGATCTGCAGCCCGAAATGAGCGCACCAGAGGTAACCGACAAGCTGGTGGAAGCGATCAAGAGCGGCAAGTACGATCTGGTTGTTTGCAATTATGCCAACGGCGACATGGTTGGTCACACCGGCAAGCTGGACGCTGCAATCAAGGCGGCCGAATGCCTGGACGAATGCGTGAAACGCGTTGTCGAGGCCCTGGATGAGGTAGGCGGCGAAGCTCTGATCACGGCTGACCACGGCAACTGCGAACAGATGACCGATCCGAATTCAGGCCAGGTTCACACTGCCCACACCATCGGCCCGGTGCCACTGGTATACACCGGCCACCGCAAAGTTGTGTTGAAGAACGACGGCAGCCTGAGCGACGTTGCGCCCTCTCTCCTAGCCCTGATGGGAATGGAGCAACCGAAGGAAATGACCGGGCACAGCCTGGTTGAGATCGGCTGATCCGGGAACGGAACCAACCCTTGCAACTCCACGCGATTCTGGCGCTCGCCCTCCTTCTGGGCGCAGCGCCGGCTACAGCCCAACAGGATGTAACCCCGGCTCAGATCGAGGAACTCAAGGAACGCATTGAGGACATCGACGATTGGCTGGAGGACGCCGAAGAGGACCGCTCCTCCCTGGAGCGGCAACTTGCCGCGACCGAAAAGAATATCAGCCGCCTGACCCGTGAACGCCGCTCTCTGCGCCAGCAGGCCGAACAGCAGCAGCAGAGGCTCCGTGAACTGGAAAGCGAGGCGCAGGAGCTCACCCGAACCCTTGACCGCCAGCGGGACAGTCTCAAGAAGCAGATCCGCGCCGCCTGGATGGAAGGCGATGCGCCAGCCGTAAAGGTACTGCTTAACGAAATTGATCCGGACAAGATCGCCCGGACCATGACCTACTACGAATACCTTAGCAAGGACACAGTCGACCGCCTGGAGGCGTTCAGACAAAGCCTGCAAGAACTCAGAAGCACACAGGCTGCCGTGCAATCAACCCGGGTTGAACTGGCCAGAACTGAGGAAAACGTCGCTAAACGCCAGCAGGAACTGACGGCATCGAGAAAGGAGCGCCAACAGACACTGGCCGCCCTCAATGCCGACATCCAGAACCGGCGCAGCGAGCGGGAAGAACTGGAATCCGACCGCAAACGGCTTGAAAACCTGCTGGCGGAAGTGCAGCAGGCGATCAACAACATCCCCTCACCCAATGAATCCCAGCCCTTCGCCTCATTACGTAACAAACTGCCCTGGCCCGTAAAGGGACAGGTCCTGAGCCGCTACGGAGAGCGCTATGCCGACGGCAAACTCCGTCGCAACGGCCTGCTGATCGGAACCGGGGACGAAGCGGAGATCCGTGCCATACACTATGGCCGGGTGGTGTTTGCCAACTGGCTTCGGGGCTTTGGCCTGATCACCATCATCGACCACGGCGACGGCTACATGACCCTGTACGGCCACAGCAGCAGCTTGTTTACCAGCCCAGGCGACTGGGTGGCTGCCGGCGAACCCATTGCCCAGGCGGGCCGTACCGGCGGCACAGATTCCCCGGCGCTCTACTTTGAAGTCCGGCACAATGGTAAACCCGACAACCCTGGCCGATGGCTGGCAAACTGAGAGCCCCCGGGAGGGCTGACAAACGCCGCAGGTAACGCCATACTGTTCGGAGTCAGGGAAACCAGTCCAACTATCGGAATAAAAACGGGATATGTGAATGAAACGGGTCAGAAGTACACTCCACGCCTTGCCATTACGCAGCATTGCTCTCGCTACCTGTTTCGCAACCGCTTCCGGACTGGCCTGGGCCCAGGATAAAGACGCCGCCACCGAGCAGCTGCTGGAAGGCATCCAGAACGGCGAACGCGTGGAAATAAGCCTGCCGGATCCGGAGAAGCAGCTGCCACTGGAAGACCTCCGCAAGTTCACCGAGGTATTCAGCCGCATCAAAGATGCGTACGTCGAGGAAGTAAGCGATCGCAAACTCCTCGAAAGCGCCATTAAAGGCATGCTGTCAGACCTCGATCCTCACTCCACCTACCTGGCACCCAAGGACTACGAAGAGCTCGAAGAGAGCACCTCCGGCGAGTTCGGCGGGCTGGGCATTGAAGTGGGCATGGAAAACGGCTTTGTGAAAGTGATTGCCCCCATCGACGACACGCCAGCGCAGAAGGCAGGGGTTCAGGCGGGGGACCTGATCATCAAGCTGGATGAAAAACCGGTTAAAGGCATGAGCCTGGAAGAGGCTGTCCAGCTAATGCGGGGCAAACCCGGCTCGATCCTGACGCTCACCATTATGCGTGAGGGGGAAAGCGCTCCCATCGAAATCGAAGTGGAACGGGACGTTATCAAGGTCACCAGCGTGAAATCCCGAATGCTGGAAAATGGTTACGGTTATGTTCGCATTACCCAGTTCCAGGCGGATACCGGCTCGCAGTTCAAGGATGCCCTCAACGGACTGGAAGACGAACTCGGACGCGATCTTGACGGCCTTGTTATCGACCTGCGCAACAACCCGGGCGGGGTGCTGCAGGCGGCCGTAGAGACCGCAGATGCCCTGCTTGATGACGGACTGATCGTCTACACCGAGGGCCGCATCCAGAGTTCCCGCCTGCGCTTCAGCGCGCGATCGGGCGACATCATGGAAGGCACGCCTATTGTCGTGCTGATCAACGGCGGCTCCGCCTCTGCTTCAGAAATCCTCGCCGGCGCGCTTCAGGACCATGAGCGCGCTGTGGTGATGGGCACAAAGTCCTTTGGCAAGGGCAGCGTCCAGACGGTCATTCCGCTGGATGAGACCCACGCCATCAAGATGACTACCGCGCGCTATTACACACCGGATGGCCGCTCCATCCAGGCCACCGGCATCAAACCCGATATTGAAGTACGGCCGGCGGAACTCAAGGAGCTCGACAGCAAGCCGTTCTTCACCGAAGCGGATCTGAGCGGGCACCTTGAAGGGCAGAACGAGGGGCAGGACCAGGATGGAAACGATGATGCCCAGAACGCAACCGGTTCTCTTGCCGACCGGGATTATCAGCTACGCTCGGCACTGAACCTGCTCAAGGGAATCCGGATTCTGAACCCGAACAAGAGCGCCAAGGCAGAAGGAAGCGATCAGTGAGAGTAGTCAGTACTCTGCTGGCCGTAGCATTCTGTTTTACCGCCGGCACGGTGTCCGCGGAGCCGGCCCGAAAAGCACTGCCGCCCACCATTGCCATCATTATTGATGACATGGGCCACAGCCTTGTTGAAGGTGAGCGACTGGCAAACCTGGATCAGCCGCTGACACTCGCTTTTCTGCCCTACCGTCCACACACGGACAGCCTGGCCCGGCTCGCCTATAAGCAGCACAAGGAAATCATGCTGCACGCCCCCATGGCCAACACCCGCAACTATGGCCTGGGCCCGGGCGGCCTGACCCCCGAGATGGACGAACAGAGCATGGTGACCACCCTTCGCCGTGCCTTGCAGTCGATTCCCCATGTCCAGGGCGTGAACAACCACATGGGCAGCCTGCTGACCCAGCAGCTGCAGCCCATGGACTGGGTCATGAAAGAGCTGTTCCGCTACCCCGTGTACTTTATCGACAGCCGCACCATCGCCTCATCCGTGGCCGGTGATGTCGCAGCGGCGTACCGCATTCCGACCATGACCCGGGACGTGTTTCTCGACCACGAACAGACCGAAGAGTTTGTGGACCGCCAGTTCAAACTGCTGATCAAGCGCGCCAAAGAAAACGGTAGCGCCATCGGCATTGGCCATCCTCACAAAGTCACCGTGGATTACCTGGAGAAGCACCTACCCAAACTGGATGAGCAAGGCATCGCCATTGCCACGGTCAGCGGCCTTTGGGCCATGCGCAACGGCAATCGGGAGATGTTTGCGGAAGGAGAAAAGCAGGCCATTCGACCTGCTTTTGCAAAGAAGGATTAATCGCGGACTTCTATGCCCTGAGCCTTCATGAAGGCCTTCGCTTCAGGAATGGTGTGCTGTCCGAAGTGAAAGATTGACGCCGCCAATACCGCATCGGCACCGCCCTGAGTCACGCCATCAGCTAGGTGCTGCAGCTCTCCGACACCGCCTGAGGCAATCACCGGCACAATCACAGCATCGCTGATGGCTTTGGTCAGCCCGAGATCAAATCCGATCTTGGTGCCGTCCCGGTCCATGCTGGTCAGCAGTAACTCACCAGCGCCCATTTCCACCATCTTGCGGGCCCATTCCACGGCATCCAGCCCTGTGGGCTTGCGGCCACCGTGGGTAAAGATTTCCCACCGGGGCTCCTCGCCCTGTTCACTCACCCGCTTGGCATCAATGGCCACCACGATGCACTGGCTGCCAAAGCGGTCCGCCGCTTCCCGGACAAACTCCGGGTTGAACACGGCTGCGGTATTGATCGACACCTTGTCTGCGCCGGCATTCAGGAGCTTGCGTATGTCATCCACGGTACGCACACCACCGCCGACAGTCAGCGGAATGAAGACTTCCGCCGCCATTCGTTCAACGGTCTCGTAGGTGGTGTCACGGCTCTCATGGCTGGCCGTGATGTCGAGGAAGGTGATTTCATCGGCACCCTGCTCATTGTAACGACGGGCCACTTCCACCGGGTCGCCGGCATCGCGGATATCAACGAAATTGACGCCCTTCACCACGCGGCCTTTATCGACATCGAGGCAGGGAATGATGCGTTTCGCCAGAGCCATAAGCCGCCCTTACCCCTTCAGACCGTCGCAGAAAGCCTGCGCTTCAGCGACATCCAGGGTGCCTTCATAGATCGCACGACCCGTGATGGCACCAAGGATGCCCTTGTCCGCCACGGTAGCCAGGCGTTTCAGATCATCCATATTGGTCACGCCACCAGAGGCGATAACCGGAATTCCGCCCTCTTCTGCCAGTGCGGCTGTTGCTTCCACATTAACGCCCTGCATCATGCCGTCTCGGCTGATATCGGTATACACAATCGCGTCCACGCCGTCGTTGGCAAAGCGCTTGGCAAGATCGGTAGCCATCACTTCCGAGACCTCCGCCCAGCCATCGGTGGCCACACGACCGTCTTTGGCGTCCAGGCCGACGATGATGTGACCCGGGAATTTTTTGCACATCTCAGTGACAAATTCCGGCTCTTTCACGGCCTTGGTGCCAATGATGACCCACTGCACACCGGCCTTCAGGTAGGCTTCGATGGTTTCTGCCGACCGGATACCACCACCGATCTGGATGGGAAGATCCGGGTATTTACGGGCAATGGCCTGGACAATCTCGCCGTTGACCGGCTCACCGGCAAAGGCGCCGTTCAGGTCAACCAGGTGCAGCCGGCGGGCGCCGGCTTCCACCCAGCGGGTGGCCATATCGACAGGATCGTCACCAAACACCGTGGAGTCGTCCATCCGGCCCTGACGCAGGCGTACACATTTGCCGTCTTTCAGATCGATTGCAGGAATTATCAGCATTTTCCAGTCCAGTTTGTAAAATTCTCGAGCAACTGCAGGCCCGCCCGGGCACTTTTCTCCGGGTGGAATTGCACTGCAAAAATATTGTCTCGCGCGACTGCTGCCGCAAGGTCCACCCCATAGCGGGTGCGGCCTGCCATATCGGCGTTGCCCTCGGCTTCTGCGTAGAAGCTGTGCACGAAGTAGAAACGGTCACCCTCGGGAATGTTATGCCAAAGGGGGTGATCAATGGTCTGCTGCACCTGGTTCCAGCCCATGTGGGGCACTTTCAGGCGCTCGCCGTTTTCCGTGAGGTGGTCACCGAAATAGCGTACTTCCGAAGGAAACAGGCCGATGCAGTCAACGCCGCCGTTCTCTTCACTGCGGGACATCAGGGCTTGCATGCCCACGCAGATGCCAAGAAACGGGCGATCCTGAGAGACCTCACGAACCAGATCCACTACCCCGAGACGATGCATTTCGGCCATACAGTCGCGAATGGCACCAACGCCAGGGAGGATGACACGATCGGCTTCACGGATTTTTTCGGCGTTGTCGGTGACCAGCACGGTGGTGTCCGGGGCAACGTGCTCCACTGCTTTTTTGGCAGAGTGAAGATTGCCCATGCCGTAGTCGATAATGGCAACGGTTTTCATGGTTGTTGCGGTGTCCTTGATTGACCGGTCAAACATGACCGGTTAAAGCGAGCCTTCTGGCGACGAGGCGTTTACAGCGAACCCTTGGTAGACGGTGTAATACCGGCCATCCGCTCGTCCATTTCAATCGCCATACGCAGGGCACGGCCGAAGGCCTTGAACACGGTTTCAATCTGATGGTGGGTGTTTTTACCCTTCAGATTGTCGATGTGCAGGGTCACCATGGAATGGTTCACAAAGCCGTGGAAAAACTCCTCGAACAGGTCGACGTCAAAGCCACCCACGGCACCGCGAGTGTACGGCACATCCATCATCAGGCCCGGGCGACCGGACAGATCGATAACGACTCGGGAGAGCGCCTCATCCAGCGGGACATAAGCGTGGCCGTAGCGGCGAATGCCCTTTTTGTCGCCAACCGCCTGCTTGAAGGCCTGGCCAAGGGTGATGCCGATGTCTTCCACGGTGTGGTGGTCATCAATGTGCAGGTCGCCCTTCGAAACGATATTCAGATCCACCAGACCGTGGCGGGCGATCTGGTCCATCATGTGCTCCAGAAACGGCACGCCGGTATCGAAACTGGATTTGCCGGTTCCGTCGAGATCAATCTCAACGGTGATCTGGGTTTCAAGGGTATTTCTCTCTACCCGAGCCTTGCGTTCGGCCATGGGGACTCCGTGACAATTGAGCGGCATAAAGCCGGAAAAATTCGATCCGGCGATTATACCTTTTATGTCGGCTGGAGTCCCACAACCGGTTTAATCGCTACGATAGCGAAGTGCAGGTAGATGGCAGAGAGGGCTGCGTCAGAACGCCTTCTTCAGATTGTTCATGTAAGTGTCTACGAGGCTGTTGAACTCGTGCTTGATAACCGGGCTGATGGCCAGCTTGAGCAGGCTGGGCAGGGGCACAGTCAACTCTGCGCTGGTCTGGAACTTCACGGCGGTGGCATTGTCGCCCTTGGACTTGATGGTCCAGGAACCACTCACGACGCCATTGCCCTCGCCCTTCACCGGCTCCCAGGTAATCTTGCCGGCGTCTTTGTCCGAGTGATATTTGCAAGCGTACACCGACTGGATGGCATGTTTGTCGACGCCCACTTTTTCCATTTCCCAACGGTAGGCGTTATCGCCAAGGTCGGTCAGTTTGTGGACTTTCGGGAAGTGACTGGCTGAACGTGGCACATCCGCCAGCAAATCGAACACTTCATCATAGCTGCCCGGAATCTCAAGTTCGCGGTTCAGCTCAATCGAAACGGTAATAGCCACGGCCAACTCCTTCTTGTGTTTATAGGTATCAATGTAGTCGGAAAATCAGGGTCGTGTATTTTGGCCCAACACTACCGCATTGTCATACTCCCGCGCTGTTAATTTGTTAACCCTGCGTTATCCTTTGGGTCATTAGCGTCGGTATTCACAGCGAATACTGCAAGCTCCTAAAAATAGGAAGGAAGCCTGAATCATGAAAGCCGTCCGTTATGTGCTGATTGCCATCGTTGCACTGATCGTTCTTGCCGTGGCTGCCGTTGCCATCGCCATGGCCGTGATCAACCCCAACGATTACAAACCGCAGATTGAACAGGCCGTTGAGGATGCCACGAACCTGGATCTGGTCCTTGAAGGCGACATCGGCTGGTCTTTTATCCCACTTGGCCTTGAGCTGAATTCCGTAGAGGCCACCCTGGAAGGTGACCGCTTTGTTGCCCTTGAGCAACTGGTGGCCCAGATCGATTTCTGGTCACTGATTGCCATGTCCCCGAGGGTGAATACCTTCGTACTGGACGGGCTGGACGCCCGACTCGAAGTGGACGAACAGGGCAACGGCAACTGGACCCGCATCATGCCCGAGAAGGCGGCGGGAGCGGCAACCGAGGAAACGGCCGGAACCCAGGATGAACAGGCACAGGAGAGCGAGGGCGCCGGCGGCGAGCCTCTGAACTTCAACGTTGAAAACGTTCAGATCAGCAATGCCCAGGTGCACTACACCGACAAGAGTACCGGCCAGTCGGTCACGCTGGAGAATTTCACCGTCAACGCCAGCAACATTACTCTGGGCTCCGAGTTCCCGCTGGAAATCGGGTTCCGGGTAGCCACCACCCAGCCCACGTTTGAAGTGGATGGCAATATCAGCGCCCGCCTCGCCGCCAACGAGGCTCTCAACGAGTTCGCCGTATCCGGTCTGAATGCCGTGTTCGACATGACCGGAGAGCCGTTCGGTGGCAAAGAGGTCACGGCTGAACTGGCGGGCTCTGCCAGGGCGAACCTGGAAAACGAGACCGCTAACCTGAGCGGCTTTACCGCCAGCCTGGCCAACCTGAACCTGTCGACCGATCTTGACGTTACCGGATTCGGCGACAAGCCAACCCTGAGCGGCGAGATCTCCATCGCCGAGTTCTCGCTGAAGGATCTTCTGAACAACCTCGGCCAGCCCCCGGTGGAAACCAGCGATCCGGACGTACTTGAAGCCATCGCCTTCTCCACCGGTATTGGCGGTCCGGCCGGCAAGGTGGAGCTCACCGACCTGACCATCAAACTGGATGACACCACCTTCACTGGTTCCGGTAGCTACAACCTTGCCGACACAGGCGTTGTCTTCCAGCTCCAGGGCGACCAGTTGAATGCCGACCGATACCTGCCACCGAAAGCGGAAGGAGAGGCGGAGGAAGCACCCGCATCCCAGGAAACCGCTGCAGCCGGACCCGAAGGCGACCTTCTGCCCCTGGAGACCATTCGCAGCCTGCTGCTGGATATTGATCTGGGACTCGGCCAGCTGATCGTCAGCAACCTGACTATCAACGAAATCAAAGCCAGCACCACCGCGAAAAACGGCCTGCTCAAGGTTGATGAGTTCAGCGGCAAACTGTACGAGGGCAGCTTTGGTGCCAACGTGACCATCGACGCCCGCAACGACAATCCGAAATGGACCGTTGGCTCAGACGTAACCAATGTACAGACCCTGCCTTTGCTCACCGATCTGGCAGAAGTGGATATGCTCGCCGGCGGGGCAAATCTCAAAGTGAACGCCAACACCTCTGGCAACCGGATCTCGGCACTGCGCAGCAATGCTGACGGACAGATCAGCTTCAACCTCGCAGAGGGCGAGTTCCGCCGGATGAACCTCACCCGCATGGCCTGCCAGGGCATCGCTCTGGTCAACCAGGATGAGCTGACAACCACCGACTGGGGCACCAGCACCCCGTTCAACGACATGCGCGGCACCCTGGACATCAACGGCAACACCCTGAACAACACCGACCTGGTTGCAGCACTGGCCGGGATGCGTCTGGAAGGCAATGGCACAGTCGATCTGGCCCAGAGCCAGCTGGATTATGAAGTGGGCCTGAGAATCGTCGGTGAAATCCACAGGGACAACGCCTGCCGCGTTACCGAATATGTAGAAAACGCGGTTATTCCCGTGGAGTGCCGTGGCAACTTCGCCGAGGACCCGGCAGGACTTTGCTCCTTTGACGGCTCCCGCTTCAGGGACACCCTGAAGACCATCGCCGAAAATGCCGCCAAGGCGAAAGCCCGGGAGGAAGTGGACAAGGCAAAAGCCAAGGCGGAAGAGAAGGTTAAAGAAAAGGTGCAGGAACAGATCGGCGACAAACTCAAAGGACTGTTCAACTGATGCCGGACAGCTTCGCCAACAAACTGCTCCAATGGTACGACAGCCACGGCCGGCATGACCTGCCGTGGCATCACAACCGGAACGCCTACCGTGTGTGGGTTTCCGAAATCATGCTGCAGCAGACACAGGTAACCACGGTTATCCCCTACTTCGAGGCGTTCATGGAACGCTTCCCGGACGTTCATGCCCTGGCCGAAGCGCCGGTGGATGATGTGCTCAGCCACTGGTCCGGCCTTGGTTACTACGCCAGGGCCCGCAACCTGCAGAAAGCCGCGCAGACGGTGGTGGGCGAGTTCGATGGTGAGTTCCCGCAAACCCAGGAGGAGCTTGAATCCCTGACCGGCATTGGCCGCTCCACAGCCGCCGCCATATTGGCCCAGGCCTTCGGCATTCGCGCCGCCATACTGGATGGAAACGTGAAACGGGTGCTGGCGCGCTACCATGCCATACCCGGCTGGCCCGGCCAGACAGCCGTGCTTAACCAGCTGTGGCAACGGGCCGAAGAGCACACGCCGGAACAGCGGGTGCGCGACTACACCCAGGGCATTATGGACCTCGGCGCCATGGTGTGTACCCGCAGCCGCCCGGCCTGCGAGAGCTGCCCGCTGCAAGAGGGCTGCAGAGCCTACGCCCAGGGTGAAACCTCACTCTACCCCGGCTCCAAACCGAAAAAGACCAAGCCGGAGAAATCCACCTGGATGGTGATTCTTGAGGATGGCGAGGGGCGCATTCTGCTTGAGCGTCGCCCGCCCAGTGGCATCTGGGGCGGCCTCTGGAGCCTGCCGGAACTGGACCCGGCCTACGGAGCCGATGAGCTTCAGGAAGCCTGCGAACAGAGCCTGGGGCTGGATTGCGCAGAACCGGAGCTTATCAGCGGCTTTCGACATACCTTTTCCCATTACCACCTGCACATACAGCCCGCCCGGCTGAACGTCACCGGCGGCGCCAACACCGTTGCAGACAAGGATCATCTGAAATGGCTACACCGCCATGAAGCCCTGAACCTCGGCCTGCCTGCTCCAATCCGGTCGCTGCTTACCGAACCGGAGCAAGCGGCCCTGCTTTGATCTGATCCGGTAGCGCCTTCAGCCGCAACGATCTGTTATCATCACCGCCAGCAACATTTGCCAACAGGAGCCACCATGAGCCGTACTGTTTTCTGCCGCAAATACCAGAAAGAACTGGAAGGCCTGGACTTCCCGCCCATGCCCGGCGCCAAGGGCCAGGACATTTTCGAGAACATCTCGAAGCAGGCCTGGGAAGAATGGCAGGCCCAGCAGACCATGCTGATCAACGAAAAACACCTGAGCCTGATGGACCCCAACACCCGCAAGTACCTGCAGGCGCAGATGGAACATTTTTTCAACAACGAACCGTTCGACAAGGCCGAGGGCTACGTTCCACCGGAACAATAACCCCGGATTGATCAAAGCCTGAGCATGCCTGAAAAGATTCAGAAATTTTTCCGGCCTAGCCTTGACTCAAAACATCGAAACCGGTTTAATAGCGCCCCGTTGCACAGCAGTAGCGCAACATGCCCGGATAGCTCAGTTGGTAGAGCAGGGGATTGAAAATCCCCGTGTCGGTGGTTCGATTCCGCCTCCGGGCACCACTCTCTCCCTCCAATCAATAACTTAGGAGGGTTTTGAGAGTTGCCCCATCATTAGTCCCCACATCCCAGATTTGCTTAGAAAACATCCAAATATTGCTCAAGCATAATCTGTCCGTATCCCTTTACGAAATTAGCTCTGTACAACCAAATCTTACGTAATCGCCTGTTTTGCCTATCCATTCAACCACAAAGTCGCTATCCAGCCAATTGCTTGGCCAAACGGCGCATACGTCTGTATTAGAACGAGACCTCTCAAAGAAGCAACTCCTTTAACGAACATTGCTGCGAAAGGTAGTCCTGGTCGTGCCAAACATAATGTGGTCGGAGATTGACGCCATAAATTGGCCGCTAAGGTCGCAAAGCGAACATTCAGATCCGAGAAGGAATGCCTCATTTTAAGGATCTTATATGGTATCCGCATTAGGGTAAGCTAGGGGCTCTCATGTTGCATTAGCAATTTAGGTCTATTTCAGTAAACTACGAACCTACAAATAGTGAGGAGAAAACGAAATTCCGATTGCGTCCTCGGTATTGGATTTGCACTCTCCTGCAAGCAAGGGCCTCAGACGACTTTGCCAAGAAACGTTGTCCGCCTACTCAGCACCCATCAAGAAATCTATCGGCGGTCGTCCGCATGAAAAATCCTTACATCGCGTTTGTGTCGGCAACAAGAGACAAACCCGTTCCTGCAAATTTTCATAAATTTTCAAATACCGACGAGCTATTGGATCATCCTGATGTTGATATTGTTCTGCTAGATCAGGCTTCTGATCAGGCGGCCCGGGCGGTATCAATGCTTCGAGCACAACCAGCGTTTCACTTCAATCTGATCTTTACGCGGGATTCTAAGATTCCTCTTTGCGACGGAGAGATTCCGGATGACCCTGAAAGTCTCATTCCGGTTTTCAGGCTCTGGCTCGAACGTATGTCAATGTTCAATCAGGGGCAGTCTCCAGACCGTTTTGAAGAGCGCGTTCTTGCCTGGTTGTGGACCCGGCCGGCTACTCGTCTAGAGCCGGCGCTCAACCCTGACACGCGGGAACTATACCAGTATCCGCTGCTTGAAGTGATGGCTGGACAAGAGCCGATCAACGCCATGTTGTGGCTCAACCTTATGACTGAGCAGGGGTGGTTGGAGCGTGGTGAGCTGCTAGACCGGATCCGCCTTTGCAATCGCTGTAGCTCTGGCCGTCTCAATTACGTTGATGTCTGCCCTGACTGTCAGGCATTGGACATAGCCAAACAACCATCATTGCATTGCTTCACGTGTGGCCACGTTGCACCTCAGGAGCATTTCCTCAAGAGCAGCCTACTGATTTGCCCCAATTGTATGAGCCGCCTTCGCCACATTGGCAGTGACTACGATCGTCCCCTGGAAAACTTTCGCTGCCTCTCGTGCCAGAGCTTTTTCGTGGATGCCGATGTTGAAGCTCGCTGTCTGGAATGCGGCGAGCACCATGAGCCTAACGAACTCAAAATCCGCGAGATACGCCCCTACCACTTATCAGAAAGGGGCAGGCTACGGTGTCGCCAGGGGTTCTCTGACCAGAGCGTGGCGGAAGCTTTTGGGCGTCTTAACCTGATCGCTGTGCCAACTTTCAGCACTCTCCTGAATTGGGAAATCCAGCAGGCTCGTCGCTACAAAACAATGCAACCGTGCTCATTGTTATTGATGCGAATGGAAGCATTGGAAAAGCTGAGTGGATACTCTGAGGGGCTGGCGATTGTGGACAGCTTGGTCGATCGCATTCAAGAAGCGATCCGCGACACTGACCGATGCACTGTAAGCGCCAATAAATCCGCACCTGTGGCTGGCAACTGAATTTCGCCACACTGATTCCTGCTTTCAAATGAAGGAGGAATCCGATGACCACCCCTGATTTACATCAGTTCTGGCAACAGACGCTATCGGACTGGCAGG
>NZ_JBSXNQ010000065.1:0-223760 GCF_056857715.1 Marinobacter sp. L-13
ACGTGGACCTCTCGCTTTCCCGAAGTTGCTATGGCCTTCGCCAGCGTTTAAGCGGAGAGCCGGATGCGCTGAAAGGTGCACGTCCGGTTCGGAGAGGAGAGGCAGGGAGATAGTTCGACTACGCCCTGCCTCTTACTCTACTCTGGAGCGGCCAGCGGTGGAGTTATCTGGCTGTCGTGCTGGATCTGTATGCTCGCCGCGTTGTTGGTTGGGCGTTGTCATCCAGTCCGGATGCAGATCTGGTCGTCAAAGCTCTGGACCACGCCTGGGAACTGCGCGGTCACCCAGAGAAAGTTATGTTCCATTCGGACCAGGGAAGCCAGTATGCAAGCCGTAAGTTCCGTCAGAGACTATGGCGCTATCGAATGACACAAAGCATGAGCCGACGTGGCAACTGCTGGGACAACGCACCGATGGAGAGGCTGTTCAGGAGCCTGAAATCTGAGTGGATACCGGCCTTGGGATATCGGAACCTGCCTGAGGCCAAAAAAGATGTTGGTGGCTATCTGATGGACTACTACAACCGGCAACGACCTCACACGTTCAACGGTGGTATTTCTCCCGTTGCCGCTGAGGAAAACCTTAAAATACTGTCCGGGATTAGTTGACCACTACAGGGTCATCATGAATGTTACAACCATTGGCATTGATCTGGCGAAAACTGTGTTCAGTATTCACGGCACCAATCAAGACGGCAAGGCCGTGGTTCGTAAACGGCTCAATCGCCCTAAGCTGCTGGCGTTCTTCGCGTAACTGCCACCGTGCCTGATCGGCATGGAGGCCTGTTCCGGTGCCCATTACTGGGCTCGGGAGTTAACCAAACTTAGCCACGATGCTTGGATCACGTACTCACCAATGTTCGCTATTGTTTAATTGCGTCCCCTGCTTACAAGGCTTGTTGTTTGCCTCCAATCTTTCCGTTCCAGCGAGACTATTCCAAACTCCGAGTCGGACGCCGAATTTAGCACTTTGTGTGGAAGCCCAGGCCAGCGCCCTATTCTAGAATCAACTTTAAGTTTGTTTAGCACTTTGTGTGGAAATCGTGCCGTAACCCTCTGATTCTCTGTTTCACGGGTTTAGTACTTTGCTTGGTCGTCTATTCGGCCAACAAGGAACCCGCCGCACGCGGGTCCCCCCCTTGTTTAGCCACTGGCTATGACACAGCCTGTAATGCCATGCGTTCGCCCGTATCCCTTGTGCCACGTGGCTTTCAGGGGTTTTCAGGCTTGAATACTGGGCCGTAATTTAAGGGGGGCGGCCGATTTTGGAGTTTGTACCCCCCCCTATTAGACGGAGGGTGGTTGGCCGAGATTCAGTGTTAACAAGTGGTACTGAGCTGCGCACTGTCGCAGATATCAAACACAGTCAGAAATCATCCATACGGCCAATCTGGCGGGCCAGGCGCTTGGTTTCATTCTCTCCCAAGGTCAGGAGCGACTGGAGCAGCTCCCGTGCTTCGGGAATTTCGGCTTTTTCGACAAGGGTCTGATAGAGATCAAGAATTTGCTCGTGGACGTCGAACACTTCACGGCAGATGCCAGCAATATCAAGCCTCACGTATGGCTCGTCGCAGGTCCGATGGGTTTTTATGGGATCATGAGATAGATAATCGTAAACGCGACTCTCCAATGCCTTCGCATCTCCCTGGCGCTCAAACTCCCTCACAATGCGCTCGATTTCAGATTCATGGGTGGCCAGATAGTCCAACAGGGCCCTTGCCTGCTTGTCTTCGTGCTTTGTTTCACAATGGGACAGACACCGCGCCAAGTGCGAGTGGAGCTTGCTCGTCCAGTCAATTAGCTCTCCGAGTGTTTTGATATCCATACGGGCTCATCCCTCGCGGAAGGTATACTTTAAAAAATACACTTAAACGCTGTTTCCGAACAGGGGCCTTTACTCGACTCCAATGCACTCCACCGGGCATAGCGAACGCAATGACCCCCGCACCCAGGCCGATGCAGCCAATGGCAAATTGTTCGCTCATCACCGCGCTTTGCACTGCGTCCGGCCCAGCAGCAGAGCTCATCCGGCCTACCGGTGATCCTTCTCGTAACGCCGACGCAGTAACATTGAGTTACCAATGACCGAGAGCGAGCTGACAGTCATCGCCACTACACCAATCATCGGATGCAGCAGCCCCGCCGCAGCTATAGGAATAGCCGCAGCGTTGTATCCACTGGCCCATAGGAGGTTCTCAACGATCTTTTTGAAGGTCGCACGTGACAGCACCATGGCGTCAACAACACCAGATAATTCGCCACGGACCAGGGTAACGTCAGCAGCTTCGATAGCCACATCCGCACCAGCGCCTATGGCAATGCCTACGTTAGCCTGTTTGAGTGCCGGGGCGTCGTTAATGCCATCACCCACCATGGCAACATGATTGCCGTACTTTTCCTGCAGTTCCCGAATGGCATCCACCTTACCTTCCGGCAACACCCCGGCGCGAACCTCGTCGATGCCTACTTCGCGGGCAACCGCGTTGGCTGCACGCTCGTTGTCACCAGTAATCATCACAACATACAGTCCTTGCTCGTGCATGGCCCGAATGGCGGCCACCGATTCGTCCTTGAGCGTGTCGGCTACCGCGACAATGCCGTAGGCCTTGCCGTCACGGGCAACAATAACGGCAGTTCTGCCCTGATCCTCAAGGTCGGAAAGACTCTTGTCCAGGGCCTCCAGTCCATTAACGCCCTGCTCTTCCAGCAAGAGGCGGTTACCAATCAGCACGGTGCTCTCACCGACCCTTCCCGAAACACCTCTGGCGCCGGTGGAGCGGAAATCAACAACGTTCCCGGGTTTGATACCACGTTCCCGGGCACCGTCCACAATGGCACGGGCGATGGGATGCTCAGAAGCATTTTCTACCGCGGTGGCAAGCTCCAGCAGTTCGGTCTCCGAAACGCCGTCGGCGGGTACTACATCGGTAAGCTTCGGCTCACCCCTGGTAATGGTGCCCGTTTTATCGAGGACCATTACCTTGACGTCCTTGAAGGTCTGAATGGCCTCTCCAGAACGAATCAGGATGCCCCGCTCGGCGCCGACGCCCGAACCCACCATCAGCGCAGTCGGCGTTGCCAACCCCAATGCACAGGGGCAGGCAATTACCAGCACAGCAATAGCCGCCAGGATAGCCAGCACCGGCGTGGCCGCCGTCGGGTCTACCCACGGCAGGAAAGCGGCGCCCCATTCAAGGATTGGTCGGAGTGTATCGCCTGCAAACAGCCAGACCACAAGACTGCCCAGGGCAATAACAAGAACCAGCGGCACGAAGCGACCGGTCATGCGGTCAGCAAACTCCTGGATTGGCACCCTGGAGCCCTGAGCCTCGTCGATCAGTTTCACCACCTGGGCCAGAAAGGTATCACCACCAACACGGGTAGCCTTGACTCTCAGGCGACCTTCCTTGTTGATGGTGGCACCAATAACCGTGTCTCCCGTGCTTTTGTATACCGGGACAGACTCGCCAGTGGCAATGGATTCATCCAGATGACTCTCACCATCCACCACTTCACCATCAGTGGGCACCTTGTCACCGGGCCGGACAATCATGATGTCGCCTGGAGCCAAATCCTTCACGGGAATTTCGACCTCTTCCCCTTCCCGTTCCACGCGGGCGGTCTTAGCGCCGAGGGTGAGCAATTTCCGGATGGCCTCCGAGGCCTTGCCCTTGGCTTTTGCTTCCAGGTACCGACCAAGCATATGGAAGGTCATGATGGTAACGGCCATTTCGATGAAAGAGGTCATCGGATAGACAAAGCCCACCAGACCAATCAGGTAGGGGGGAAGGCTGCCCATGGAAATGAGCACATCCATGTTGAAGGTGCCATTCTTCAGTGAACGCCAGGAAGCCTTGTGGGTAGCGGCACCGCCATAAAAAAACACTACCGGGAAGCCGAGCACTGCAATAATAGCCAGATACCCCGGAATGGGCTGCCAGAACATATGAAACATCATCAACACCATGATCAGTGTTGTCGGTACCGCAGCGATCCAGAACCTGCGTAATGCAAGCTTCAGATAGGCCTCTTCAACGGCCGAGTCCTCCTCCTGACTGGCATCTCCCTCAAGAGCGACAGCAGCAACATCATATCCGGCGCCCTCTATCAGCTCTTTCAGCTCATTTTCTGTCGGCCCATCCGAGCCGACTACCACGCTCACTGTGTGATTGGCTATGTTGGTTGACGTCGTCTGCACGCCGTCGTGTCGCGCAAGCGTACTCTTGATAATACCCGCACAATGGTCGGACCCCATTCCGGGTACCGTGACCCTGAAAGTCCTGCCACCCACTTCCCTCACGGAGGCCACATCGTAACCGGCACCCTCCACAGCGTGTTTTAAGGCTTCCCCGTCAGGCCCCGACGCAAGGGAGCGAACACTCACCTTATGTTTGGCAATGTTAGTCTCTATCTGGTCGATTCCGTCCAAGCGGCCAATCGTTTTGTTGATAATGCCGGCGCAGTGGTCTGACCCCATTCCCGGCACAATCAGCTCAAGGTCCCTTTGCCTTTGCGGTGCCTGTGTTTTCGTACTGTTCATCAAGATCTCCCGTCATTGTTTCTGTTGCTTGGCCAGTCACTGAACGCTATGAAATAAAGTAATACGAGATTGACGATGGGAATCAGTATCAGGAAGCCCATCCAGCCCGGATACCCGGTACGCTGGCAAATACGCCAGGCCGGAATCACAACTACAATGGCAATCACCAGCATCCACAGCCAGTGCCCTGCCCACATGGTGTTGCCAAACATATTATCTTCCATCATAGCACTGCCCTCCACGTCGAATGCCGGTTAATGGTGATCATGAGCATGAGATTCCTCATCTCCCGATTGCCGGGAATTCTCGGACTTTTTCAAAAAAATCTGCTCTGCCACTGCAATAACGATCATGGTGGCCACCGCAACACCGATGACAAACGGGTCCGTATTCAGCTTGACCCACACAAAGCCCCCAAGAACGAGCAAATCCAGCAAAATGGCCATGACTGGCACCCAGGCGCTGGCCTTCACGTCTTCGCGTAGATAACGAAGAACACCCCAGTGAATCGCAACATCCATTACCAGGTAGAACACGATACCCAGCGCAGCAATCCGGGAGAGGTCAAAAAAGGCCGTCAGGACCAGCCCCAGGACCACTGTATAAACCAGGGTGTGCTTCTGAATACTGCCTGGCATGCCGAAATGCCGGTGGGGGACCAGTTTCATTTCCGTCAGCATCGCCAGCATCCGGGACACCGCAAAATGCTGGCCAGAATGCCTCCGGCAGTAGCCATCATGGCAATGGCAACGGTGAACCACACGGCGTACTCCCCCAGTGCCGGGCGGGCGGCGGCGGCAAGGGAGTAGTCCTGTGTCTCGATAATCTCGGCCAGGGACAAGTTGCTGGCAACAGCAAAACCAACCAACGTATAGATCACCACGCAGGCTGCAATGGAAATAATGATCGCCCGTCCTACGTTCCGCTTGGGGTCTATTACTTCGGAGCCGCTGTTGGTAATGGTGGTGAAGCCCTTGAAAGCTAGAATTCCGAGCGCGGTTGCTCCAAGGAAGTTGCCCACAGTTCCGGCCTCTCCGGGATTCGAGAAGTCAACCGATATGGAGTCGGCGACCCATACCCCCACCAACCCGAAAATCAGTATGCCGCCGATTTTCAGGACGCCGATAAAGGAAGCCACACCCTGAATCATCCGGTTACCCAGCAGATTTATGAGAAACGCTGCCAGGATCAGTGACACCCCGAGAATGGGCACCATTCGCCCGCTTTCGTCGCCACCGAAGAGCTGCATGGTGTAGGAGCCGAACGTGCGGGCCAGAAAACTCTGGGCGATCACCATGGAAAAGTACATCAGCAAGGCGTTAAATGCGGTCGGCAGCCGGTTTCCGTAGGCCTTGTGTAAGTACATGCCGATACCGCCCGCAGACGGGTACGCATCGGAAATTTTGATGTAGGAATAAGCACTGAAGCTGACGATCACGGCGGCCGCCAGAAACGCCAGGGGGAACAGAACGCCCGTCATCTGTGCCATCTGTCCGGTCAACGCAAAAATACCAGCGCCTATCATGACGCCGGTACCCAGCATGACGGTTCCTGGCAGGGTGAGACTGCCTTCCTGATAGCGAGTGGTTCTGTCTTGCTCCCTGCTCATTCAACCTCCGGTTATTGTCGTTTCTATTTACGCTTCATAGGTGGGATTTTGGAACAGCAAAACGGATCATGTTTTGCGTTGGCCCGAACATTGTCGTCTGTAAACCGACACCACGCCAGTTTCCGCTGGGTCCACCACCCGGCCTGCAACCCGCCTCCGTGGGTTTTGATCAGTTCCATTAACTCGTCAAGAGACCAATGGGTTCCATCGTAGACGACATGCAGCTGGTTGTTCGGTTTGCGCTCGGCAAAATCAACACAGGGATGATGGTTGAGTTCATGGATGAAATCGCCCCACTGACTCTCGCCAAATCACTCACCATTTTGGCACGTAGATGCCGGTGAGGTGAGGAGGAGTCCATCCCATTGATTCAGGTTACTGATGAAAATGAATAATCACGGTAATCCTGATGCCTATGCGCCGTATCCTCTTGGCCGTGTAGCGACAAACGTCAGGCACTCACCCAACCGATCTCATTGTACCCGGCGTCGAAAGACCCAAAGGGAGAAAATAAACAGCGTGACACCGATTACCAGCAAGGCGAGAGCCTCATCCCAGAGAACCGCCAGGTCGGCGCCTTTGAGGAAAATACCGACGATGATATCCATGTAATAACGCAGTGGACTCAGCAGGGAGAGGCTTTGCAGGAAAGGCGGCATGGCTTCTACCGGCGTCAAACTGCCCGACAGGAACATCAGCGGGAAAAGTCCGAAAAAGGAGAGCAGCAACGCCTGCTGAAGGGTCCGGCTGTAGGCGGCAATCAGTACGCCCAGCGCAATCGCACTGAGCAAAAAGATGGCGGTCAGCACCAGAAATAAAAGCAGACTGCCCTGAAGGGGCACATCAAAGACTCTGACAATCACCAAACTCGGAAAGATGGACAGTACGCCCATGATCAGCGTGGGTGTGACCTTGGCCAGGAACAGTTCCAGGGTGGAAATGGGCGTCACCAGCAGCTGCTCGATAGTGCCTCGCTCCTTTTCCCGGACAATAGAGGCGGCCGGGTGAATAACGCCCACCATCATACCGGCCAGAGCAATCATCGATAACACGATAAAACCCGATGTTGTCAGATCGGGGTTATACCAGATACGGATCAGGGGTACCGCGACCCCCTTCTTCCCGGCAGCAGGGAGCGCTTCGCGCTCCTGGCGCTGGACGATCTGCAGAGCATCATTGACGGCATTGGCGGCAATGTTGGAATTGGTGCCGTCCTGGAGCAACTGGAGCTGAGCACTCTTGCCAGCGAGAAGAGCACCTTCGAACCCGGCGGGAACGACCAACACCATGGTGGCATCGCCTTTCTCCAGGAGGTCAGTGGCGGTTGCCACACGGGTTTCCTGAAATTTCAGGTCGAAGGTTTCGCTCACCGCAAATTTCTGGATCAACGAGCGACTCAAGGCGCTGCGATCCTCGTCCACCACCGCCAGGGGCAGGTGGCTTACATCAAAACTGAGCGCAACGGCACAAATGACGACTTCAATGGTGTAAAGCCAAAGTATCAGGGTCAGTATCAACCGGTCACGAAAGAACTGCACGAGCTCCTTGCGCAACAAACCAAATAAGGCAATTCCCATCAGGCCACCTTCTGCTTCATTCGCCAGGCCGCGAAGACAAATACCAGGACCGTATAGACGATCAACATCATCAGATTTGGCAGAACGGCTTCAAGGCCGGCTGATTTCAGTACGATGCCCCGGGAGATTTCCATAAAATAACCGGCAGGGAAAAGCCAGCTATACAGTTGCAGGGCAAGAGGCATGGTGAACAGAGGGAACAGAAAACCGGAAAACAAAAACGACGGCATCAAGGTGACAATCAGCGTTATCAACATGGCCGCCAACTGGGTACGGACCAGGGATGAGACCAACAGGCCGATACCCACCGTGGTCAGCACATAAACGAAAGCGGACGTCAGCAGCAGTATCGGGCTGCCGGCAATGGGGACCTGAAACCAGGCAAACCCCACCACCATGACCATAAGAATCTCCAGGAAAGCCACCAGACCGTAGGGCACCAGCTTGCCGACAACAAACTCGGTTGAGGTGACCGGCGATGCATAGATCTGCTCAATCGTACCGGTCTCTTTCTCACGCACGATCGCCAGGGCGGTCAGCAGGGGTGGGAACGCCATCAGGATCACGGCAAATAACCCGGGGATGACGAAATTGACGCTGCGCAGGGAGGGATTGAACCAGACCCTGGCCTGGACCCGGACGGCGCTCTGACGCGGGGCGGGGAAATTTGCGATTACCGCCTCGGCATAGGCCGATGCCAATCGACCCAGAACAGGATAGCCGCCGTCCACGATCACCTGGACAGGCGCCTCGTCGCCTCTGAGCAGTTGCCGGGCCAAGCCGGCTGGAATCACCACGCCCATGCTGATGGTCGAGCTTTGCAGTGCCGACTCCAGATCGCGGAGATCGGTCGTTTTCTGCTCTAATTGAAAATACCGCGAGCTGTCGAAACGGGCTGACAGGTCGCGGCTTGCCGGCGTGTTGTCCAGATCGTAAATGCCCACGGCAACCTGTTCCACATCCAGATTGACCGCATAGCCGAACAGAAAAAGCATGATCAGCGGCATGATCACGGCCAACGCAATGGTAACCGGGTCGCGAATCAGCTCGCGACTTTCCTTGACGATGAGGGCTCCAAGCCGATGAGCCTTCATGGTCCCAACGCCCGGGAATTGGCCGTTCCCGCCTGTTCTATGGCCGCCGTGAAGAGCATCTCCACCGTGGCGTCGGCTTCGAGGCCGAGCGAATGATTCAGCGATGATCGGCTACCGTGTGCAAGCAGCCGCCCGTCCAGCATTAACGCCAAACGATCACAATAGGCCGCTTCCTCCAGGTAGTGGGTAGTGACCAGCACGGTCATACCGCTGGCGGCCAGCTCACGGATAACCCGCCAGAAAAGGTACCGGGCGACGGGATCGACACCCGAGGTGGGCTCATCAAGGAACAAGACCCGGGGCCGGTGAAGCAGGCTGCAGGCCAGCGCCAGACGCTGGCGCAAGGCACTTGAAAGATCACCGGTGAGCTTGTCGGGAATATCTGTCAGCCCCGTTACTTCCCTGGCCCAGTCGATCGCAGCCCGCGCCGCGCCTCCGGCCAGGCCGTAGGCATTGGCAAAGAAGCGGAGATTCTCCCAGGGGGTCAGTTCCAGATAGAGTGAAAACCGTTGTGACATATAACCAATTTGCCGGCGCAATGCGGTGCTACCCCCGCCGGAGCTCACCCCGGCCACCCGGGCGTTGCCCTCATCGATGGCCACCAGCCCGCACAAGGCCCTGATCAGGGTTGTCTTGCCCGCCCCGTTGGGCCCCAGCAACGCAAGCAGTTCGCCAGATGGCGCCTCGAAACTCACCCGGTCAACGGCCTTGAAATGTCCGAAGCGGACGCTCAGGCCGGTGGCCACCAGCCCTTCCTCTTTTCCCCTGTCTTGCCGGGCCAATTCCGGAAACTGCTGCTCGCCGGCCCTCCTGTCCGTCCGCAGCACAAACAGATCCTCGAGCCGGGGCTCGGCCGCCGCCAGGTGGGTTCCCTCGGGCAATAACTCGGCGAGCTGGTTTTCAGCGATGTCCGCGTTCATCACCAGTCGCAGGTGATCCGGCAACCACTGCACTGAATGGACGCTGTCAATTTGAGCCAGGATGCCGGACAACTCCCGCAAGCCTCGTCCGGTATCTCCAGCATTTACAGTGAACACCCTTCCGGCGGCGGGCCTCAGCAGCTCTTCCAGCGACCCATCCGCAAGAACGCGGCCCTGTTCCAGCAGCAGTATCCTGTCGCAGCGCTCCGCCTCGTCCATGTAGGAGGTAGCCACAACCATGGTCAGGCCCTGCGACCGGAAGCGGTCGAGCATGGTCCAGAGATGGCGCCGGGACAGGGGGTCGACGCCGAGCCCCGGTTCGTCAAGGATCAGCAGCTCCGGTTCATGGACCAGATTGGTACATAGCGACAACTTTTTCCGCATGCCACCGGACAGTTTGGCGGCGGGCCTGTCAGTAAAGCGGCCAAGCCCCGACATGGATAGCAACCTTTCTGAACGCTCCCGATAGAGTTCGTCGGGCACATCCCGGATGCGAGCGGCAAAGCTCAGGTTTTCCTTGACGCTGAGTCGATCGTAAAGCGTAAATCCCTGGGACATATAGCCAATCCGGGCAGCAACCTGCTTGGCCTCACGACGGGTATCGAAGCCCAGGACCCGGCATTCCCCCACAGTGGGGTCCAGGATGCCAGCCAACATCTGTAACAGCGTCGTCTTGCCAGCGCCATCAGCACCGACAATGCCCACTCGTTGGCCGCGATCAACGGAAACATCCAGTGGCTCGATGACAACATTGTCTCCGAATTGGCGGCCAAGGCCTTTGGCGACGATGGGTTCCGGGGAAGACATGACGGCTCAGCGCGCCGGAACCGAGAGGGTCGCTGGCCACTCGGCGTCCGGATCCCAGCGAATCCAGGCATCTGCCGGCATACCCGGTTTCAGAGCATCGGCCGGATTATCCAGCACCAGGGTAACGCCATAGACCATCCGAACTCTCTCGTCGGGCATGTGGACATCGCGGGGGGTGAACTGGGCGAAATCGTCAATCCTGCCGACTTTGGCGGAAAAGTCCCCGGGCAAACCGTCCACGCGGATTCTGGCGGGATCCCCCAAGCTGATCCGGTTGAGGATATCACCGGGGACATAAACCTTGAGTTCGAGCTGCTGCAGATTCACCATCGTGGCCAGCGGCTGGCCGGTATCGACAACCTCTCCCGTCTCCACCGCCCGGATCAGGATGGTTCCGGAGAGCGGCGCGGCAACCTCCGCTTTGTCCAGTTGCGATTCAGCCAGTGCCACCTGCGCCGCACTTGCAGCCACCTGTTCTTCGGCGGCATCCTTCTGCCGCTGGAGAGACTCAAGTCGGCCCCGGGCCTCACTGACGGCATTTTCCGCCTGATCCAGATCACTCGAGCTGGCCAGATTGCGGGACCGCAAGTCCCGGATCCGCTGCCGTTGTTTCTCGGCATTCTTGAGATGATGACGCCAGGTGGTGATTTGGCTGTCGAAGCCGTCACGGACTTCCCGCGCCGAGGCCAGCTCGGCCTGTGCCGAGCGCAGGCGGTCTCTGGCATCGGCGGGGTCGATCACGGCTACCGTGTCGCCAGCCGAAACCTTGCTGCCTTCCGCGAGATGGTGCTCGATGACCCGACCGGCCACTTCGGCCGCGATCCGCACTTCCCGCCCCTCGATATGGCCATTGCCATAGACGATTCCCTGCGGCAAGGGCTCTTCCCCAAACAGAACAAAAACCCCATAAGAACCGCCGGCGAGCACCAACACCGCTATCAGAGACCAGAGCCAGGATTGGGATTTCACCAAACACTCCTTATGACATTACTGTTCAGGTTGGAGCCGGGATCAGGGCCACTGCCTCTCACTCCAGCCAATGAGATCGCCCACTCTAGCACACGGCAGCCGCCGCGACCAAGGTCGTTGCCGGATCTTAAGCGGCTCATTCAGGTCGCCCTCGAAGATGGCCGTCAGGGCATCGTCAAAGACGCAAAATGGATTGGTAGCCTGCCACATCCACCTCAAACCGGGTGTTCTGACGCAAGTGATCCCTCAGCGCCTCCAGCGCCTCCGGATCACCGTGGATCAGGTTGATCGGCGTTTCGGGGGCCAGGTCACTCTGAGCAAGCCACTGTTCAATCTCTGCGAAATCCCCGTGCCCGGAAAGCCCACTCAACACCTCCAGCCGGGCCTTGACCGGAATCCAGTCGCCGTGGATCTTGATCCTTTCCGCTCCGCCAATCATCTTGGCCCCTCGTGTTCCCCCGGCCTGATAGCCGGCGAAAATAACAGTTGTGCGGTGCTGGCCCAGGAGGCGCTTGAAATGATGAAGTATGCGTCCACCTGTTGCCATGCCACTGCCGGCAATAATTACGTGGGGGTATGCCTGGCCAGCCAGCGCCTTGGAGTCCTGAACACTGCGACTGTAATGAACGGTGCTACACATTTCGTGGCACTCGGAACTGCTCAATCGGTGCTGATCCTCGTAGCGGCAGTAAATCTCGGAAACATCGATTGCCATGGGACTATCGAGGTAAATTGGAAGCACTGGAATTCGCCCCGCCTTCATCAGGGTAGTGAACATATGCTGTAAAACCTGCGCCCTGCCCACAGCAAAGGCCGGAATCAATATATTGCCCCCTTTGTCGACGGTTTCATTAACGATGTCTGCCAACTGCGACAACGGGTCCGCATCGTCGTGGCGACGATTGCCATACGTTGACTCCAGCATCAGCATGTCCAGAGCTGGCAGAGGCGCAGGTGGCCTCATGAAAATATCGTTGAGGCGCCCAACATCGCCGGAAAAACCGATGCGTTTACCTTCCGTCTCAATAATGATGCAGGCAGCACCGAGAATGTGCCCAACCGGCCGAAGATGGAAGCGTATATCACCGAGCTGGACTTCTTCGTAAAAGTCTACCGGCTGAAACAACTCCATACAGGCGTCCGCATCATCCTGGTCATACAGAGGCTCCGGAGTTTCATGTTTACTCAGTTTATGGCGGCCGAGGTAATGCGCCTCCTCTTCCTGGAGATGGCCGCTATCAGCCAGCAGTATTTCACTCAAATCACGGGTAGCGTGGTGGGTATAAACCGCCCCTCGAAACCCCTGCTTGTACAACACAGGTATATAGCCCGAGTGATCCAGGTGGGCGTGGGTCAGAAGCACTGCGTCCAGTGATTCTATATCCAGCGGCAATGGCTGCCGGTTGCGCTTTCTCAGCCACTTGTAACCCTGGAACAAACCACAATCAACCAGAACCCGCGTCTCCCCCGCTTCAATCAGGAACTTGGATCCGGTAACCGTCTCTGCGCCACCAAGGAATGTAATATTCATCGACTCTTACTCCTGTCCTGATTGAGAAAATGCCTGATCGGTGGCGCCAGCAACTCACTGACATCAATACCGTTGGTACTGTGTGGAATGGTGTTGGTGGTCACCAGAGACTGTAAACCCGCAGCCAAAAGATACTGATCCGAAGCCTCGGCAAAGATGCCGTGCACCGCAGCACAGAGAATAGCCTCCATACCCTGCTCCTCGAGGCTGTCAAGCAGGCGGACCAATGTCGGATTCTCGATGGTCATCAAATGGGCTAACTCCCGCTGGGTCAATCCTCCACCACCACGCTGCAGGCAGACCATGGTGAACCATCGAGCCTGGGTAACCCCAAGGTCTTTCAAGCGCTCATCCAGTAAACTTGCGCCAGCGCCTTGCCACCCGAGCACTGGTGAAAGGAAACTGATCTCGAGGGATTTGTGGGTCCATATCGCTGTCCTGCTATTGCTGACTCAGTAACAGTAAATCGTAAGCTAATCATTGAGGCCAACATAAGTCACACATTGATCTGGGATCAGGCTTGCGCCAGATCAATATGCAACATCACGCGGATTCCGAGGCCAGCTAAGGAACTTCTCCTTCCAGTGAGACAGGTAACTCCTCACTTTTTCAGAGACAGGAGGCCTTCAGCGTATTGTCGCCCTGGTAGACACCCTTGCACCGTGACCGGCAACCGGCTTAAAAAAGCTGGCGCCGAGCGCTCCACAACGCTGTAGCATCTTCACTCGAAACCAGCCCGGTCTTCGGCACGACGTCTTCCAGGCAATCCGCATCCGCTAAGGTCAGTCCCCAGTCGGGTAGAGTATGCGGGGTCGACAACAAGGCCAAGTTCCGCTTATCGGCCAGAATGGCATGTACTCGGGAGGTTGGGTGACCAAAAAATCAGTAGTTCAATAGGTTGAGAGTGTTTTTGCGCTATTTTTCGCGTTTGTCTGCCAGCCCTCATATAGAGATACATCTGTACGGCAAAGACGAGGTAGATGGATAAGAACGGCAGAAAAAACCACAACGGCTCGTTGAGATAGTGCTGCATCAAGCGCCAGACTATCATGTTTTCCAGCGCCATACCCATGGGATAAAGCACGATGAAGCCGCTGTAGCGTGCCCAGGCCAGCAAAGGGTTCGCTTTCTCAAGGTAATACAGATACCTCAAGGTATCCGCGCCGACCCAGGCCACGCCCAAAATCACAATCATCCACTGTGGGCCGAGAGGCAGGAATAAAAATAAGAGAACAGATACTGCGATCCGCGCACCGACCTGGATGAGGCTTGGGACAAACGTTGACCCGGTGTTGCCTCTGGCAGCCGACCACACCTCAATCACAGCCAACCCTTGCGACAGGCCGATCGCGGTCACCAAAGCGGAAACGTTAACCGTGCCGGTGACTGATAAGATCAAAACCAGCGAGATCAGTCCCTGCAAACAGAGCTGAACGATGTTGTAGCAATTCATTGCGCTTGGCTGCATGAGATAACCCAGGAACCCTTCCCTCTAATCCAACATAAGATATTCGGCTACCGCCTGGTGTATACATCACCTGTCGGACAGTTGCTGATCCAAATGCACTTGTCCGCAAACTCTGGAACGATGGAGGAGACCAGCGCATTGTCGTCCAGCTTTCCTTCAGCCACGAGTATATCGGTAAGCAGGCCCGTCATCGACTTGGTCATAGACATAGCTCCGTGATTGCCGGCCTCGTCGAGGTATTGACGGGTGCAGACTCGCAGTAAACGATACTGCGCCCAATACGTTTTTACAAAACGACGGCGCGAGACACATCAGCCAATCCTGGAATCAACTCGTATGAACTAGACTCGGGATATGGAATGGGTCCCTCAGTTCATTCACAAAACAGCGAGAACAAAAAATGAAATTCCAGAAAACTTCGCGCAATTGGCTTGCCCTGGCTCTCTCTCTGGGTCTTTCTGCCACCGCTTTTACGGCGCACGCCCACGAAGGCCCGGCTCCGTCTTCATCGGGCCCTGACACTAGCCAACCGAATGGAGGCACCGCGCAGGGAATGCAGCACCACTACTCTCATAAAAATGGTTATCAAGGACACCATGGCAACAGCGCTCACTCGCGCCATCATGGCATGCACAATCAAGGTGGGATGCATCATGGTATGAACGGCTATCAGGGCACGCCTCGTGGCCCTTCGATGGAGCTTGATCTTGACGATGGCCAACTTGAAGAGATTGCTGGGATTGAAAAGGAGCTGCGATCAGATCTTCAGGAACTGAAGGTCCAAAGGTACGAGGAATCGCTCAAGTTACAGGAGCTTTACGCCGAAGATGAGCTCGATGCGGGCGATATCAATGATCAACAGCAAAAGGTTTTCGACGTCATCAAGGAAATAACGGAATTACAGGTTGAAGCCCAACAGGACATTCGCGACCTGTTGACCTCCGAGCAGAGAACTCAGCTTCAGCGTTCAGGTGGCTGGCTCATGTTGAATTGATCTCACTTTTTCAAGCAGAACACTCAGATAATCAACCCGGGGCAGCGTCGCGGGTTGAGAAGTTTCTAACGTCGTCTACGGGTATTTGCATACGTGCAGTAATGGTTTCTGCATACGTCCGTGAAAGCCTCTTTCAAGTACACTAATCATTAGCTTGAACACAATGCATCGACAAACGATGTTTGCCCGCTGCAACTGATCGATGGGAGAAGCCTCTGCAAAACGGAAGCAGGATCCATCGAAAAACCATTGGAGGTTTTCAAACTTATGAACGTCATCCCTGTGATCACCCTATTTGGCGGCTTGGCTGCATTTTTCGCTCTGGCCGTAACACTGAGATACGCCGCCTGCAAAACTCAGGTGGTTGATAAGCAGAACGACAACCAACTCGCTGGCTCATAAAAGCTAGCCACCCGGATTACTGGCAAGCTCTTTAAGCGCTCTCATCGCCTCATCAATGCGATCGCTAGGCACAAACATGTGATCGTGATAGAACCCTGCTATCACGTTAGTGGTAATGCCCCGTTCAGCCAATAGGCTTGTGACGACAGATGTGAGCCCGAGAGCTTCAAGGCTGGAGTGGCCCTCCAGAGTGATGCGACGGAATACTCTGTAGTAGTCCAGGCCTTCGGTCTTGGCCTCATCTAGAGGAATGACCAGGGTAAGGCCTTCCAGTTCGGCAATGCTGACAATGGGCTTGAGGTGTTCCAGTTCACCGTACTTTGCCTTTGGCACCGTGCAGTAGACATAAGTTGTCGAATCCAGTGTTGGCGAGAGCTGCTTGATCAATTCCTGAAGAAATTCGCTTCGCATCATGTTTACTATCCTTTATCGAAAGGTCATGGTCATGGTCATAACAAAAACTTAGCACTTTCTGCAGGCTACCAAAGCAGAATACTCGTTTTTCCTCCCCATTAACTTTTTCAGGGCACCGTTAAGCTTGGCGGCATGCTGATTCAGGGCAATATCGTCAAATACGGTTGGAAAGCCGGCGCTCCGATGATTCAGACGCTCACTGGAGCGCTTTTTCCACCGCCTCCAGAAAGCCAATCATATCCACCACTTGTTCAGACTCCGGATCAACGGTTTTTCCTTTCAGATCGGCAGTAACGATGCCGCTGTCCACCGTGTCGGTTAATGCCGCTTTCAATTGAACGGCGTATTGGCTCAAAGGCTCGTTGCCTTCCCGCTCACCCAGGGTTTCCAGAGCGTTGCCCAGCGCAAAAATCAGGGCCGACGGGTTGAAATGAGCTACCTTACCGTCGCTCTCGAGATACTTCAGGTAAAGATCATGGGCGGTGCCATGGGGTGCCTCGAACAGCATGGTTCCGTCTTTGCTCTCGATGATTGAACTGGCCGTCGCCAGGCTTCCCCCGAGAGCGGCGGAAATGTCCGAGAAGATATCGCCGTCGAGGTTCTGGGAGGGATAAAGCGCATTTCTCGGTGGATCCGTGATCATCTTTTTAAGCTGGCTGGACGGCCGCATGATCATGAACGAGGGCGGCGGTGTATGCTCGCTGGCCAGTTCCCTGCGCACTTCGGTAATGACCTCGCTGTAGACTTCGTCGTACTCCATGTACTCGCGCTTGAGACCAAAATACACCTCTTTGTCCTTGCGGGAGGCATCCCGGAAGACTTGCAGAACCCAGTCCTTGATGGCTTCCCGGTCATTGGACATGAGCAGCATCGGGTCGCCTTTCCTGACCCGGCGGGCATGCTTCTCGTCACCGTCGACGATCACCTTGAGAATGCCATCCTCCTTGGCCGCCATGTTGAAGCTACCATACTGGTCGCCGCCCCCAGCGCTCATCCGTGAGATGGACACATGAGCCCCGCGGCCTGGAATGCCGAATTCCTTGAGTTGGTTCACCAGCTTGAGCAGCTTTCGCCCGGTGGTATTATCCGGCACACCCCAGAGCGCACGCTCCGGCGGATTGGAAACAATGCGGGCTGCCTGGGCATCAATCAGTTCGTAGTAGTAATTCAGCCCCAGGTCTTCAATCTGCTTCTTGTAGTCACTGTGATAGATGTCCTCGATCACCGAGCGCATGGCCCCATCGTAGCCGGGGATCACCGTATCCTTGAGGCCGAGGTATACGTCTCGTTTTTCTGCGATTGCACGCTGGAAAAAGCGATGCGCCCAGGCTTTCACATCCTCGATGTCATTCGTCGCAAGCAGCCACGGATCGCCTTTGCGAATCTCTCGCCGATGAAGCTCTACCGGGTCGCCGCTGCTGCCCACAAACATCAGCTTGACCACGCCGGTTGCCAGGGAAAGCTGGTTAAAGCTGTCCTTGATGCCGCCGAATTCCATGGTATCCACCTCAATGTCACGCCCGACCCACTGGGGGCGGCGGATGTTGAGGTTGCGGAACTGGATATCCTCGCGGGTAATATTGCCACTGATGCCCTTGCGGATCGCACCATTGGGGGACTTGGTCGCCAGCGGGTGCAGATTTTCGCCATCCACATCCGGGTGTTTCCTGAGCAAGTCCTCCAACTGCTGGCGGTTTACCGTCATGCCAGCGTTCTTTACACCCACTCCGTGGCGTTGGAGCGAATCGATGGCATCAATAACCACCTGGCCATTGGTCAGCAGCCGGTTTTCCGCAGACAGATCGATTTCCTCAAGCTGAATATCAAGCCGTGAGCTCACAAACTTCTTGAGAATGTGTTCAAACGCAACCTGAGCCATCTCGTCGCCGTGAAGGATTACAAGGGGCGAGGTCACACTGATTCTACTGTCCATGAAAATCTCCCTGCTGTTTGTTGGCCTGGTCAGTCCTGCTGCGATGCCGACTGCTTGATCCCTAGCCGTTCATTGACGGCATCCCGGATCTCCCGGTAACGCTCGGGATTTTTCGCCAGGAAATCCAGATTGTCCTCGGGGAATATCTCTTTTTTCTTTTTGCCGGCTTCCTCACTGGTAAAAATAGACGGCAAAAGCTGTTCAAGGCAACGTAGCATGACTTCCGGCGATACCGACGCACCAGGCGATGCACCCAGGAGCGTGCCGTAGGTCTTGTCTTTCGAGACGAGGATCTCTGTACCCATTTGCAGATCTCCATCGCGGATGATCTGAACCCGCTGCCCGGCCTCAACCGCTTTCCAGTTGAACTTCTTGCTCATGCCCGGTGCGAAACTGTCCAGCTCCTCGAACATGCTCTTTTCACCCTTGAAGGTCTCTGAAACCAGATATTTGACCAACGGGAAGTGCTCAATGGCGACATTCAGCAAGCTCGGGATATCGTGGAGGCGCATGGATCGGAGGTAGTCCAGGAACCCCCGGCCCCTCTCCAGCACCGGTTTAAACGAGGCAAAAGGACCAAACAGAAGATAATACCTATCATCCGAAACCCGCAGGTCCAGATGGGGAACGGACATCGGAGGCGCACCCACTTTCGCCTTTCCGTAAGTTTTCGCTCTGTACTGCTCGGCCTGTTCGGCGGTGATCTCGGCCTGCAGGAACCGTCCGCCGACGGGAAAACCGGTGAAGCGGCGCGCGAAAGGCAAGTGACTCTTTTTCAGGATCGGGAAGGCACCGCCGCCGGCACCGACGAAAAGAACGTCGGCCTTGTAGCGGCGATCAACGCCCCTGCTCTGGGTTTCCACAAGCCAGCTTCCGGCGGGGCTGCGATGCACTCGCTTGACGTGCGTCCCGTATTCAATTTTCACCCCAAGATCGTCAACAGCATGCTTGGCCATTTGCTCTGTGAGGGCGCCAAAGTTGACGTCCGTGCCCGTCTCGATAACGGTCGCCGCCATTTTCTCGTGTCTGGGCCGCTCCTCCATGGTGTATGGAATCCAGCTCTTGATCTCGTCGAAATCCTCGGAGTAACGCATCTGTTCGAAGAAATGGTGGGACGACATCTCATTGAACCGGAGCTTCAGTTCCTGAATAGACGGCTCGGAGACGATGGTGCAGTGCTTGGTCTGGTTGATAAACGATTTGGGGTCTTTGATGGCCCCTTTCTGGATCAGGTACGCCCAGAACTGCTTGGCCACATTGAACTGAGCGTGAATCTTCACCGCCTTTTCGACTGAAATAACCTCTTCGTCCACCGGCGTATAGTTCAGCTCACAATTCGCCTCGTGCCCGGTTCCGGCGTTATTGAACACCCAGGAGTTGCCTGCCCCGGGGCCGTCCAGTCTTTCGAGAATGGTGATATCCAGTTCCGGTGCCAGTTCTTTCGCGAGGGTCGCGAAAGTTGTGCCCATGATCCCTGCGCCAATGATGATTACGTTCATTAAAACCTACCCACGTGAGTCGAATGTCTGAACAAGGTTGGAAAAGTGTGTGTATTGACGGTAGCACGCTTCGGCAGACACGGAAAACGCGTGCCGAGCGTTCATTAACAAAGGAAATTTCTGAACAGAAGGGTCTACCCCTGTTTCGCAGTTTACGTTAAGGTAAACATGAACTGGCGGGAATCACACCAGATTTCGCCAGGCTGTCTACAATGACATTAACTACACTCCCACAAGGAGTGTTTGTTCCTCAGGCCACTACCCCAGGAAGAGGATTATGACAACAACAAAGTCCAAAGTTGTGTATTCCCCAGTGTTTACCGACGGTGCGGAGTTCCGGATTCCCACCTTCAAGCTCCTGAAACAGGACGGCAAGCTCTACAAGAGCGCCAAAGCTCCTGATCTCGACAAAGACAAGGCCCTCCGTATATACCGGGCCATGGTCACTACCCGAATTCTTGACGAGCGAATGCTTGCTGCCCAACGGCAGGGCCGCTTGAGCTTTTACATGCAGTGCACGGGCGAAGAAGCTGCCGTGATCGGCAGTGCCGCAGCACTGGATGATGGCGACATGATCATGGCGCAGTACCGGGAGCAAGGTGCCCTGGCCTACCGCGGCTTTACCATTGATGAATTCATGAACCAGTTGTTCGGCAACGAGATGGACTATGGCAAGGGCCGCCAGATGCCGGTCCACTATGGCTCGAAGAAGCTGAACTACATGACCATTTCCTCGCCGCTGGCCACCCAGATTCCCCAGGCCGCAGGCTATGCCTATGGTCAGAAACTGCGAGGCGAAGGCCTCTGCACGGTTACCTATTTTGGTGAAGGCGCCGCCTCCGAAGGCGACTTTCATGCTGCCCTGAACATGGCTGCGGTTCATCGGGTACCGGTGATCTTCCTGTGCCGCAACAACGGGTATGCCATTTCTACGCCGGCCGCCGAACAGTTTGCTGCCGACGGCGTTGCACCCCGGGCCTACGGCTACAAGATGGACGTGATCCGGGTGGATGGGAACGACATTCTTGCGATGTATCAGGCCACGCAGGAGGCCCGAAAGCTCGCCGTGGAACACAACCGCCCCGTATTGATTGAGGCCATGAGTTATCGCCTGGCTGCCCACTCCTCCTCCGACGATCCATCCGGCTACCGGAGCAAGGATGAAGAAGCCGTGTGGCGCGAGAAAGATCCGATTCTGCGTATGCGCCTCTGGCTGGAAAGCAAGAAATGGTGGAGCGAGGACGACGAAAAGCAGCTCCAGGAAAACATGCGCCGGGAAGTGCTCGAAACCATGAAGCGAGCCCAGAAACGGCCACCACCGCCGCTTGAATCATTGGTGAGCGATGTCTACGACGAGGTGCCACCTGCCCTGGCTGAGCAGTTCGACAAACTAAAGGCGCATATCCGCCGGTACCCGGACGAATACCCGAAGAGTGCCGAACACGCCAAGGGAGGGGCCTGAGATGACCAAGATGAATATGCTCCAGGCCATCAACAATGCCCTCGACACCGCAATGGCGGAAAACGAGCGAGTGCTGTGTTTCGGTGAGGATGTCGGCGTCTTTGGCGGTGTTTTCCGTGCCACCAGCAACCTGCAACAGAAATACGGCAAAGCCCGCTGCTTTAACACGCCTCTGGTAGAGCAAGGCATCATCGGGTTTGCCAACGGCCTGGCCGCACAGGGTTCGGTGCCGGTGGCCGAGATCCAGTTTGCCGACTACATTTTTCCGGCCTTCGATCAGATCGTGAACGAATCCGCCAAGTTCCGCTACCGTTCAGGCAACCTGTTCAACGTGGGCGGACTGACCATTCGCGCCCCCTACGGCGGCGGCATTGCCGGCGGCCTGTACCACTCCCAGTCACCGGAGGCCTACTTTGCCCATACCCCGGGCCTGAAAATCGTAGTACCGCGCAACCCGCATCAGGCCAAAGGGCTGCTGCTTGCCGCTATCCACGATCCCAACCCGACCCTGTTCTTTGAGCCCAAGCGCCTGTACCGGGCCTCGGTGGGTGAAGTGCCGGATGAAGACTATCGCCTGCCCCTGGGCGAAGCCGAAGTCACCAAGGAAGGCACGGACGTGACGGTTCTGGGCTGGGGCGCCCAGATGGAAGTGATTGACCAGGCCGTGGAACGGGCCGAGAAAGATGGCATTTCGTGCGAAGTCATCGACCTCAGGACGATTCTGCCCTGGGATGTGGAAACCGTCGCCAACTCCGTGTTCAAGACCGGACGGCTGGTGGTCACCCACGAAGCTCCCCTGACCGGCGGATTCGCCGGTGAAATCGCCGCCACGATTCAGGAGCGCTGTTTCCTGTATCTGGAGTCTCCGATCGCACGGGTAACCGGGATGGACACCCCCTTCCCGCTGGTGCTGGAAAAAGAGCACCTGCCCAACCATCTGAAGGTCTATGAGGCCATCAGGGCGAGCGTTGAATTCTAGGCTGATATCAGGACAGGAGAGTGACTATGAGTGATTTTATACTGCCCGATATCGGCGAAGGTATCGTGGAATGTGAACTGGTCAAATGGCTGGTTAGCGAAGGCGATGTGATTGAAGAAGATCAACCGGTCGCCGAGGTAATGACGGACAAGGCCCTGGTGGAGATTCCGGCACCCTACAGAGGCCGCGTGACACGCCTCTACTACAAGGAAGGCGACATCGCCAAAGTCCATGCCCCGCTGTTCGAGCTGGTGGATGAAAGCGAAAGCAGTGGCCAGGCGTCAGCGGCCAGTTCTCCGGAACCTGCCGAAGCAAAGCCGGCTCCCGAGGCGGAAAAAAAGCCGGCCTCCGGCGCCGAATCGGAAGATAACGCCACCGAAGACTTTATCCTGCCGGATATCGGCGAGGGTATCGTTGAGTGCGAGGTGGTGGAATGGCGCGTTGCCGAAGGTGACGAAATCGAGGAAGACCAGCCTGTTGTGGATGTTATGACCGACAAGGCCATGGTCGAGATTACCGCCCCTAAAGCCGGGCGCGTCACCAAACTTTATCACCAGCAGCAGGCCATGGCCAAGGTTCATGCCCCGCTGTTTGCGTTCATTCCCCGGGATCGTGAAGAGCCGGAGGAAGCTAGAATCAAACCGGAGCCCGCGGCTCAACTCTCAACCGCGACAGCCTCGCCTGTCGCTGCGGCCAGCCGACAGCGTATTCCGGCCAGCCCTGCCGTTCGCCGCCTCGTACGGGAGCATGAACTCAACCTCTCGGATATTCAGGGATCCGGCAAAGATGGCCGTGTGCTGAAAGCCGATGTATTGGCTCATATCGAGGAAGGCCCGAAACAGGCCCACGTCCAGGCACAGAACCAGGCTCCCGCCGACGATGCGCAAACGGCCACCACCAGCAGTGCCCGCAGGGCGCCTGCCGCCGAACAGGAAGCACGAGTCGAACCCATCCGCGGAATAAAAGCTGCGATGGCGAAAAGCATGGTCAAATCGGCCACCACCATTCCTCACTTTATCTACAGCGAGGATATTGATGTCACCGATTTGCTCAAGCTGCGGGAACAACTGAAACCGGAGGCAGAAGCGCGGGGCTCAAGGCTGACGCTCATGCCCTTCTTCATGAAGGCCATGGCCCTGGCAGTTCAGGAATTCCCGGTACTTAACAGCCAGCTCAACGATGACGTCACGGAGATTCACTACCTGCCCCAGTGCAATATCGGTATGGCGGTGGATGGAAAAGCCGGCCTGACGGTGCCGAACATCAAAGGCGTGGAAAGCCTCTCGTTGTTGGGCATTGCCGACGAGGTTGCGCGCCTGACCGAAGCAGCCCGATCCGGCCGCGTCAGCCAGGAAGACCTCAAGGGCGGCACCATTACCATCTCCAACATTGGCGCATTGGGCGGAACTTACACCGCGCCCATTATCAACGCGCCGGAAGTGGCCATCGTTGCCCTTGGGCGCACACAGAAACTGCCCCGGTTTGACGCCAACGGCCAGGTGGTGGAGCGCGCCATCATGACCGTGAGCTGGGCCGGCGACCATCGCATTATCGACGGAGGCACCATCGCCCGATTCTGCAACCGCTGGAAGGGCTACCTGGAATCGCCCCAAACCATGCTCCTGCATATGGGCTGACGTTTCATCATGGCGCAGAAGACGCAACTGCAGCAGTTCTACATACCCGAAGAGCAGTCGATCTACCTGCTCAGCCATGATGATGCCAAAAAGCTCAAAGACTGGGTGGCGCTCTGCGCCGCCCAGCTCCGCCAACTCGGCTACCAGAACATAGAGCTGATTGGCAAGGGTGCTTACGGCTTTGTATTCTCAGGCCGCCTGCCCGGCACCGCAGCCGGGGGCCCGGAACATGTTTTCAAATTCACCCGCATCAACCTGCCTCGGCATCTTCAGGACCGGCTTGAAGATGAAGCCTACATTCTGGAGCAGGTCCGCCATCCCAGGGTGCCACGGCTGATTTCCTACCAAAGAGCCAATAACCAGCCGATTCTGGTGATGGAGCGTGCTGCCGGATTAAATCTGGAAGAGGTTTCCCTGCGTGATGGTCGTCTGAAACCACGGCTCATCATGCGCATCGCGGACCAGCTGGCCGACACCCTGCGAAACCTTCGCCGTGAAAATGGACCGGCCGGCAGGCCAATCGTTCATGGCGATATCAAACCTTCCAATCTGGTCTTCGACGCCAGCACTGAAAACATTGCCCTGATTGACTGGGGCTCTTCCGTGTTTGCTCAGTTGGACGCCAACCAGCAATTCATCACCGCCAACGTGATGGAGCTGATGTCCGACAACCTCCAGCAAACAAACGCACGGCTCGGGGATGTGTATTTTATCGGCGAGGAACAGCTCAACGGCGGGCTGTCGTCTCCCCGTTTCGATGAACAGGGAGCAGCCGGCACGCTCTATGCCCTGGCGTCAGCCCAATCCTGCCGCTTTGGCCATCGGGCCATCCCGGCCACCTCACTGGGCCTGCCCATGGAATTCGCGCGCATGCTGGATGGCATGCTGTCACCGGATCCGGAAACTCGCCGTAAGGCCGGCGATTACTATCTGACAGAGATGCCGCGTATGGCCCGCACGGTGATGATCGATCTGCCGGAAACCCCGGTCGCGGCCCAGGTACCCGTGTGGGTGCGTGCCTCTGACCAGGAAATTGACACCGTGGTTTACAGCTCGCGTAAATCCTTTCTCAGGGAGGAAGGCGCACCGGAAACCCTCAACGACGTCAATGACGTACAGCTGGACCGCTACTACAAGAATTTCATGCAGGGCATGGGCGAAACCGAAAAGGCGTTTCTGGCAGCCGTGAGCCGGCTCGGGCGCTACCCGGTGGAAGGTGGACTGGCCGTGCGCTGGGAAACCGATGGCATCTACATCGACACTTCCCTGAATCTGCACGATCCTGCCTTGAAGTCGGCGTTTGTGCAGGCCGTCAACAATATGGTTTTCCTGGCCCAGGCCATTTACCGGAAGGGGATTTTCAAAAGCTGTCTGTTTAACGCCCGGAACACTCTGCACATTGATCGCGAAGAACCCGACCAGCCGTTTCTGGTGTCGCCAGACATGAAACTGCATTACGAGGTCAGCGCCGCACCAGAGGTGGAGGACGAAAGTCGCGTTCACTCCTACTTCGAAGACGGGCCGGATCCGGAGGAATTTCTCGTTCTTCCAGAGACCATCATCCGTTCGCTGGAGGCACTGAACAGTATTCATCACACGGGCATGATCATCTTCGAGGCCCTGCCCCGCCATCTCAAAATCCATAGCCACTATCGGCTACTGGACCCTGAGCAAGAATCGGAGTTCAGCCGGTTGCTGGATGACATTCTCTCGGCAGTCGAGCAGATAACTGGCCTGGGTGTATCAGGCTTTATGAAGATGCCTTACAAGGACACCCGGTTCTTTCCCCACATCGAGCGACTTCCCGAACGCTACTACCCGCGTAATCCAAGGACTGAGCATGCTTCTACCTGAGGCAAAACACAGCTTCAGTTTTGAGAAACCGTGCCGTTACCTGTTAAAACAAATTAATAGAAGGACTACGCTTTGGCTTCCTCTTTTCTCGAATCCTTAGAACGAAAATTAGGTGTCCCGGGCAAGCTATTGATAGCGCCTGTTTTTGTTCTTCTCCTCTTCGCCTCTGTCACCTTTTTCAGCGTGAACGAATTTCAGGCACTCGACCAGCGTATGAACACGGTCGCCCGCGATCTTGCGCCAGAAACGGCCATTGGAACTGAGTCGGTCATCAGCGTTTATCGAATGCGCCTTCGGGTATTCGATTACTTTTCCACGGGCAACGAGGAAACCCTGGAACGGTTTGACGAGATGGAAACGGATTTCAGAGCGGTCATGGCCAAAGCTCAGGAGGACATTCAGGAGCCCGAGCGAGCGAGCCTCGTTGATCGGATTGAAGATACAACCAATCAGTACATTGAGTCTTTCAGGAACGTCTTGGTTCCGGCAAAGCGTCAGGTACTCAGCATTATTGCAGAACAACTGGATGTGCACGGACCTAACGCAACAAAAGCCCTCAGGCTTGCATTAAATGGCGTTGCCAACCGTGAGCCAGACAGCGAACTGAGAGCCGGTCTGGAGCAACTCCTTAACGATGCGTTGATCATGCGGATGACTGCCGAGCGGTACCTGGCAACTGGCGACGAGGATTCGCAAAAAGCCCTCGGTTGGGCCATTGAAGATCTGTCTGACGCCCTCGAACTGATTGATGCCGAGAATGGTCCCGAATTTGTTCAGGTATACCTGAACACCGTTGTTGAGGAACTGGAAGCCTACCGAGCTGCTGTTCAGAAAATGCTTGAGCAGCAGAGCATTCTCGTCAACGTTAAATCCCAGAAGCTGGACGTGCTGGGACCGGAAATTGCGAGCATGGCGAGGGAACTTGAAGCAAGTATATTTGCCTCCCTGGACGAAGAGGCCGATGAGGCAACCGCCGAAACCGATCTAGCTCTGAAATTTACTCTGGCAGCTTTCCTGGTCTCTGCCGTACTCGGATTGATTGTTGCGATTGTGATGAGCCGTTTGATGGGCAACAGCGTGAAACGCGCCAAGACTGAAATTCTCGGTTACCTCGATGACATCGCCAATAACAACGGCAACCTCTCAACCCGACTCACTCCGGGCCGTCCCGATGAGATCGGTGACTTCATCGACGCAGTCAACACCTTCCTGCAAACGCTCGAGGAAACGATTTCCCGAATTGTGACGGCGTCTCGCCAACTGACAGGCGAGTCCGAATCACTCTCCGGCATCACAGAGCGTACAACCGCCAATTCGGAGCAACAGCGCGACCAGATCACGCAGGTGTCTGCCGCCATGCAGGAAATGGTGTCCACCTCCGAAGAGATCGCCTCGAACACCAGCGAAACTGACGAATCGGCCCGTAAGGCCTCATCGCTTGCGGATTCCGGACAGGAAACCGTTGGCTCAGCCATTCGGGCGGTTACCAACCTCGCCAATCAGGTTGAGAAAGGGTCTACCCGGATCCAACAACTGGAGAACGAATCGGCCGAAATCGGCAATGTGCTGGCTGTTATCCAGAGCATTGCTGAGCAAACGAACCTTCTGGCGCTAAATGCCGCCATTGAGGCGGCTCGAGCCGGTGACGCCGGGCGGGGATTTGCCGTGGTTGCCGATGAAGTTCGAGGACTGGCCAAGCGCGTTCAGGAATCGACCGTCGATATCGAGCGGATTGTGTCCCAGCTCCAGAGTGGCGCGGCCGGCGCAGTAGTGGACATGAGCAAGGCCAAGCAGATGGCCGAAGAGGCCAGCGAGGAGGCAAGCAAGTCGGGCGAAGCCTTGACGGATATTCTCGCGGCGGTCAACAGCATCGTTGAAATGACCACCCAGATTGCGAGTGCAACCGAGCAGCAGAGAGCGACCGCCGCGGAGATGACCCAGAACGTGGAAATAAGCAGTGGCGCAATTGAGGAACTGGCCGGAGACATTTCCCAGGTGAATCACTCAAGCCGCTCTCTGGCGAACATGGCCGATGAATTGAATACGCTCGTGCGACGCTTCAGGGCCAGTGAATCCTGAACACACAATGGTTGCAGATGTTAACCAATTCACGAGAGCGCAGATGATTACCTGATACCTTTGGGTTTTAAGTTACACAATGTAACCGGAAACGGACTGCCCGGAGGTATCCCGCCATGACGCGCTCTCAATCACCCAGGAGGCAAGGCGTTCGCGGCCCTGTCATTGCCATGCTGACAGCGGCTGCCTGCCTCGGCACTGCTCAAGCCGCCGAACCCGAAAAAGTCATTTTCGCCGCCGAAAATGCTCTTTACGGTGCCGGTCATGACATCGGACGCGCGGATGGCTGGATTGATGAGCAACTCCGAGCTGCCATACGCGCCTATCAAGCTCAAAATGGGCTGCAAACCAACGGCAACCTGGATACGGCAACACTGAAAGCGCTCGGCGTGACCAAAACATCCAGCGCAACCATCACTGCAAATTCAGTTGGCAGTCGAAAGGCGTCAGTGGCACAGCTCGGTTTGTCCCTCCCCGAGCCAGCGCCCAATACCCCGACCGTTGCCAGGGCTGAACCAAAGCCTGCGCCTGCGCCAGAACCTACCCCGGACCCCATTCAAAAATCTTCCGAACAGGGCGGACCAACAACTTCGATCAATGCCAAATCTGTTAAAAACCAGATAGTTACTGATGTAACTTCGAAAAGTACTGAAGTGAAGCCACAAGAAAAAGTGGCGGAAACAGCCCCGAAAACACCTGAACCGGTGACTTCAGAGCACCCTGCTCCAACTTCAGCTCCAACTTCAGCTCCAGCTCCCGCGCCGGAACCTGCGGTCGCCGAGGAAACAACTCCGGAAGCCACCAAAGAACCAGACCCGGTGCTGGCCCAGCTCCCTGCAGAGCCCACCAGTGCGGGACCTGACGAGCCGAAAGCAACGGATACGAAGAAAGCCCAGCCAATCGGGGGAGAAACCACTGCATCGACAAATTCCGCGGTTGCCGATAATTCTCAGAGCACCGGCGGCGGGTTTTTCAGCGTCTTGTTCGATTTCTTTTTTGGCTGGCTGGTCTGAGCGTCAACTCTGCAACCGGTCTTTAAAGACTTTCCAGTCAATCACGTTGCCGTCGGAATCGAAGTGGACGTATCCGCGGAAACTCGGGTCATCTTCCCAGGCCTTCACAAAGCCTACGGTTTCACCGGAGTCTGAGACGATCTCAAAGGCTTCGCTGCGGGCATTGGCAATGTCTTTATCAGGCTCTGTATCTGAACGCTTGAGGCTTACGGAGGAGTCTAGGGGCAAGTTGCTTTGAAGGAATTCCTGGATCATCGTCGAGCTCTCCTTTCAGGGTGAACCGGTCTGGTTCTGGAGGTAGCGTAACTATAGGACGATCCGGTAGAAAAGAATACAGATTCAGATCAATTTTCTTAGATTTTTTCGAGATAAAAGGGCTTTAAGAACAATAGGATATTTCATTATTGTGACAGTCTGTAACCTTCTGGACTGATTATTTTTCAACCAGTTCAGAAGGTTACCGAGAGCAGAGTCGATCAGTCACGAGGATCAGAATTTCCAGAACGGAGTGCTCAGTTTCTGTTCAACCAGTTCAGGGGAAAATCCCACATCGTTCAGCAACCGACGATCCATAGTCATCACCAGATGGATAAAGTTGCGCTTCATCCGCCAGCCTTTGTAAAGCGAAGCAGCTCTTTTCATTTCATTACTCCTTGGTCAACCCCAGAATATTGGTCTCCGAAAACCGGGACCTTGTTTAATTAGGGTCCTATTCTAAGCTTGACGAGGAGCTTTCTGAATACTTGGAAACCCCTATAAACAGGGGCTCCAAGCATTATTGGGTGTCAGAATTGTGTACTTTTGATGGCAGTCTTATGACGCCTTGGCGTTTGAAAGTAACACTTGGTAAAGGTCATCTTTCAGCTGTGCGCGTTTCTGCTTCATGCGGTGGAGTTTGTCATCACCGATGGGAGAATCCCTCTTTTCCAGCCCTTCAATTTCGTGGTCGAGATGCGTGTACTCCTGAAGCTTTTCGTTGAACTTGAGATCATTGTTCTTGAGTTCCTGAATCAGTTCTCGGTACTGCGGGAATTCTACGTGAAGCTCGTGGCTGGAAATGCCCATCGTTCTACGCTCCTTTTCTTTGCAGAGTGTTGATCAAAGCTGATCACCTTCAGCATAGACGAGCGTGCCAGTTTCTGGGCGTCTTTGACAAATCGCTAATTACGCACGACGTTGCATGGGTATAGCATGGTAGTACGTTATCCAGTTACGCCTCGGGACACTTGCGAATGACCTTTGCACGAATCACCGGCACCGGTTCCTACCTGCCGGACAATATTGTTACCAACAAAGACCTTGAGAAAATGGTCGACACAACCGACCAGTGGATTCGCGAGCGCACGGGAATCGAAAGACGCCACATTGCCATCGAAGGGCAGACAACAGTAGATCTTGCCGAACAGGCTGCAAAAAACGCCATCGATGCGGCGGGCATCAAGGCGGAAGACATAGATCTGATCGTGTTCGCCACGTCCACACCAGACAAGATCTTCCCCAGTTCTGCGTGCATTCTCCAGGCGCGCCTCGGTATCCGTGGCTGCCCTGCCTTCGATATCCAGGCCGTCTGCAGCGGCTTCGTGTACGCACTGGCAACGGCGGATAAGTTCATCAAGACCGGCAGCAGCAAGAAAGCACTGGTTATTGGCGCTGAGGTTTTTTCCCGCATTATCAACTGGGAGGACCGTGGAACCTGCGTCCTGTTCGGTGATGGAGCCGGCGCTGTGATCCTGGAAGCTGATGAAGAAACCGGCATCCTCTCCACCCATATACATGCAGACGGCCAATACGCGGATCTGCTCCACGTACCCTGCGGCATTGCCGATGGCTACGACCAGGTGAAAGCCGGGCGTGCGTTTGTAGAGATGAAAGGCAATGAGGTGTTCAAGGTTGCCGTCAACACCCTGGGCAAGATCGTTGACGAAACACTGGCGGCAAACCAGATGCAGAAATCGGAAATCGACTGGCTGGTTCCACACCAGGCCAACCTGCGCATCATCTCGGCCACGGCAAAGAAACTGAACATGTCCATGGACCAGGTGGTCGTGACCGTCAATGAACATGGCAACACCTCAGCCGCATCCATTCCTCTGGCTCTTGATGTCGCCGTTCGTGACGGCCGGATCAAGCGCAACGAAGTGCTTCTTCTGGAGGCCTTTGGCGGCGGGTTTACCTGGGGTTCGGCATTGCTGCGGTACTGATTGGTGCCTTTCTAGCTTCTACCAGGCTTGACTCAGAGACGGGCTTCAACATCGGTTGAGGCCCGTTTTTCATTGTGTTGACCTCCGCCTGTCAGATAGACTGTATTTTTATACAGTACAACCAACGCTCACTGCGAGGAATAACCATGGCAGTACAAGCAGTCTACTTTTCTGATAGGGACGGCCTGGAGATGGCACTGAAAAATCCTGAGACGATGCTGTTCACTTCAAAAGCCGAAGCCGACGCCCGGGACAAGGTGCTCGAGCTGGCCGAAGAAATCCAGGTATTCCTGGGCCGCAAAGTTGAAGGTCTGGGTGACGATCTGGCAGAGCGCTGCGCCATGGCCATCGCAGAAGAGAAGGACCTGTTCCAGAAAGCCCTCAAGAAGCCCGAGCTGCTGAACGCGGAACAGGAATAAAGGCAGGAACAAGGCCAAGGATTGCAAGGGCGGCCACTGACGGCCGCCCTGCCCTCAGCAGACGCTTATCCAGCTGCCATTGTCGTAACGCTCCGCACCCTTGTCGGTCATCCGATGCAGGCTCACCCACTGGTTTTCCACCAGCGCTGCCACGTCAGGCTGTTTGTGCAGCACGGATTCAATCCGCTCCGCAGGTGCGTCAATCAGCACAGTGAGGCGAACCGGCTCATGGCGCCAGTACGTGCCGTCGTGAACAGACTGCAACGGCAGGCCGATTCTCAAGTGCGTTCCGTTGCCCTCCACTACACCGACATTCCCTCCAACCACCGAATGCAGCAGTTTGTTGCCGGCACCGTATACCTCCGGAACCGTGACTGACGCAAAATACTGGAGGTTGATCCAGTTGGCGACCACCATGGGTGCCGAAAGCAGTGCCTCAAGGATGCCGCCATCAGCATCCAGCGCCGGGTCGTAGTCGTGCAGGAAAACCCGGCCCGACAGATTGCAGCCCCGGGTCTTGCTCCGTTTGGCGAAAATGATCGCCGCATTGTTAGCCAGTCCCCATTCCGGGCGAACCTCGGACCAGTCCCGGGTACGGGTTTCCATGGCCTGTTTAAGGCTGTCATCGTCCAGTCCGTTCAGCTTTAGCGGTGTGGCCCGCTCCTTACGCACGCGGATGCCGGCCTCTTCGAACCCGGCTTCGAGGTCCGCCAGCTTCTGTACGTGGGAATCCGGAACCAAATGGCGATCGGCAATGGTCACTTTGTCCGTCGCCGTGCAGTGCTCAGCAGCAATCGCCCATGTAAAGTCCGGGATCTTGATGCCCTCGTCTGAAAGCCCCGCCCGAACCTGGGGATCATTCAGAAGGCTGGCCGCAAGCCGCGCATTCACACCGCCGCTCTGGCCACCGCAGGCGCCACAGTCGAGGCCAGCCTGGTTCGGGTTGTTGTCGGTATGGCTTCCATGGCCCACCAGCACCAGCAAGGGTGCAAAGCCCCTGGTGAGTGACATACCACGGAGCATGTTTGCCGCCAGCGCTACCTTTTCGGCATCCGACAGGGGATCCCCTCCCAGGTTGTGCACCAATCTGCCCTCAACCACCTTTTCCCCGCCAGCTTTGTGGCCTTTCTTCAGCGAGTCTTTCACCAGCTTCCAGGCCCAGGCCAGACCAGTTGTCTCAACCAGTGTGAAGGTCGAGAGGCTGGTGTATTTCGCTTTTCTGACCGATTCACGGGCAATCTCCCTCTGATCCAGGGATCGATTCTCGGCGAGGTCCTCGCGCATGCTGCCTTTGGTATCGATTAACCGGTATGGGGCAGGCAAAAGTCCCGGCAAACGGCGGGCCGGAGCGAACGGTCCGTGCTGCTGGTGGTCGATTGGCATTCCGAAGAATCCCGCAAAGCCGAGGGTCTGAACCCCGGGGTAAACGTCCTCAAGGTGGCGGCGCATGACTTCAGAGCGGACATCAATACAGAACACCGCCTGAGCGACCGGTGTCTCGTTGTCCTGCCCGGCTACTGGTTGTCCTTCGGGGGCGGCCGAAAGCGCCCGCCAGAGAGATCGCTGGTAGCCAATCTCGAAAGCTCGCTGCCAGACCCACAGCCTGCTCCGGCTGTCGTAGTCGCCACTGCGACGCGCCCGTGCTCTCTGCCTTTGCCACTCGGCCTTCTGGCCCGTCGAGGCAAAGGCAATGCCTGCGGATTCCCAGACCAGCATAATGGCCAGAATTTCCGCGCAGCGATCCGATGGGCGGCCCTCAAGGCCTGCCCGCCAGTCCTCACCGCGGCACCAGGACGCCCAACCGTTCACTTTCAGCAACAGGCTATGGCACAGGGCCTCCAGGTCCTCCCCGGCGACGCGAATCCGCTTGATAGCGTCCAGAATGGCCTCGTCCATGTTGTCAGGCACGGCTTTAAAAAAAGCCCTGACGCCCTTGAGTCCGGTACTGAAATCCAGTGCCAGATCGTTTCGGACTGACTCCAGCCAGAACCGGAACAGACCCGTTACGGCGGTATCGCCCGCAGCGGACCAACGCCCCTGTCGTTGGTCGAAAAACGCACCACAAACACGCGACACCTGATCACAGGCCGTTTCGGCCAAACCGCCACTTTCATCATCGGCGCTTGTGCCTTTGTAGGTATCGAGAATAGAGCTCTTCAGGGGCGCTGCCGTCGAGGGCTTGCGACCCAGCCAATCCAGGTACCAGGCCAGGTTTCGCTCATCGCGACGCTCTGCGATGCTGGCCTGCAGATCCTCCTCGCGGATCCGGCCGCCCTCCCAGGCTTCCCGGTAGTATTCTGTGGGCATCAACATGCTGAACCCGCCGCGCTCCCCGAGCACCTGATCGGCCCGGGAGGCCGGAAGGTGACGCAGCCCCCAGAACGGATTCACGGCAATCCACTGGTCCAGGGGCCAGACCGGAGCGATCACATCGCAGGCCTGCCGGAACGGCTTTCGCCAGCCATCGTTCATTACCTGCAACTCAGGCACCGACACGCAGACGTTACTCATGATCTCTCCTCCAGTCTGAACGGATGATGGGGAACCCGGCGGAACATGGCGGGAACCTTCAGGGCTTCCGAAGCCAGGAATCGCGTCAGCCGATCAAACGGCAGCTCAAGGTATAGCCCCTGGCGGAAATGGGCACACAGGGTGCGGGTTGCCGGGAACCGGGCGCCGAACACGATCACCAGGGAACAGGCGGCCAACAGCGCGACCATTGCCGAAGCAACCGCCCAGGCTGCCATCGGGATCGCGAACCCCTCATGCGCGGGCACCGCCGGGCCGACCATGAAGTGCAACAGTGAATAGATGGGAACCAGCAGCACCGCGAGGCCGGCAAGACGCAGCTTCACGGGAGTTGTTGCTCCGGCCGGAATGCCCATTGCCGCCGCAGACACCGCCAGCACCAGAAGCGCTCCGAATACCGGGTTGTTCTCGACGATCCAGGGCGCCTGGACCAGGATGGCAGTGGCCACCAGACCGGTTGAGCCGGCCCAGAACAGCCGGCTGGCCGCCGGCGATTCCGGGAAACGGGTTGCCGCAGATACGGCCACGGTGCGACCGGAGGCCAGGAACGAATGCGCTTTGTAGAGCGAGTGCGCCAGAAGATGCAGCAGAGCCAGGGTGTAGGCACCCATACCGATTTCGAACAGCATGAACCCCATCTGGGCACAGGTTGACCACGCCAGGGCGTGCTTGACCGAGTACTGGGTCATCATGGTCAGGACCGCAATCACTGCGGTCATTCCACCAATCACCAGCAGAATCATATGGCCGGCCGTAAAGCCGTCAAATACAGGAAACAGTCGCAGCCACAGGAAGCCACCCAGGTTGATCACCCCGGCGTGGAGCAGCGCCGAGACAGGCGTCGGCGCTTCCATTACCCGGATGAGCCAACCATGGAAGGGAATCTGGGCACACTTGAGGACAGCCGCCAGGGCCAGAACAACCGAGGCAACCGTCAGTGCCGTGGATCCGCCGGCCCGGGCGGCCTCACTCTGAACCATTTCCGGCAGGTAAAAGGTACCGTAGTGAAGGTACAGGGCCACCACACCGGAAATAACCAGTGCATCACCCACCCGGCTGACAATAAACTTCTGGACCGCCGCCATGCGCGCCTGGGGCCGGTCCTGGTAAAGGGTGAGCAAATGATGCAAAGCCAGACTGACACCAATCCAGGCGCCAGCCAGAATCAACAGGTGGTTGGTAAACACCAGAACCAGAACTGAGGCAACCGTCACCAGGAACCATGGCAGAAACCGGTCTCGACCTGGGTCCTGGCTGAGGTAGTTGTCAGCAAACCGCAGGATCACCCACCCGATGAAGGCCACCATCAACGCCATCCAGACTGCAACGCCGTCCGGGTAAAGACCGAATTGACCGCCAAGGGCCGCCAGGGTGTTGCTGGTACCGCCAACCTGGGCTTGCACCAACAGCAACACACCCACCGCCAGGGACGCAGCCATGGAGGCCATCATGATCCATCCGGCAATGCGCCAGCAGTGATTCAGCTTCAGGGGACTTTTCAGCCAGCCGCTCAATCCGGCCAGCAAAAAAAGGCTCACCGGCAGCAGCAGCCAGATTGCGAGGACGAATAACGATGAAACTTCAGCAATTGGGTTCATATCTGCAAACCTCCTGTTTGCATGTACTTTGCACACATTCGGTATATATAAAAAATGGTTTATACTGATCACTTCATTCTGTTTTTGAGAACGAATGGCCATGAAACTCAATTACCATCACCTGTACTATTTCTGGAAAGTGGCACGTACCGGCCACCTGACCCGCGCTGCCGACTCGCTGCACATTTCCCAGTCCGCCCTGTCGGGTCAGATTCGGAAGCTGGAGGAGAGCCTGGGCCATGATCTGTTTATCCGCGAGGGGCGGCGTCTGAAGCTGTCTGAAGCCGGTCGCATGGCCTTTTCCTACGCCGAGGAGATCTTCCGGCAGGGTGAGGAGCTGACGGCGCTGTTTGCCTCGGGCGCTCAACCTAACCGCGAAATCCTGCGCATCGGGGCGGTTGCCACCCTGTCCCGGAACTTCCAGGAAGGCTTCCTGCAACCTCTGCTCAATCGGGAGGATCTGGAGCTGAGCCTACAAAGCAGCCACATCGATGAATTATTAAGGCGGCTATCAGCCCACCGTCTGGATCTCATCCTTGCCAATCAGGCGGTACAGGGCGATGAACAGAATCCCTGGCGGTCCCGGCTGATAGCCAAACAGCCGGTGAGCATCATCGGGCCACGGGGCATGGAAGTTCAGGGGGACTTTGCCGAGGTGTTGCGCGGCAGAAGCCTGATTGTTCCGGGACCCGATAACAACATACGTCAGGCCTTTGATCAGCTTTGCGAATACCACAGGCTACGCCCGAACATTGCCGCAGAAGTGGACGACATGGCCATGATGCGACTTCTGACCCGGGACACCGGCCACTTTGCCATCATGCCGCCGGTGGTGGTGCGGGACGAAATGAGAAGCGGAACGCTGGCGGATTATGGCGCCCTGCCCGGCGTTTTCGAGGAGTTCTATGCCATCAGCATCCGCCGCCAGTTCGAGACGCCGGCTCTGCGGGAACTGCTGTCCCAGACCAGCGATAATTTTCTGACACGGACACCGATTGGTCATTCTGACTAGCCCGTGTGGCGAAAATTGTCATCCATACGGGCGGGTTACATCCGTATACTGAAGCCGAAAGACCACAATAATAACGCCGGACACCCGATCATGACCCAGCACAGCAAGCGTGAACGCCCGTCTATTCTGATCATCGGCACCGGTTTCGGTGGCCTGGGCATGGCCATAAAACTGAAGTTGGCAGGCTTTACAAACGTGACCCTGCTGGAGAAGGCCGACCGCGTTGGCGGAACCTGGCGCGATAATACCTACCCGGGTGCCGCCTGCGATGTGCAGTCCCACTTTTACTCCTATTCGTTCGAACCCAAGCACGACTGGTCCCGGAAGTTCGGGCTGCAACGGGAAATTCTCGGGTACATGGAGCACTGCGTCGCCAAATACCAGCTTGGCAATCGAATCCGGTTCAATTCGGAAGTGCAGGATGCGGCCTTTGACGATCATTCGAATCAATGGACGGTCACCCTGTCGAGCGGCGAACAACTCACCGCCAACGTGCTCATTACCGCCACCGGCCAACTCAATCAACCTGCGTGGCCAAAACTCGACGGCCTGGATCGTTTCCAGGGCAAGATGTTCCACTCGGCCCGCTGGGATCACGATTACGACCTGACTGGAAAACGGGTGGCCGTCATCGGCACCGGCGCCAGTGCCATCCAGTTTGTCCCGGAGATTGCGCCGAAGGTCAAACAGCTGGACCTGTTCCAGCGCTCTGCGGCCTGGGTGCTGCCCAAGCCGGATCGTCCGTTCAAGCGCTGGGAGCAGACTCTGTTCCAGAGAGTGCCGCTGTGGGACCGCCTGTACCGTTACCTGATTTACTGGAAAAACGAGAGCCGGGCGCTGGCGTTCACCAAATTCAGCGGCCTGCTGGAGATCTACGCCAGCCAGGCAAAACGGGAGGCGAGAAAGCAGGTTACCGACCCGGCCAAACTGAAACGCATCATTCCCGACTACAAGATCGGCTGTAAGCGCATTCTGATTTCCAACGACTGGTACCCGGCCATCAACCGGCCCAATGTCAACCTGATTACGGATCCCATCGACCGGATTGACGAAACCGGCGTATTGACGCAGGACGGTCACCACCATCCGGTAGATGCGATTATCTGCGGCACCGGTTTCCGGGCCTCGGAGTTTCTCTCGCCCATCCGGATAACCGGCCGCAGCGGAAAGTCGCTGAACGACGCCTGGCAGAACGGTGCCGGCGCCTTCAAAGGCATTACTGTCAGCGGCTTCCCGAACCTGTTCATGCTCTATGGGCCGAACACCAATCTGGCTCACAACTCCATCCTTTACATGCTCGAATCCCAGTTCCGATATGTGCTCGAGTGCCTGGAAGCGCTCGAGAAATACCCGGGCTCGGCCATGGATGTGCGCCAGGATCGCCAGGACCGCTTTACTCATGTGGTGCAGGAAGGCCTGGAAGACACGGTCTGGAGCTCCGGCTGCACCTCCTGGTACCTCGATGAGCATGGGCGCAATACCATCAACTGGCCGGGATTCACCTTCACCTACCGGTTCGCGACCCGCCGGGTAGACACCGCTGATTACCAATTTCTTTACCCCGGCCAGACCGCGGGGTAATCGGGTGAAAGCCTTTGCCCTTGAACCTCGGCCATATTCATAGGATGATTGGGTTATAGGTTAGAAGGATGACATACACATGCTGGAACGTATTCGCAAAGGCTCGCTGGTCGAGACTGCTATCGAAAGTCTCAGAAACGCCATCGAAAAAGGTGACTGGTCGGTTGGCGATCGCCTGCCCGTCGAATCAGAACTTTCCGAATCCCTCGGAGTAAGCCGCAACACGGTTCGTGAGGCGGTTCGGGTGCTGGTACACGTGGGGATGCTGGAAACCCGCCAGGGGGATGGCACATACGTACGAGCGACACGGGACGCCGGGGAGACACTGCGGAGAATTGCCCGCACCCAGCTGGCGGAGCAGCTGGAGGTCAGGATCATGCTGGAAACGGAGGCCGCCAAGCTGGCAGGGCACCGGCGGACAGAACAGGATCTCCGGCACATGACCACAGCCCTCGATGCTCGCGCCAAAGCGGGAGATGACCTGCAGGCTCGCATCCGGCACGACGAAGCCTTCCATCATGCCCTGGTTGCCGCTTCTCATAACTCAGCGCTGATCGAGCTCTACGACTACTTTTCCCACGCTGTCAGCCAGACCATCGAGCAGACCGAAACCGACGCAGACCTGCCGGAACCCTCCCAGGAAGACCATGAACTCCTGCTCGCGGCGGTCCGGCGTCAGGATGAGGGCAAAGCAGAATCCCTGGCAAGGGCGCTTTTGAAACCCAGCCTCCAGGCCTTGAAGCGTCGGGAGTCCTGATTCATGAAGTTCCGGATCGACACCTTTACCCTGCTGCTCCTGGGCGCCATCGTATTAGCCACCTTTCTGCCTGCAACTGGCCAGGCAGGCGAGGCACTGGCCACCGCCGGAACGGTCGCCGTCGCCCTGCTCTTCTTTTTCCATGGCGCAGCGCTGTCCCGGGACCAGATTATTGCCGGTGCCACCCACTGGCGGCTGCACATTCTGATCACTTCGCTCACCTTCGTATTTTTTCCACTTGCGGTGCTGCCGATTAACGGCCTCAGCAATATCGCACCATCCTGGATGCCGAAAGATCTTGGTTTGGGGTTTCTTTACCTGGGCGTCCTGCCGTCGGCGGTGTCCTCTTCCATCGCCTATACCGCGATGGCGCGGGGCAATGTTCCGGCGGCAATCTGCAGCGCAGCCGCCTCCAATGTCTTTGGCATGATGCTGACGCCATTCCTGCTGTTGCTGTTGGTAAGCACGTCCGGCGGTGGGGATTTCTCCGTAGCGGAAGCCCTGAAAGACATCGTTCTGCAACTGCTGCTGCCTTTTGCGGTTGGGCATGCGCTCCGACCATGGCTCGGCGGATTTCTTGGCAGAAACGAAACACTGATGGCCCGATACGATCAGTGCGTGATCTGGCTGATCGTCTACTCCGCTTTTTCACATTCGGTAGAGAGCGGACTCTGGGAGAATCTGCCCCTGCAGGCCATCCTTTTCGCCATTGCGCTGTGCCTGGGCTTGCTGCTGCTATTCATGGTGTTTGCCAGGTTCCTGGTACGGCGATTCGGGTTCAGCCTGGAGGATGAAGCCGCGGTGGTGTTCTGCGGCTCCAAAAAGAGCCTGGCGTCTGGTCTGCCCATGGCCAAGGTCCTGTTCTCAGGGCACCCGGGCTTCGGCATGATCGTGTTACCGATCATGTGCTACAACCAGATACAGGTTATCGTCGGAGCCTTCCTGGCCCAGAAGTACCGGGATAAAATTGAAAGGGCGAATGCAGAGAAAACGGGTTGATCTGGGCGGCGAAATCAACCGCCACCCATTCCGCCAAAGAGTGTGGCAAGAATCGCCAGCCCTACAATCCAGCCAATCACCGCCGGCCAGAAATTGACCATTTGCGGTGGCTGTTCGCCCTGCTCTTCAGCCATATCGGGTTCCGGGTAATTCCGATCGTCGGCCGCCTCAGGCGCCTGCTCCACAGTGAACCAGTCGAACCACTCACCGAGAAACTGGGCCACCGGCGCCGGAAAGGTACCGTTTTCCGCCATCGGCCGTATCTGGGGCTCCAACTGGCGACCAATCTCGCGTCGCAACCGCGGCTGATCGGCGGGCGGCTCGTCCAGAATGGCTTTCCAGATGCCCGGGTCCTTGCTTCTTGAGGAGTCATTGAGCAAGGCCTTGATCTGGATAACCACCTCACGAACCACCTGGCCCTCGTTGGCATCCAGCGGACGATCAGGCTCCTCGTCCTGCACCTCGCGATGCGGTTCAGTCTGAACCGTGTCAGAAGCCTGCTTTACCGGGCCCGGATCGTCCCCGACTGCCTCCCGGAAAGCCGCTTCCAGGCTCTTTGCCTCGTCTTCCGAAGCAAACTTGAGCTGTTGCTCATACGCATCCTGGATCTTCCGGCGATCGCCGGTCGGCTCAATTCCAAGGATTTCCCAACAATTCATAAAGCTGCAACTCCCGGGCCTAGATTTATTACATTTCAGAGAGACAAACTGTCTGTAGTCCCTTACGATAGGACCTAATCATAATAAAACCGCTTTATCCTTTTTTCTCGGCAGATTATAGAACGTCAACCATGCATCAATCGACAAAAACGGCAGGAATGGGTGACCGCCGCCCTCTGGCAACCTGCTTCGGCATCAGCCTTGCCCTGTCCGCCCTGCTTCCGGCTACCGCGCTCGGCCAAACTGACACACCTGATTTCATGCCCGGCTTGCTTGCCCTCGAAGGCGAACAAAGCGAAATCCCCGAAGTACTGACTACGACACGATTGCGCCAGTCAAAACTCAGGGTTCCCGGCACCACCACGATCATCACCGGCGACATGATCCGTGACCTCGGCATCATGAACCTCGTAGAGGCATTCCGGCTGGTTCCGGGCATGGTGGTTGGCCACTGGGGAAGTACCAACCCGGTGGCAACCTATCGCGGTACTTCCCAATACGAGCAACGCCGCCTGCAGGTTCAGATTGACGGGCGAACCGCCTACAGAATCAGCCTCGCAGACGTAGATTGGCTGGGCATGCCGGTGGCACTGGAAAATATCGAACGTATTGAAGTGAGCCGGGGCCCAAATTCCGCCGCCTATGGCATCAACGCGTTTCTTGGAAGCATCAATATCATTACCCGCTCACCGCAAGACACGGCGGGGGTGGAAGCCTACACCTCGGTTGGGTCCCGTGGTCACCTTCGCACGTTTACCTCCGTGGGCGATACCGATGCCGACAAAAGTTGGCGGTTGTCGTACGAGAAGCGCAAATCCAACGGCTTTGATAGTCAGATTGATGGCGGCCAGGAGATCCCCTTTCACGATGGCCACGACATCAACAACTTCAATTTCGACAGCGTATTCCGAATTGACCGCCAGCATTCGGTTGACGTGCGAGCAGGCGTTCTGGATGGCGTAAATGAAGAAGATCTCGAGAAGTCCGGAAAGCTGGGCGCCACCACAAACCCGGACATTATCATGGATGACTACTACCTCCATGTCCGGTTCGACGGAGCGACCTCGCCCGACCACTTCTACCATATCCAGGCGAGCTATCAGAATCAGCGACAGAGGCAGCGGTGGACCGTTTCCGCGCCTGCAGCGGAGATCAATGCCCTGCTGCCGACAGGGTTCCCACCCTTCCCCGAGGATCAGGGTCCGTTCATCGCTGACCTGAACGAAGACCTGGAAGAAACCCGGCAGGAAATTGAATTCCAGGACACCATTATTTTCAGTGACCAGTTCAAGCTGGTCTCCGGTGTGGGCTATCGCAAGGACTCGTTCAATTCCGAAACCTTCTTTAACGGTAAAGGGGACAATTACCAATCCCGGGTATTCGCCAACGCTGAGTACTCGCCCTTTCGGTGGCTGACCTTCAACGCAGGCGGCAACTGGGAGCGGACCACGACCACCGATGAAGACTATTTTTCCCCCAGAGCCGCGGCAAATTTTATCCTGAACAACAACCACGCGCTGCGGTTTGTCTTTTCCCGGGCGGTCCGCACACCGGATGCCTTCGAGCAGAATCCGGACTGGTCCTATACACCGACCAACGTTCAGCCACCCTTTGAAGCACTGGATGGCCAGAGAATCAAAGTGGAAGACATCCTGGACCCGACTACGTCCACTTACGGGCAGGAGTTGGAAGAGGAGTGGATCACCTCCCGGGAGATCAGCTACTTTGGCCAGTTCCATCTGGAAAGTGCCCTGCTCTCGGTGGAAGTGCGCTACTTCAACGACGATTTCCATGACATGATCAGTGGCGTCATCAACGAAGAAGAATGGTATATCGCCAACAACGTTGATCTTGAGCAGGAAGGCGTCGAGCTGGAAACCTCGCTGGAGTTTTCCGGAACCAAGCTCCGGGCTACCTACGCGTATCTTGAGCAGGAAGGCAGATACACTGGCGACCCGGCCGCGCTTCCGGTCGACAAGCAGGAACGTGCCGTAGATCTTATGGGCCGTCTCTCCGCCCGTGACTCCGGTAGTTTTGCCTGGATCCAGGATCTGCCAATGGGCTTCATGACCTCAGCGGCCATGTACTGGACCAATGAAGTGCGCAATACCCGGTTCGAGCGGGCCGATTTCAGGCTCGCACGTCGGGTGGACAGAACCAACTACAGTTATATGCTGGCACTGACGATCCAGCATTACCTTAACCCCAAGCCATGGATCAGCCCTGACAACCGGATTGAGGATCAGAACCAGTTTTTTGTTGAAGCTGGGATTCGTTTCTGAATTTAACAAGGAAAGCGTGAGCCCTGGACGGTATGGAGCGAAGTACAGGCAAGGCAGATCAAAAACGGTCCATATGTGGAATCCGGAGTCTTTTCCCCAAGACCCTGTGCATTCTGCTGCTGACCGTTTTTTCCGTGTTTTCCGGCGCCCAGGAATCGCAAGGCCAGGAATCGCAAGGAAGAGTGGTTTACTTTGCGGGTTCGGGCAATGCCCCTCTCGACCAACACCTGATTCAGCTGCTGAGAGGAGAGCTGGCTCCAGCAACATCCCTGATAGAAATTACTGATGATCAGCTGGCCACCCTTGATTCCGGGCCGATCATCAGCGTGGGGCCCGCCGCCTTCTCCCGGGTCCGTCAGGCAAACCGCTCGGCACCCATATTGGCCATGCTGGTGGACAAGTCCTTTATCTCGGGGTTTGCAGAGCGGTCTCCGGGCCAGATCACCGGGGTGCTGTACAACGTACCCCTGATCCGCCAGGCCCTGACAGGGAAAGCCATCCTGCCCCAGGCCAACAAGATAGCCCTGCTGGCAACCGCAGACTCGGTGGAACTTTACGAACCGCTGATTGATGAGCTACCGGCCTATGGCATGTCGGCCAGAATATTTCTGGTAGAAAGCAACGACAACCTGATCTCAACACTTGTCCGGGCCCTGGGTTATGGAGATTTTCTGTTGGCCGCCCCAGACAGTGCCATATACAACCCCAGAACCATCAAACATATTCTGCTGACCGCCTACCGCCGTAACCAGATCGTCATCGGCCCCACTCAGGCTTATGTCAAGGCAGGCTCCCTGGCCTCCAGTTACGCTCCGTTCCCTGAAATGGTTGAGATGGCTGGCAGCTTTTTATCGACCTTTTTCGAAACTGGTGCATATCCGGAACCCTCGTATCCGGAAGAGTTTCGGGTCGAGGTCAATGCCCAGGTTGCACGTTCTCTGAACATTCCCTTGCCGAGCCGTGAGGATATTGCCACACGGGTGGATCGACAATTAGCGATTAATGGGGAGGCGTCTGATGAATAACAGCCACAGACAACAGCGCCCCATGTCCCGAAAGCTGCTGCTCCTCGGAGCTCTGCCAGCCATAGTCATGTTTATCGTGCTGATGGTGTTCTTCACGTCTGTGCGCCTTGAGGATGCGCGCCGGGATCTCTCCGACAGCAGCCAGATGCTTGCCGACAGCCTCGCCCCTGCCCTGGAATACGCCGTTGTCTCTGGCAACACTCTGGCACTGGACCAGATCCTTTCCCAGTCGCTGCGTCGCAGCAAAGCCGACTGGATCCGGGTTTCTGACGTTATGGGAGACCAACTCGGCTTCGTTTCCCACGAACCGATCAACCCGGGTGAAACACCCGAGCGCTACCAGATCTACGAAGCCGAGATTCTCCAGCAGCCCCTGGAATTTGGTTCGGAGCGCACTGCGGAGTGGTTTGAGCCAGACTATGGCTTTGGTTCCGGTTCTCTGAGGGTTGGCACTGTTCAGGTTGGCGTAAGTCAGGATGTTCTTGCCGAAAGGCGGCAGGATATTCTCTGGACATCGATCGCCGTTGGCGTGGCCCTGCTGCTGTTCAGCATTCTGATCATCAATCATTTCCTTGGAGCAATTCTGGCACCGATACGGGACCTCGCCGGGCGAATCGGTCAACTCACCGATGGTGACTACCAGGAACGTCCCCTGAATACTCACCAGAGTTCGAAGGAGATCGTTGCCATTGAAGAGCAACTCAACCAGCTGGCTCATCACCTGGCCGGCCTGAAAACAGCACGGGACCAGACCCTCGCCGCCTCCGAAGGTGCCCGGGAAAAGGCCGAGATGGCAAATCAGGCAAAATCCGAATTTCTGGCAACCATGAGCCATGAGTTGCGTACGCCCCTGAACGGGGTGCTTGGGATGGTCGATCTGATCCAGGAAGAACCGCTTACCCAACGCCAGCGCGAATACCTCAACACTGCCCGCCAGTCCACCGAGGATCTGTTGACCGTCATCGGGGACATCCTCGATTACTCGAAGATGGACAGCGGCACCCTGAAGCTCGACAGCCAGGAGTTTAACCTTCGGGAACTGATTTCCAACTGCACCGCCACCTACCGACACCTCGCCGAGCAACAGGGCCTAGCCCTCAACCTCAAGTTCTTTGGCGACTGGCCGGACAACCCCGTTGTCATCGGTGACCCCGCACGTCTGCGGCAAATTCTGGCGGGGCTGGCTGACAACGCCATCAAGTTTACCGGCGATGGCTTTATCAATATCCAGGCGGGCTTTTTCGCCCTGGAAGACAACTGCATCATTCTGAATTGCTCGGTCAGCGACTCCGGGTCCGGCATTCCGACCGAGCGCCTTCACGACATTTTCAACTCCTTCGAACAGGTCGACGGCGGAAACAGCCGGCTATACGGGGGCACCGGGCTTGGCCTGTCCCTGGTCCAGCGGCTGGTTGAACTCATGGGCGGGCACATTCAGGTGGAAACGGATCTGGGTAAGGGTTCCTCGTTCCGGTTTGAGCTGCCCTTCGAGTTGGCGGATCGACCCATCGATCCCGAGCCGACCGGGACACCGCCAAGGGAAACGATTAATGGCACCAGCCACGCCCTGGTGGTGGAAGATAACCCGGTAAACCAGCGCGTTGCCACGGCTATGCTCAAGCGATTGGGTTTCCATACCGATTCCGCCAACAACGGCAAGGAAGCACTGGACAGGGTGACCACTAACCACACAGGCTACGACATCATATTGATGGACTGTCAGATGCCCGTGATGGACGGATACGAGGCCACCCGCTATATCCGGGAATGGGAGCAGAGCAACGCGCAGATTGGGACACCGATCATTGCACTAACGGCAGACGTTCTGCCCGGCACGGAAAAGAGTTGTCTCGATTGTGGCATGAACGACTATCTGGCCAAGCCTGTTCGCAAGGAAATGCTCCGCGAAGTGCTCAGCCGCTGGATCAAGCTCTAGAAAGGTTCCGGCGCCCAGAACCGGACGCCGGCACTAAATCACGCCACCGGTTCGCGCATGGTGACAAACTCTTCGGCAGATGTCGGATGAATGCCCAGGGTAGAATCAAACTGGGCCTTGGTCGCACCAGCCTTGATGGCAACCGCCAGCCCCTGGGTAATCTCACCAGCGTCCGGACCCACCATGTGGGCACCCAATACTCGATCAGTCTCGTCGTCTACCACCAGCTTCATCAAGCTCCGTTCGTCACGACCACTGAGGGTGTATTTCATCGGGCGGAACTCCGAACGGTAGATCCGCAGTCGATGCCCCGCTTCCCGGGCCTCTTCCTCGGTCAGCCCAACCGTTCCGATGTTTGGCTGGCAGAATACGGCCGTTGGAATCGCCGAATAGTCCATTTCGCCTTTGCCATCGCCGAATAAACGTCTGGATAGCACCATGCCCTGTGCCAGGGCAACCGGCGTAAGCTGAGGAGTTCCAATCACATCACCCAGCGCAGTAATTGAGGGCACGGCAGTCTGGAAGTGATCATCCACGACAACATGCCCCGAGGCGCTGAGCTGAACGCCAAGATCAGTCAGACCAAGACCGTCAACCAGGGCACGACGGCCGGTTGCCGCCATCACCAGGCCAGTCTCCAGGGTTTCGCCATTGTTAAGTTGAACCCGGTAATGGGCATTTTCGGCCTCAACCGATTCGATGGTCACCCCGAACTGCAGGTTTACGCCTTTTTTCCGCATTTCCTGTTCGGTAAACCGTCGGATGTCGCCATCAAACCCGCGCAGGAACAGATCACCGCGATACAGCAAGGTTGTATCAACACCCAACCCGGCCAGGATGCCGGCAAACTCTACAGCGATGTAGCCACCGCCCCAGACCACGGCCTGCTTCGGCAGCTGCGGCAGGTAGAACATCTCGTTGGACGTAAGAATGCATTCCTTGCCGGGCACATCCGGAATCACCGGCCAGCTGCCGGTGGCTATCGTGATGTGTTTGGCCCGATAGGAGGTATCCCCGACCACCACGGTATTGGCGTCTGACAAGGACGCCGTTCCTTCGATGATGGTCACACCGGCGTTTTCCAGCAACCGACCATAAATGCCATTCAGACGCTCGATCTCGGCATTCTTGTTGGCAACCAGCTTCGGCCAGTCGAAACTGACATCGTCGAGTGGAACCTGCCAACCGTAGCCGGCTGCATCTTCCAGCTCATCGTGAACGTGAGCGCCGTACACAAACAGTTTCTTGGGCACGCAGCCAACGTTTACGCAGGTTCCGCCAAGATACCTGGATTCAACCACGGCCACCCTGGCGCCCCGCTGGGCAGACATCCGCGCGAGGCGAACGCCGCCGGAGCCGGCTCCGATAACGATCAGATCAAAATCCTGCTGGTCAGACACAGCTTCTCCCGTTACACATTTTAAAATCAGGTTTGGCCGGAGGTGGCCGTTTTGGTTTCCGGATGCACTTCCCTGAACAACACGTGATCTTCAAAATCGCCGAGCTGAATCTTGCCAAGGCTCCGGAAACCCTCGGATTCGTAAAACGGCAGATAACGGTTGTTTCCTGTATCGAGCACCAGCCCGCTGCCACGCGGGTTCTCGGCACAGAGTTTTTCAACGGTTTTCAGCAGCAAACGGCCGTAGCCGCGATTCTGGTATTTGGGATTAACCCCCATCATGGGCAACTGATGCGCCAGTGGTTGTGGCAACATGTCGCGAATTTTCTCGTGGTAGTCCAGATACCGACGTGTAGAGGCAAACCCCGTCGTCAGCACCATACGAATCCGCCAGCTGATCTGATCAGCCAGGTTCATCCTTAATTCGGGATCCCCGATGAACGCAACGGCCACAAGCGTGTCGTCAACCATCACGCCAATGGCATCCTGTTCGAGCTCAAAATAAAGGTCTATCAGCTCCCTTATGGTCGCCCTCACCCTCTGATCGTAGCCGGGGCGCCGGTGATCAAACAGGTACTGGAACGTCGGTTCGTTCCGGTAGGCGTGAAACAGAATGGATCTGGCTTCATTCCGCGCCGTTTCGTCCAGGCGAACAATGGCTGGCTCGGATTTGTTCTTGTTGTCGCTGCCGTTACTCATCGCTTCCCTCTCCTGCGTCAGTTCCGGACAAAAGGCCCGGAATCTGGTTTTCAGAATCAGATGGCCAGTGTGAGACGAACGGAAACCCGCCCTGGCTCACTGGCCCTGTCCATGGCCGCCTGGTCAATGACGACACCATGGTTGCCATTCAATCGCTCTAACCAAGCGGCAACCTCTGCAAAAGGCACATTCTCAAGCCAGACTCGGATGGCGTCTTCACCGCTGGGCTCAAAGCGCTGAAGTGACAGACCCGCCTCCCCGGCGGAACGGGTCACCAGCGCCATCAGGGCACGGCCATCCGCAGGTTTGTCTGCCGACGCCGTGGTGCTGGCACCGCCTGTATTGCCAAGACGCTGAATTGTCCGCTGGTTTGCCTGCATCCAGGCCAGCAATTCGCCGGCATTGTCTCTGGCAGCTTCCGCCTGGTCGTAGAACCCGGCCGCCGGTCGCCAAACGGCAAAATACAGAAGGCCAAGAAACACAGCGATGGCCAGCACCACCAAAGCCTGCTGGTCGCGACGGGGCAACTGGTCGTATTGCGCAATGAGTTTGCCGACCGCCGGCTGATCCTTGATTCGGGAAAACATACCTTAACCTCCTGAGACCGTCAGGCGGCCGCGGGCGCCGCTCGCTTCGTTCACCACCGAACCAATCTGCGCCTCCAGCCCCTGGTTCGCGAGGCCGTTGCGCAGAGCGCTCAAACGGTCATAACTATCGGCTCTCACGTCTACGACCAGCTCACCCCGTGAGCGGCTGTAATTCACTGAATTGAAATTCACTCCCTGGCTGCCCGGCAAACGGGAATACTGTTGTCCGGTGTATTTCATCAGGGTAATAAAGTCCACTTCCGGCCCACTTGCGCCGGCAACCCGCAACTGGCCTTCGATCACGCGCCGGACGTTGCCGGCATGGGTACGCCGGTCATTCGGAAACGCATCGCGATAGATTGCCATGGCCTCGTTTCGCAGTTTTTCTGCCTGATTCTGATAGTAGAATCCCATTCCGGCATTCAACGCCACCTGAACCACGAACCAGACGGCGGCAACTGCGATGAGGGGTTTCCATGGTTTGAGCGGACTCGCCTTGCCCGATTTGGACGAGAACATGCCCTGGCACAGGTTTACCGGTTCGCACAGATGATGGTGATGGGCGTAGGCCAGCAGTTCCAGAGGCATGAGTTCAAGAACTTCCTTGCGAACCGCAAGCCGACCAGAACCGTTCAACTCCGAGATGGCCGATTGCTGGAGATCAAATTCTTCAGCGGTGCCGTAAAGCGTGACCGGAATTTCAGCCACCACTTCCTCCGCAGACGGTGCAGCCAGCGTGTGAGCAAACATTCCCAGGTTCGCAGACTGCATACTCAGCCACTCACCGCGTTCGCTCACCATCATTGCCGTTTCGCCATCCAGGCAGACCGACCAGCCGCCTTCGGTGCGCGGCAACAATGAGGCATCCGGAAAAATCGCTTCCAGGCGAACATGCTCCCAGCCGCTGAACAGATTCACCCACTGCCCCATCCGTTCGCGATCAATGGCCGCTACGCGGTAGCCGTGATCGGTATGGGCGCCCAGCGCCAGATGAACAGAATCAATGTCCTGGGCAATCTGCTCCTCGACAGCGTAGGGCAACGCCTGATTGATAAAGCGGCTTTGCTTCGCGGGAATATCAGCCAGACAATAAATCGCTTCTTCGCCGGGGATAAGGCCGATCAACAGAACATTATCCAGTGCATTCTGGCCGAGGGTATGCTCGATGGTTTCCCGACTGTCGCCTGCGCCGCGAGCCTGCGCATCGCCACTGGCATCGTGCAGGACCCAGTTGAACATCTGGGCACCGGGGTCCTGGTCAGCGTCCGCAAACGGCGGTATTGGGCGGACGTAAAGGCGATAAGACATGATTATCCTTCTGAAATTGTGAAAGGCTCTTTGGTGATTCGGTTTTTCTGCCCGATATCCCTGTTAACCGTCTGGACTTCGCCTTCCGGAGTCCGGAACACGGTACTGACCATATTCACGACACGGTTATCGTAGGTAATCCGCGAGGCAACTTCAAAAAACCGGGTCTGCAACCCCAGTCCAACCGACTTGAGCCCGAGCCCGGCGAACTCTGGTAACGCCAGAAAGTCCTGGAGGTTCTCGAACCGTTCCTCTTCCCGCTTCTCAAGAATAGACGCAGCCTGGGCGTCCGTCAGCTCTTCATGGAGAGAGCGGATCACCATGGCCGTCGCGGTGTTCACGTTGATCCCCGCACCATTTACAGGAAGTGCCGCCACGTGGGGCCGCAGGGCCCGATAAATCTCTTCGGTCATGCCTTCGATCAGGCGCAATTCGGTCACCGTGGTAAACGGCTGGTTGGCAGCCCGGTAACCCTGCTCAGCCATCAGATACTGGCCATCCTCTGCGCCGTACGCCGTGACGGTCTGGTCGTTGGGGTCGATCCAGTCCACCAGCGAATCCACGGAAACTGCAGTAATCCCCAGTGCGGCAAACAGCTGAACGAAACGATCTCTGACGATGGGATCCACCTGGCCATTGGCGCCGACCAGGTCGTTCAGATTAAGCCGGCCTCCAAGGTCGTCAATCTGGACCTCAGCCACACCATTGTCATCCAGCGGCAGAACGGCTGCATTGGCGGCCCAGAACTCGTCAAGGCTATCGACCATCAGGTTTTCTTCCTTGTCCTCGTCATAATCCCTGCGCAGGATCTGGCGGGCGAACGCCTCGGCGCCAAGTGCGATACTCTGGCCCTGCTGTTGAGCCAGATAATGTCCCGCCTTGAACACTCGCAAGCTCTGCTGCTGGGTCATCCCCGAAGCAAGCATGACCACCAGAGCCATGGCCAGCAGCACCATGATCAGAGCAACGCCGCGCTGACGATTCGATAACCTCGGGGTCTGGCCCATCGCTACCTAGCCTCCCTGCCCCGTTGCACCGGTATTCTCTCCGGTTTGTTCTCCGGTAGCCTCTTCTTCTGTGCTTTCTTCTTCCGCTTCGCTGGCAGCCTGGTTGGCCTGGTTTACTGCACCCTGGGCAACGGCCGGATCAAAATCCGGTAATGCAAAGGTCCGCACCAGCGTTCCAAAACGCTCATGTTCCAGAGTCACTTCCATGCCCAGCGGCAGTGGAATATCAGGGCGGCTACCCGGGGTCAGTCCGGCCATCACCTCATCGGTTGGCCATTGCGGTTGCCAGCTCCGGTTGGCATCCAGAAACCTTATTTCCAGGCGCTTTACGCCTTCCAGCAGCAGCACGTCGCGGCTGTCATCTTCCTGGCCCTGATCCACCATGGGCCAGTACCGGCGCCGCAGTTCGCTGCCAGTATATTCCCAACCGACACGCTGCAGGCCACTGCGGCGAATGCCCAGGGGGTTACGCCAGCCCTGCCGGGTCAGCAACAGGGAAAAGTCGTCCGCACGGCTGGAGAGCGCTGGCTGGAAATCCCCGTAAATGTCCCTGGCCGGCCGGTTGACCACCTGCATGATATCCCGCTCAAGCAGGAGCATGGACCGCTGCAAACCGTCGAACTGTTCCGCCAGTTCGTTCACCCGATCGCGGGAATTGACCACTCCGTTGATAACCTGCCAAACGCCAAGCCCGATAACGGCGGTGATGGTAACCGCGATCAAAACCTCCAGCAGGGTAAAACCACGTTGTTGCGGATGGCAGCTGTGTGCGGACGGGAACCTCATTGTGCCCCCACGAAAGCCGACAGGGTATGGATCGGCTCCGGCGTCGCGCCTTCCTCGCGATAACGGGCAACCGCAACCTCCACACGACGCATCTTCGCCTCGGCGGTTGCAAGAATCGCGGTGGTCACCCGCCAACGATACGGCCCGAAGTCGGTATCCTTGGAGTTCTCGGAGATGCCCGGAATGTTTTCCTGCAGTCGAATTTCGTTTATTCGGTTATCTGCCAACCAGCTCGCCAGGGTTTTGTCCCGAACCCGTTCGTAACTGGAAATGTACTGGCTTCCAACTTCGGCCGCAGCCGTTGCAATCAGGCCGAACACAAGCAGGGCAATGAGTACTTCGATCAGGGTAAACCCTTTCTGCGTCCTCACCCGCTGCTCCCCTCATCGCCCGGTTTGCGCCAGTCCATGGGCGACACCCCATCCGAGGCCAGAACGTGCATCGTGTCTGACCCGTTTCCGATAGTGAACTCAAGCTCGAACGGCGTTGTCTCGCCACTGGAGAAAAAAACGACGTCCGGCAACAGGGTATCTTCGGATGATGCCAGCCTGGGCGCGTCGCTTTCGATGAACTCGGTGACAGTGAGCCACTCCGGCAGGCTCCGGGCCCGGAACATACGCTCACCGGAGGCCTTCCAGTCGCCAGTCTGATCCTGGTAAGCCACGAACTGGTAGCCGTCTTCCTCCAGCTTCAGGCCCAGCTCCAGGTTATTCAGAACCGCCTGCTCCGAGGCTGTCTGCATAAGCAGGTACAGCTCCCGGACCTCATTTTCCAGTTCGCGCTGCTGGGAGCTTCCCCCCATGGTAAACACGGCAAGCGAAGCCAGCAGACCCACAACCACCAGGACCACCAGTATTTCAATCAGGGTGAAACCGGTCTGTCGGGATCTGACCTGCACAGTGATTTAGCCCTCGGTGTCCCAGACGCTGATATCCGCAGCGTCGCCGTCGCCACCTTCCTGGCCGTCAGAGCCATAGGAATACAGATCGTAGGGACCTTCGGTACCCGGGCTTACGTACTGGTATTCAGAACCCCAGGGATCCTCCGGCACGCTCTTCAGGTAACCGTCGGAATTCCAGTTCTTGGGCTCCGGGCTGCCACTTGGCTTGGAAACCAGCGCCTCAAGACCCTGCTGGGTGGAGGGATAATGGCTGTTGTCCAGGCGATAAAGGTCCAGCGCATTGGCAATGTTGCTCAACTGGGTTTCCGCCACGGTGACCTTGGCCTGGTCACTCCGACCCATGATGTTTGGAGCCACGATGGCCACCAGCAGGCCCAGGATCACCATCACCACCATGATTTCAATCAGGGTAAAGCCGCGGTTACGGTTGCGTGAATTGAGGTTCTTGGTCGTCATTGTCTCACTCGTTATTGGCATGGATTGCTTTGGTCCGGGCTCGTCAACTGACGCTCCGGCGCGGGTTTCATCCCACGAGATTACTCATATTCAGAATCGGCAGCATGATGGCCAGCACGATGATCAGCACCACCACGCCCATCACCAACAGCATCATCGGCTCGAACAGCCCCACAATCGCAGCTATCTTTGATTGGAGGGTGTTTTCCTGCATGCGCGCGGTTCGTTCCAGCATGCTGTCCAGCTCACCACTGGCCTCCCCGCTGGCGATCATGTGCAGCATCATCGGCGGAAAATACCCGGTCTGATCGAGGGAACGGTGCAATGAGCCGCCTTCGCTGACCTTTCTGGCTGCGTCCCGCAGTTCCTGCCGCAGAAAATCGTTGGATAACACCTCACCGGCAATGCGCATTGCCTCTACCAGCGGCACGCCACTGGTCGTCAGTATGCTGAGGGTGCTGGCATAGCGGGCAGTGTTAACGCCACGAACCATCCCTGAAAACAAGGGGAGATGTAACAGACGTTTGTGAAACCGCAGTCTAAACCCGGGCTTGGTCAGGAAAAAGCGGAACACCATCAATGCGGCGACCAGCAGTATAAATAGATAGACACCGTAATCCGCCAGAAATTCCGACACCGCAAGCATGGCCATGGTCAGCGTTGGCAGCTCCTGCCCCTGCTTCAGAAACACATCAATGATATCCGGCACCACGTAGGTCAGCAGGAACACGACGATGGCGATGGCGACGATACTGAGAATGATGGGGTAGATGGCCGCCAGCTGAATTTTCTGGCGAGCCTCCTGACGATTTTCCGTGTAATCCGCCAGCCGGTTCAGAACCAGATCGAGATGGCCGGCGTGCTCACCGGCAGCAACGGTAGACCGGTACAGCCTCGGGAACGCCCGGGGGAACTCACCCAGGCTGTCCGCCAGGGTGTAGCCTTCCATGACTTTCGCGCGAATGGCGATCAGCATGCTGCGTATTCTGGGTTTCGGTGACTGCTGAGCGGCCGCCGAGAGCGCCTGCTCGATGGGAATGCCGGACTGGATCAGGGTTGCCAGTTGGCGTGTAACCAGTGCAAGATCGGCCGCGGCCAGCGAACCCCGGCTGCCCAGGGGATTGCTCCTGGCCTGTTTCTCGGCGGCCGGTTCGACGGCCAGCGGCGTGAGGCCTCGCTCCCGAAGTTGCTGGCGAACGGCTCTCGGCGCATCGGCTTCCACGACACCTTGTTTCTGCTTGCCTCGGGAATCGAGCGCCTTGTATTCGTATGCTGGCATGGTTTACTGACCCCGGTGCGTAACGCGGAGTACTTCTTCCACCGTGGTCACACCATCCAGGATTTTCTGCACGCCGTCTGCGTGAATACTCGGGCCATGCTGGCGAGCCACCTTTTCCAGGTCCAGCTCCCCGGCACGTTTGTGGATCAGAGAACTGATTTCCTCGGAGATCTCCACCACCTCATAGATACCAATACGCCCACGGTAACCGAGCTGGTTGCAATGGCTACAGCCGGTTGCCCGGTAAATGGTGGGCGGGTTGGCGGGATCCTGCTGCAGAAACTCGCAGTGCTCTTCTGTAGGTGTATACGGCTCCCGGCATTCCTTGCACAGAACGCGCACCAGCCGTTGGGCAACAATGCCCACCAGGCTTGATGAAATCAGGAAGGGCTCGATACCCATATCCATAAGCCGGGTAATCGCGCCAACGGCGGTATTGGTGTGCAACGTGGAGAGGACCAGGTGGCCCGTCAGACTCGCCTGTACGGCAATTTCTGCCGTTTCCAGATCCCGGATCTCACCGATCATGACCACATCGGGATCCTGACGCAGGATGGCACGAAGACCCCGGGCAAAGGTCATGTCCACCTTGGTATTCACCTGGGTCTGGCCGATGCCGGGCAGGTTATACTCGATGGGGTCCTCAACAGTCAGGATGTTGCGGCTACGATCGTTGATTTCCTGGAGCGAGGCATAGAGCGTGGTGGACTTACCGGAACCCGTCGGGCCAGTGACCAGCAAAATGCCATAAGGCCGGTAAATCAGCTTGCGCAGAACCTTCAGGTCCTGCCCCGCCATGCCAAGGGATTCCAGCCGTATGGCACCTGCCTGTTTGTCGAGCAAACGCAGAACCACGCGTTCACCGCTAGAAGACGGCATGGTCGACACACGAATATCCACTTCCCTACCAGCGACCCTCAGCGCAATACGGCCATCCTGGGGCACCCGTTTCTCAGCGATATCCAGCTTCGCCATAACCTTGATCCGGGACACCAGCAGCGGGGCCAGTGCGCGCTTGGGCTCTACCACTTCACGCAACACACCATCCACCCGGAAGCGAACCACAAGGCGCTTTTCATAGGTTTCAATGTGAACGTCCGAGGCGCTGGTTTTCACTGCTTCAGTGAGAATGGCATTGATCAGACGGATGATTGGAGCATCGTCTTCCTGCTCCAGCAGATCCTCGGTTTCCGGCACGGAGTCAGCGAGGGAGGCCAGGTCCATGTCATCGCCGATGCCTTCCACCATTTGCATCGCTTCCGCAGAATCGTTCTGATAGGCGGAATTCAGGGCCTGGTCGAAACGGTCCGGGTCGATGGTGGCAAAACGGGCACGACCGCCACTGATACGGTTCGCTTCCGCCAGCGCAGAATGGGACGCACCGGGCCGCACCAGAATAACCGGCTCGCCGGCGTCCGAACGGGTCAGGATTACTCCGTTGCGCTTGGCAAAAGTAAACGGAAGACGGCCCAGCGGAGCATCCTGCGGCTGAAGTTCAGTGTCTGTGGTCAAGGTCGTCCTCGTTCGTGAAACCCTTTTCGATTCAACTAATTCAGAAAGGCTACCACAGGATATGGACCCGCTGAATAACTCTATACACTATACTCCCAATAAAACGTTGCAGTCTGATAACCTGTGAGCTTTTTCCCGGCCCACAAACTTGCATTCAGGATGATCAATGCTCCTAAACAATGAACGGTTTCCCCTGATTCTCGCGCTCGTGGCAGGGGCCGCCATGGTCGCCCTGACAGCCTGGCAGGGTTACCGTTTCTGGCAAATGGAAGGCCAGCAGGGACAGTACGATAACGTGCAGCCACTGGTCTCCGACCCGGCCGCCGGTCGTGAGCCACCCAGCGTGGACCTTTCCTCCCTGAATCTGTTCGGAACTGCATCCGGCGAAAGCGAGCCGGTAGAAATGGATACCGAGAATCTCCCTGAAACCAACCTCCGACTGTTCCTTCGGGGCGTACTGGCCGCGGATGGTGATTTCCCGGGCAGCGCGCTGATCGAAGATGACAAAAGTAAAACCGAAGCCTACCTGGTGGGTGACGAACTGCCCGGTAATGCCACACTGCGCTCGGTACATCCGAACCGGGTGATCATTGAACGTTCCGGCAAACTCGAAAACCTCTACTTCCCGGAATCCGAAGACCGCAGCGGCATATCCTTTACGGCCGACCAGCAGGCAGAGCCTTCGCCCGCCGTCCAGCAGGCTGCATCCCCCTCACCCTCGAGAGCGCCCGCTTCCGCCACCAGCGATGAGCAGCGCCGGGAGGAAATCCGCCGGCGCCTTGAGCAGCTCAGGGAACGCCTACGGAACAATAACTGAGGCGCGCTATGGAAACGGCCGCCCTTCAGATACGCCGCCGTTCCACGCTTCTGCCTGCGTTATTGCTCGTGGTGTCTCTTGTGAGTGCCTTCGAGCTGGGCTCCCGTCTGATGAACTATGTTCAGGAAGAATTCGGAACCGAAGCCCACCAGCGTCTGGAAAACTGGCAGCGCCTGCATGCTCTTGCCGCAAATGCCCCCATCGACCGACAGCTCCGGCTGGTGAACTCCTTCTTCAATCGAGTCACCTTTGTCAGCGATATCCGCCACTGGGGCGAGGAAGACTACTGGGCAACCCCGGTAGAACTGCTGACCACCAACGGTGGTGACTGTGAGGATTTCTCAATTGCCAAATACCTGACCCTCAAGTCCATGGGCGTGCCCGATGATCAGCTCCGGATCGTGTATGTCAAAGCGCTGGAACTGAACCAGGCCCACATGGTGCTGGCGTGGTACCCGGAGCCAGACGCCGATCCGTTGATTCTGGACAACCTGATAAATGACATTAAACCCGCCTCTCAACGCACTGATCTTGAACCTGTTTATAGCTTCAATGGTGAAGGCCTCTGGCTGAACCAGTCCGGCGGAGCGCGCACCCGGATCGGCGAAGCGGGCAAACTCTCACGGTGGCAGGACCTCAACAGCCGGCTGACGGAATCGCTCCGACCCTGAGAGGGTTGCCAAAGTCAGCCACTGGCGGCAAATGACAGGAACCATGGCGCCAAGCGACAGCGGCGAACGAAGCAGAGCCTATAGAATGCGCCACATTCGTTTTTAATCTGGAGAATAAAGCACATGCGACGCTGGAACGGCTGGGGCGACGAGGGATTCAATCTGGCAATGCCGGAACAGGGCCAGGACTTTCTGGCATCACGCATCGGTAGTGGCCGGCCTCTGGCGGACGCGACCCTGGATTCCGTTTGCGCCAAAGTACCGGAAACCCGCCTTACCCGGCCGGCAGATCTGGAATCACTGATCGATACAGGCCCGGAAGCGCGAGTGCGCCATGCCCGCGGCCAGAGTCTTGCGGACTGGCTGGCCATGCGCAGCGGCGAGTTTGGTGTGTTCCCCGATGGCGTGGCCTACCCTACCACCAGCGAAGAGGTTCAAACCCTGCTCTCCTGGGCCGCGGAACAACACATTCACCTGATTCCCTACGGTGGCGGCACCAGTGTGGCCGGGCACATAAATCCGGTGGATAAAGGCCAGCCAGTACTGACTGTGGACATGAGCCGGATGAATCGCCTGATCGACCTGGACACGGACAGCCAGATCGCGACGTTTGGTGCGGGAACACCCGGGCCACTCGTTGAGTCCCAACTCCGGGCCCATGGCTACACACTGGGGCATTTCCCTCAGTCTTTCGAGCTTTCCACCGTCGGCGGCTGGGTGGCCTCCCGATCCAGTGGCCAGCAATCCCTGCGCTATGGCCGCATTGAACAACTCTTTGCCGGGGGCCGGGTCGAAACCCTGAAAGGCACCCTTAACCTGCCCACCATACCGGCCTCCAGCGCCGGTCCGGATATCCGGGAAATGATTCTGGGTTCGGAAGGCCATATCGGGCTGATTACCGAGGTGAAGGTGCGGGTTACTCCGCTGCCCGAACACGAGAGCTTTCATGTGGTCTTTTTTCCGGATTGGGAGAGCGCCCGCACGGCCAGCCGCCTGCTGGTGCAGAACCGAACCCAGTTATCCATGCTCAGGCTCAGCAATGCCGTAGAGACCGAGACCCAGCTCGCGCTGGCCGGCCACCCCCGGCTTATCGGCATGCTCGAGCGTTTCCTTTCGCTGAGGGGCGCTGGTGAGGGCAAATGCATGATGACCTTCGGGATCACCGGCTCCCGACTGCAGACCCGAAACGCCCTGAAAGAGGCCCGAAGCATCTGCAAGGCCCAAAATGGCGTCTATACCGGCACGCGGCTCGGCGACAAATGGGCGGCCAAGCGTTTTACCATGCCCTATCTGAGAGAGGCCCTCTGGCAGATGGGCTATGCGGTCGACACTCTGGAAACGGCCACTGACTGGGACAACGTCCACAATCTGCTGGGTCTGATCGAGACCAGCCTGCGTGACGGGCTGAAAGACCAGAACGAGAACACCCATGTGTTCACCCACCTCTCCCATTTCTATAGCCAGGGCTGCAGCATTTACACCACCTATGTGTTCCGGGTGGGCGACAGCTACGAGGAAACACTCGCGCGCTGGCAAACGCTCAAAACCAGCACCTCCGAACTGATCGTGAACAACCGCGGCACCATCAGCCATCAACACGGTGTCGGTAAGGATCACGCCCCTTACCTGCCGGTGGAAAAAGGCGAACTGGGCATGTTGGCGATACGCTCCCTGTGCAGCACCTTTGACCCGGACGCGATCCTGAACCCGGAAACACTGGTCAAATGAGCGCAACGCCCAAAGGGAGCCCCAATATGAACCGGACTGACATTCTCAATGCGCTGCGCTCAGGGACCAACAAATTTGATGTGGTGGTGGTCGGCGGCGGAATTACCGGCGCCGGCGTGGCCCGGGAAGCAGCAGGCAGCGGGCTGCGCACGCTTCTGGTGGAACAGAAGGACTTTTCCTGGGGTACCTCCAGCCGGTCCTCAAAGATGGTGCATGGTGGCCTTCGGTACCTGGGCAGCGGGCATTACGGTCTTACCCGGGACGCCGTGCGCGAGCGGGAACGGTTAATGGCGGAAGCACCGGGGTTAATTGAGCCCCTGCGCTTCATCATGCCGCACTTTAAAGGCCAGTTCCCCGGACCGCGCCTGTTCCAGACACTGCTTCGGGTTTACGACTTTATTGCCCGCAACCGAAGCCGCCACTTTCTGACCCCGGCCGAATCCATGCTCTGGGTGCCGGGCCTGACGGGCGAAAAACTCGCCGGCGCCAGCGGTTTTACCGATGCAGTCACCGACGACTCGCGCCTGGTCCTGCGCCTGATTGCCGAAGCCCGGCGGGACGGAGCCATGTGCCTGAATTACACAAGAGCCGGTGAAATAAAGCGCAGCAACGGCGATGTATCCGGCTTGCTGATTCAAGCAGAGGAAAACGATACGCCCATTGAGGTCTTCGCGCCCCTGGTCATCAACGCCACCGGTGCCTGGGCAGATCGGCTGCAGTCCAGCGAGACCTCTGAAGACACCATGCACATCCGGCCCCTGCGTGGCAGCCACCTGGTGCTGCCCTGGTCCAGTCTGCCGGTGTCCTGTTCGGTTTCCCTGTTTCATCCGGAAGATGGCCGCCCGGTGTTTGCCTTCCCATGGCTGGGCACCACCGTTCTCGGCACCACCGATATCGACCATGAGGGAAACCTGGATCAGGAGCCGGTGATTTCTGAATCCGAGACCGCCTACCTGCTTGAAATCGCCTCACGATTGTTTCCGGGCAGCCCCATTACCCGAAGCGACATCCTTTCAACCTGGGCCGGTGTAAGGCCGGTGGTAACCGATGGTACGGGTAAGGCGCCGTCCAAGGAAAACCGGGAACACGCACTTCGGGTGAATCGGGGGCTGGTCAGCATTGCCGGCGGCAAGCTCACCACCTTCCGGGTCATCGCCCGCGAGGCACTCGTCCAGGGGCTTGGAGAAGACGCCAGCAAGGTTCTGCGGCCCGCATCCAAACCGGTGTTTCAGGGCACAGATCACCCCTCAAGGCCAGCCACCATTAGCCACCAGTGCTGGCAGCGACTGCAGGGGTTCTATGGCCCCGAGCTTGATCAACTGCTTGCTTCGGGCCCACTGGAGCCTGTCACTCCAAATCGGGCTTCCAACCTGCTCTGGGCGGAGCTTTGCTGGGCGTGCCGGAGAGAAGATGTGCAGCATCTGGATGACCTGCTTCTGCGACGAACGCGGTTAGGCATGGTACTACCGAATGCCGGCGAAGCCCTTCTCCCGCAGATTCGTAACCACTGCCAGCCGCTGCTTGGTTGGGCTGACCAGCGTTGGGAGGAGGAACAGGCCCGCTATCTGTCGATCTATCACAACGCCTATTCGCTGCCACCGCAGGAGGCCTCCGATGCCAGCTGAGCCGCTCATCCTGGCCATCGACAATGGCACCCAGAGCGTTCGGGCGCTGCTCTTCGATACCAGTGGCAATCTGGTGGGCAAAGGCAAGCAGGAAATAGAGCCCTATTTTTCGAGAGAGCCCGGCTGGGCCGAGCAGCACCCGGACTACTTCTGGGAGCAGCTCGCGGAAGCCTGCCAATTGCTCTGGAGCTCCACAGACGCGACACCGGATCAGGTTGCCGGCGTTACCGTGACCACCCAGCGCGGCACCGTCATAAATCTGGATGAAAATGGACAGCCTCTACGTCCGGCAATCATCTGGCTCGACCAGCGCCATGCAAGGGTAGAAGGCCCCGTCAAAGGGCCCTGGGGATGGCTGTTCAAAGTTGCACGTCTGGCAGACACTATCAACCGGTTCCGGGAAAAAACCCAGGCCAACTGGATCGCTCAGAATGAACCCGAGATCTGGGCCAAAACCCGGCATTTCCTGTTGCTGTCCGGCTATCTCAACTACCGACTCACTGGAGAATTCCGGGACTCGACCGGCAGCCAGGTGGGATACCTGCCATTCGACTATAAAAAGCATCGCTGGGCCGGCCGGCGGGATTTCAAATGGCAGACGATGCCAGTCGAGCCTTCCATGCTGCCTGAGCTGGTTGCACCCGGCGAAACACTGGGCCATTTGACCGACGAAGCCTGCAAGCACCTGGGCCTGGCAAAAAGCCTCCCAGTAATCGCCGCAGCTTCCGACAAGGCCTGCGAAATTCTCGGCTCCGGCGGGCTGACACCCGATATCGGCTGTATGAGCTATGGCACCACTGCCACCATCAACACCACCAGCCAGCGTTACGTCGAACCGATCCGGCTGATGCCGCCCTATCCGTCTGCGTTGCCCGGCCATTACTCGACGGAGGTCATGATCTACCGGGGTTTCTGGATGGTGAGCTGGTTCAAGCGGGAGTTCGGGCTGAGAGAACAGAAACTGGCCGAGGAACGAGGTATCGAGCCGGAAGCGCTGTTCGATGAACTGGTCAAGGCAGTGCCACCAGGATCCATGGGCCTGATGCTTCAGCCCTACTGGTCACCCGGCGTGCGCCAGCCGGGGCCGGAAGCGAAAGGCTCGATCATCGGGTTCGGGGACGTTCACACCCGTTCCCACATTTATCGCGCCATCCTCGAAGGTCTGGCCTACGCGCTCAGGGAAGGAAAGGAAAAAATCGAGAAGCGAAGCGGCGTGAAGATCAGGAAATTGCGAGTGGCCGGCGGTGGCTCACAGAGCGATGCGGCGATGCAACTCACCGCCGATGTGCTCGGGCTGCCGGCCGAGAGGCCTCACACCTATGAGACCTCCGGGCTCGGCGCCGCCATTGATGCCGCTGTCGGGCTAGGGCTGCATCCGGATTTCGACACCGCCGTGGCGAAGATGACCCGGGTTGGCGACGTTTTTCATCCCAACGAAGAAACCCGGGCTCTTTACCAGCGGCTGTATTCCGAGGTTTATCTGAAGATGTACCCTCAGCTTCAACCCCTGTACCGGAAAATCCGCGAGATTACCGGCTATCCCCGGTAACGCTCTCAGCGACCAACTCAGCGGTAATCGCAGAGAGCGTCCAGCCCAGGTGACCGTGACCGGTGTTGTAGAACACGGTCGGCAGGCGACCTGGCCCAACCCTTGGCATCATGTTCGGCAGCATTGGCCGCAAGCCTGCCCAGGGCACTACCTTGCGAGTACAGACACCTGGGAAGCACTGCTCAACCCAACGGGTGAGCGGGCGGATGCGGTCGTCCTTGATATCGCGGTTGTAACCGCTGAACTCGGCGGTACCGGCAACCCGGAAACGACCATCGCCCAGGCGACTGGTGACGATCTTGGTAGCATCGTCCAGCAAGCTGACGGTTGGTGCCGCCTTTTGCGAGGCTTCGTCGTCCAGCTCCACGGTAATTGAGTACCCCTTAACCGGATAGATATTCACCCGGTCACCCAGCTTTTTCGCGAGCCCGCGGCTGCCGACGCCGGCACAGATCACCACGCCGTCAAATGTGTCCCGGGACTGTTCGGTGCCATCGTGGGCGGTCACCCAGGCATTACGCTCATCGGCGCTCAGCTCGGTCACCGTGTGGCCATAACAGGTTTTAACGCCCAGCCGCTTGATGGCATCCGCCAGTCCATTGGTGAACTTGTGAATATCACCGGTGGAGTCACTCTCTGTGAAAAACCCGCCGTAATAGTTGCCGGCCAGGGTCGGCTCGATGGATTTCATTTCCTCCGGGGTCACCGAACGGCGCTCAAGGCCACCAGCCGCCAGCAGGCGCGATACCTTTTCAGCGTGGTCAAACCCGGCCTTGTCCCGGTAGATGTGCAGGATACCCTGCTTCTTCAGATCGAAATCGATGCCTTCTTCCTGCGCCCAGGCAAACAGGTGATCGCGGGCGGCAATAGCCAGGCGAGCGGTTTCCGTGGTGTTTTTCTCGTACTGGGGAATAGCGGCAATGAACTCGGCGAACCAGCTCAGCTTGTGCCAGGACGGCTTGGGATTGACCAGCAGTGGCGCATCCCGGCGGGACATCCACTTTATGCCCTTCATCACGGTCTGCCAGTTGTTCCAGACCTCTGCGTTGGAAGCAGAGAGCTGTCCACCGTTGGCGAAGGAGGTTTCCATCGCCGCATAGCGATGCTTCTCGTAAACCGTAACGTCAAGCCCGCGCTTGGCAAGGGTGTAGGCCGTGGTAATACCAGTGATACCACCGCCAATTACTGCGATTCGCTTCATTCCAATCTCCGTGAGCGCCAAGGGTTTCCTCCCTGCTCGAAATGGCAGAAAGCACCCCTTCCGTCACGGGACCTGAGAGATTCACGAGCCGTTTTAACGAAAACGGTCGTTTGCTCCTTCGGTGTGCCGACTGACGCGATTGTCGACAGCTCTTCGGAAAGTATTCATGCCAGCGGTCCTTTTGCCTGAGAGTTTCCGGGGCAGTTGCTCCTTCGGCGCTGATCGCAAGGGATTCAGTCTCTCCCGCAGACATGTCTGATTGGTAATAAAACCCAACCCACGGGCCTAAACATAGCAAATAACCCGGAGCCAGGAAACCAGCCTCTGCACAGCTTGGGCCGTATGGGTTAAGGTAAAAAGCATGAAACACGCCTTGAAGACCCGAAAACAGCTCCAGCAGCAACTGGAACAGGCCCACGACTACGAGCACTGGTGCGAGGCCGCTACCGCGCTCGATGACATGGACGGGCTGCTGGACTGGCGCGAGCAGGAAGAGACCGGGATGCTGAATGAAAGCCTGATGCGCAAGCACATGGGCCTCATGGACCATTGCCGGCAGAATGGCGACACGCGGCGACTGATCCGGATCCTTCAGGAGAGCCTCTACCGTCACCTGGGCGAATTATCCTATCCCGATCTTTACACCGTGGCGCGCAGCGGCACCAATCGGTTGGTGGGTGAATTCCTGGATGCCGTCGAGACGTCCATGGAATTCATTTGCGACCACCCTATTCCGGAAGTGACAACCGCCCGAAAACTGAAAATGTTTCAGGACGCCGAGCGGGTCTATGGCCGGCCAGCCCTGATGCTCAGCGGGGGTGCGGCCTTTGGTATTTACCACATCGGTGTCACCCGGGCGCTCTGGCGACAGGATCTGCTGCCGGATGTCATGGCCGGTTCCAGCATGGGTGCCATCGTGGCGGGTGCCATCTGCACACGGAACGACAAGGAACTGGCAGAGTTCTTTAACCATCCGGAACGGATTCACCTGAATGCCTTCCGCTGGCTCGGCGTCACGGAAGGCTTGAGGGCCGGCCATGCCATGGATCCACGCCAACTTCAGGAGCATCTCCAGCACAATCTGGGCAGCGTCAGTTTCAAGGAAGCCTATGAGCACAGTGGCCGAACACTGAATATCTCCGTCTCCCCCACCCGCACCCAGCAGAAACCACGGCCACTCATCGAGCAGGCCTACGCCATGACCAGTCAGCAATACCTCGGGGACATCAACATCCATTTCCCGCCCAAGGCGTCCCTTTACCGAAAGGTCCTCTCCAACCCGAGCCCTGAAGATCTCGAGATGTATATCAATCTCGGTGAACAGGCCACATGGCCACGGCTGGACATGATCAAGGACCAGACCAGGATCAGCCGGGCATTCGATCGCTGTATCGCCAGGCTGGAGCAAGAGCTGGAGCAGGAGCAGGAAACCGCAGAGCAGACTGCAACGCCGCTCTAGAGACAGCACCGCCCTACCAATCAGTAAACCAACTAGATAACCCTGGGATCCCGAACTATTCTCATTCTATTGCATCATCGCTTCGCGAAACGTTTATCGCTAATCATGAGGATGCTGACCCGCAATGGATATTGGACAAGGAAGTCGCTCGGCTACCGAGGACAGTGAAAACAGGTTTTACGAGCTGATCGAGAGTCTGCCCATGGTGGCTGTTCAGGGATACGACAGACACCGCCGGGTAATTTATTGGAACGAAGCAAGCGCGCGCATTTATGGCTATTCCCGGGATGAAGCGCTGGGAGAGCTATTGGAAGACCTGATCATTCCCGATCACATGCGCACCGGTGTGATCGAAGCGCACCGCAATTGGCTTGAGAAAAACATCAGCATTCCCTCCGACGAACTCGAATTGAAGCACAAAGAAGGGCACCTGGTCCCCGTCTACTCCAGCCATGTAATGATCAAACAGGACAGCGGCGAATGTGAGATGTTCTGCATCGACATCAGCCTGGAGGAGCAGAAACAAGCCAGAGACGAGCTTTACCGGCGCGCGAGTTTTGACGACCTGACCGGATTACCCAACCGGCATTTCATGGAAGCCGAGTTGTCGAGCCGACTGGATGAGGCTGATCGCCTGCAACAGGAATTAGCGGTCGTTTTTATCGATCTGGACAATTTCAAAATCATCAACGATACCCGTGGCCACCATCATGGTGACAGTCTCCTGAAAGCGGTGGCCGAAACCTTGAGGGCCGAACTTCGAGGCGGAGACCTGTTGAGCCGCTTTGGCGGGGACGAGTTTGTCTTGCTGATCTTCGATTTCGAAGGCCCTGAAGGTATTCATGAACTTGTTTGTCGGTTGATAGACGCTCTGGAACACAGAGTTCATCTGGAAGGCGACTGCTACCAGGTTACCGCCAGCTTTGGCGTGAGCCTTTTTCCGCACAACGGAACCACCGTGGCTGAGCTGATGGGCAATGCAGACGCCGCCATGTATCAGGCCAAAGAAACCGGCAAGAACGGCGTGTGCTTCTACACCCCGGATATCAATGACAGGCTGGTCAGTTATCAGGAAATCACCAACCTGCTCAGAGACGCCTTGAATAACGATGGCCTCGAATTGTTTTTCCAGCCCCAGATCAGCCTCGCGGATCGCACATGCGACTCCTGCGAGGCGCTTCTTCGTTGTTTTCACGGTCAATCCCGGGCAGTTTCACCAGCCATTTTCATTCCCGTGGCTGAAAAGTCTGGCCTCATCAACCGGATAGGCGAATGGGTAATCGAAGCAGCCTGCAAACAGCTCAGCGCATGGAAGAAAACCCCTTTGGAAAACCTGCGGGTTGATATCAATCTCTCGGGACGACAGCTCACCAATCCACACCTTGCGAGCCATATTCTCGAAACGGTGGAACGTTACAATCTTCAGCCTCACCAGCTTGGGGTGGAGCTGACTGAAAACGAGGTTTTCGGCAGCGATGAAAGCCAAACCAAACAGTTGGAAAAACTGAAACAGGCAGGCGTGCACATTTCGATCGATGACTTCGGTACCGGACACTCCTCGCTCGTCTATCTCAGAAAGCTCCCGGTTTGCGGAATAAAAATCGACAGGAGCTTTCTTCAACATGCCATGCAGAACAGCGCCGACATGGCCATCATGGAGGCAATGGTTACCGTCGGCCACAGTCTGGGCCTCAGCGTGCTGGTCGAGGGTGTTGAAACGGATGAACAGGCCCAGATGGTAACGGACCTTGGTTGCGACCTCGCTCAGGGTTTCCTCTATGCCAAGCCCATGCCGGCAAACAAAGTTGAAGAATTCCTGGCCAGCTTCTGACCAGGAAAGCACTACCCCTGTTCAAACTCCCGAACCAACTCCTGCAGGAAATACAGCCCGGCGGAACTCAGGAAACAGCGGCCTGCACCGGCTCGAAACAGGAGGTGGCGTTTATCGAGGTAGTCCAGGGCTTCCGGCAGGCCTTTCTCAAACCGTGCGGCCCTCAGGATTTCCTGGTATTCCTCATCGCTCGCCAGGGCCAATAGGTCTTGCTCGTTCAGCCCGGCGTCGGGCCGGCCAAGGTATTCAAGATCCCGACCGCTGCGTGCGAAATAACGCCCTATCAGCAGCAGGATCACCTGCACGCGGAAGGCGTTCTCGTCGTGCTCTTCATTCTCGTCGTCACTGCTTTCCTTGAGGAAGAAAAACGCGCCGGTTTCGTTGAACACCAGCTCGCTGCCCAGGTGCTCGTATAAGGTCCGGAAGTGGGACAGATGGTTATACAGCAGATTGTAGAGCGGATTGGCACGCAACTCCGAGCGGTTGCTGTCCCACACATCACGCACAATCACCCGGCCGGCCTGGAATTCCCGGTAGATCGCGGCGCTGTGGGCCGGGAGGATTTCTTCAAATTCAGACATTCTGTTGCTCCAGGCGACGCTTTCGGTAGACAAACTGTTCACTGTCGGATGACTGATCGAGGATTCGGAAGCGATTGGTAGTCACCACCTGCAAGCCCTCGGGGGGCGAGTTTACCAGCCGGTTCAACGCCGCCAGCAGGTCCGGGAAGCGATAGCCGGGGATAAACCCGTCCAGGCGCCCGTGAAGCTCACGTACCAGATCGGTTGTTGGCCGCAGCTCCAGAGTCTCCAGCCATTGATACAGCTGGTTGATGCGCTGGACATCAATCCGGGTGTGCCGGCCGCTGCCATCCACTTGCTGCAGAACCGGCACTTCAGCCTTGCGTCGGAGGTCGTTCAGGCGCAGCTCCAGTTCGCTGAACAACAGCTGGTAGTAGCTGGACGATTCACCGAAGGCGTAGTGTTTCGGGCGTTGCTGGGCCCGCAGGCCGATCAGGAAGCCGGTGCTGCGGGCAAAGTCTCCACCTTCCAGCCATTTTCGTTTCAGGCTGAGGGTCTCGGTTTCCCCCTTGAGTTCCTGCAGCTTGCCGTAGAAATGCTCCATGGCGTTGTACTGGACCATGCCCTGGCGCGTCTTGCGCAGGAAGTGCTCCACCTCCTGGGCCACCGCCTGAATGGGTTTGTACAGGGCGTTCAAACTAATGGAGGAACGGAACAACTGATCTGCCAGGCTGTGATCGCCGTGATTTTCCAGCAACCGCACCATCGCTTCCAGGGTTTCGAACAGGTTGCTGCCATCCGGCAGCCGCGTATCCGGGTTCAAAAACACCAGGGTCGGCTTGATGTGGCGCTCGTACAGGGTAACGATCTGCTCAAACAGGTTCTGGCGGAACTCAAGGAATTTCTGGGGCGCCCGGCTGGCGTCGCCGGAGAGATCCGCAAGCTGCGCACTGATGGTCTGCATGCGCAGGACATTCTGGCGCAGCAAACCGATGAGCTGGCTCACCCGCTCGTTCAGATCATCCCTCAGTTCGGTGTAGTCCGGATCGGCGTCGCTGAAAGAGCTGGTCTCGAGCCGATTGCGCACGTCCCGAAGGGTTACAAGATGGCCGCGAAGCCGAGCATCCGTCAGTTCCTGGTACAGCGACGCGTTGCAGGCACGCATCAGGTTGATCAGGGCATCCTGAAACACCAGCCGCCGCTCACCTTCGGCCTTGATGATGTCGATCACCAGGCCGCTGCGGAACATGTTGTCGGTATTCAAAGCCAGCCGCACCCGATCCCGGTCGGCATTGCCAAGGCTGCGGGTATAGTCCATCACCTCGGCCACCAGATCGCTTTCGCGGATATACCGGGCTTCGTTACGGTCCATCCGCTCAATCGTCCGGAACAGGATCTTCGGGTGCTCGAACAGCAGCCGGGTGGTATCCAGGGTGCTGAAGCGTTTACTCATCCGCCGGCTCCAGCAGGCTGTTCTGGGTCTGATCGGCCCATTGGCTCAGGGATTCGCCGTTGGTAAAGCCCTCGGCCCCGCCCCAGAACACCAGGGTGCGCTGCGGGCTGTAGGGGCGTGCGGTGCGCATCTGCCCCACTTCCAGGTGCCGGCCGATCAGGTAGATCACTTCAGCACTGGCACTGTGAGTGGCGGCAGAGAACAGGTTGAAGCCCTGCTTGCGTAACCGCTCCAGCAGCGAGGGCATCTGGCTGATGTCCACGCTGGCCAGCTCATCCAGCACCATGGGGAACGACAATTGAACGCCCGGGTACAACACCCGTTTCAGCAGCCGGTACACCAGTTCCAGATTGATCAGGGCCGTGGTGGAGGTGGACTGGCCCTTCTTGTCGAGGCTTGTGGCGTTTTCCTTCCGGGTTCTGTAGGAAATGCCGGTGATCACCTTGTCCATGGTCAGGCGCTTGCTGCCGCCCTCCCCGAAAAAGTCCGCCACGAACACCCGCAAACGGTCATAAAACGCGTCCGACTGCAGCTGGTTGCCATAGGGGTCGATGTTGTTCGCTTCTTCCACCAGATTGCGGAATTTCGGATCGGTATGAATATCCACGCGGATTTCCACCAGATCGTTGATGCGCACCCCTTCGAGCTCACGGTTCAGTTGCGCCTCGAAACGGGCAATGTGCTCGTGGTTGGATTTCAGGGCCTGCCGGTAGCTGGCCACGGTTTCATTGTGGATGCCCACCTGCTGCTCAAGCACATTCCAGCGCTCTGCCATGCCGGCAAACAGATCTGAGAGACCTTTGAACGTTTCCCGGATAGCCGATGACGCGGGGCTGTCTTTCTGCAATTCGCCTTCGGTGTCGTCGTGGATGCCCAGATACACGAACTGACGAAGGTGGTCGAGGATACTGCGACGGCGCTCCTCCAGGTCGTCCAGCTGGGTTTGAAGGTCATCAAACGCCGCCACAGACACCTGCTCAATGTCCAAAGGCTGTTCCGCTTCCACCGCTTTCAGATGCGGGAACCGGTGCTCTACCGTGCCAACACTCCGGCTGAGGCCCGCCAGTTCCCGTTCCCGCTCCTCGATCCGCTCTTTTTCAGCCCTGGCTTTGGCCGCCTTCTGCTGCACCGCATCCTGCTTTTCCTGCTCCAGCCGGGCCTGCTCTTCCAGTTTGGCCAGCTGTTCCTCTGCTGCCTGCTTTTCGTCGGTGGCGTCCCGAAGAGTGGTCGCGGCGGCCGGGAAACGCTGCAGCGTTTCCAGATCTTTCTCAATGGCACGGATTTCTTTCTCGGTGCGCTCGATCAACCGTGGCCGGTCATGTTCCTGGTTGGCAGTGTCCGCCAGCTCGGCCCGCTCCTTCTCCAGCCCATGAAGCTCACCTTCAATATGCCGGCGCTGCTCTGCAAAGTCGGTCTGCCGCGCTGGCTGGGCCTGATATTCGGTATCGAACCAGTCAAAGCCTTTATCGGTGGGTACAAACAGCCGGGCGAATGCCTCGATGGCCGCCTTACTGTCGGCGTCCAGGTCCTGGCCGGGGCTCGCCATCACCAACCGGGGGTCCACCGCCCGCAGCGGCGCGGCAGTGGCCTCGTCCAGCTGGTTCTGAAGCTGCCAATGTTGCTTGCTTTCCCGTTCCTTCAGGGATTCCAGCTTGCGCTCAAGCTCCTGCTTCTTTTTCTGGATCTGTTCCAGACGGATCTCGGCCTGGGCGGCACTCTTGAGAGCAGCCAGGTGCCCTTTCTTGCTATCGAGTTCCTCTTTCTGGATGTCCTCGATTTCCTGAAGGGTCATCTCCCCGTACTGGGATACCAGCAGATCGCCATCTTTCTGGTTCTGCTCGGCCTGCTTGATGCGACGGTCGGCGGAACGGATCTCGCCCTTCAGGCCACTGGCGTCCTGCTCCAGTTTTTTCAGAGCCTGGAGCACATGGCGCAGGGTCTCGTTCTGTTCATTGAACGCCTCTACTGCGGCTTTACGCCTGGCGCCAATATCCTGCAAGGCATGGGTGACGCCATCCCGGAAAGCCGCAAAATCGTGCTGGCTGCGAAGCAGGGTTTGGTAGGCCTGATAATCCCTTTGCAGCTTCTCGAACCGTGAACGCTCTTTTTCAATCTGATTAAGCTGGATTTGCTGTTGCTTCAGTTGATCGTGCCGGTTGAGAAACTCATCGATATTGAAATCGAAGGCATCGTCGGCAAACTTCTTGTCCGCCTCGATAATGCTGGCCACCGCGTTGGACATGGCCTGATCGTCTGCCTTCATTTCAAACAGCAACAGGATCAGCGTGCGCAGCGACTGCACCCGGCGCTCGTCGGACTCACCCAGGGGCAGCACCGAATAGCGTACGGCATCGGCGTTCATTAGCTCGCTGCTGTACAACATCTGTTTAAGCTTGGCCGGTTCATTGACCAGTCGGGTATCTTTGGAGAACTTTTTCAGCGCCTCGGACAAACGGCTGAACGACAGCTCCGGCACCGCCTGGCCGATTCCGTCCTCACCATCGCCATTCCAGAACAGCGGCCGCAGCTGGTCGTAACCAACCGGCACGAAAGCGCGGGCATAACTGAGCTGGCTGGCGCTGTCCCGGTACAAAATCTGGCAATGCACCCCCGCCGGGTTCTCCGCTTCCATGATCAGGAAGCTGAACTGACTGGGGAAATAATGCTGGTAGCTTTCCTCGTTAGAGTAGAAGCTGCCGGCACTGGCATTGCGGAACGCGAATTTCTTGCGACTGTTCTTGAAGTTGTTTTCCGGCAGCAGAAACAGACGCAGGGAATTCAGCAGACTGGACTTGCCCAGATTGCCCGGGCCCAGGATCAGGCCGTGGTTATCCACCGGAATTTCCACGTAACAGAAGCCGGCGGAATCCACCAACACCAGACGGCGAATACCAAAATTGAAATTGCCTGGGCTCCCCTGGGAGTCACTCATCCAGAATCATCTCCTGTTCCATAAATTTGCCGGTAGCTCGAAACGCCTCTGCCAGGGGTACAAAACCAAGCCCCTCTGCCAACGAAATCGCCCTTGTGAATCGTTCGGTGGTGTCCGGTAGTTTGCGGAACCGGCCCAGCCATGGCTGCCAGTCGGGCGGCTGAACAAAGGTGGCTTTGTCACCGAGCGAGGCTGCGATCGTCGAGAACATTTGCAGACCACCCGCATCATAATCGAATGCGCAGAATACTTCTTCATAGCCCTGCAACCAGTCGAGAATCGCGCGCCGGGTCACCCGGTTACCACTGCCCAATACCACATCGCAGTCCGCCAGATGCAAGGCCCAGCCAAGAGCCTCACCGGTAAACTTCAGCATCTGCTGATATTGGTAGAAGTTACGCTCGTTTTCTATTACCAGCACGGAGCCGGCGCGCTGAAAACCGATGTCAACAGAATCGCTCTTGATAACAACCACATCCGGACGGCTGGATGCCAATACCCCATGGTAAACCAGAAGAAAACTTACCTCAGTACCATGGCGATGAGAGTCACCTTTTCTAGCGGCGTCTACTCTGTTTAAGGGAGCCTCCGCGACGTTCTGCAGCTCCGCGAAAGCGGTTTCATCCCGGACCGTGACCAGCCATCGGTTGGACTGGACCTTTTCTGTGGCAAACATGTCCCGATGGCGCCGGCGAAACTGCTCCGGAAGCTTTTTCAGGAAGGCTTCATAATTAATCGGTTGGCCACGCAGGATTTTGTCGAGATAGTCGTTCAAGGGCGTACCACGGTTATTCTTGGATTTGCGTATGGGCTGGGAAGCAAAATAACTCATAAAGCGTTAATATGGATACCGTACTTGGCCCCTCACCACTCTTGGAGCAAAAAATATGCGCCTTCAGGATTTAATTGACGAGGCTAGCGCTCTTCCCGTCGACGAACGAGCGCTGGTTATAGAGTCATTATTGAAAAGCCTAAACCCAAACGAAGCCAGTATTGACGAAAAATGGGTAGAAGTTGCCAAGTGCCGCCTGGACGACCTGGATTCCGGCAGGGTGAATCCTGTGCCCGGCGATGAGGTTTTCAGAAAGATTCGGAGCAGGCTGCAGAAATAATGGATTATTCCTTTCACCCCGCAGCGGAAGCGGAATTGAATGATGCAATCGATTACTACGAATCAATTCAAACTGGCCTCGGAGTAGATCTCGCCGAGCAAGTCGAGCAAGCAGTAGCCAGAGCTGTCAAATTCCCCCAGGCCTGGAGCTTCATTCGAAAGCCTGTTCGTCGCTCACTCGTCAAACGATTTCCCTATGGCGTTCTTTACGTTGAAAAGAAGAACAGCATTTTCATTCTTGCTGTTATGAATCTTCATCGCGAGCCAGATTATTGGGAAAACAGGCAATAACCGAGGATTCCTCGGTAGTTACCGATAATTCCCGGAACACAGAAACAGCTGCACACCCATTGCACTTATCCTGGTGCCAAGAGGCATGTCCGTCACCAAGGCCGCCGGCTGGAGTATTTTCAGCAGCTTGCCGCAACCATTGATGGCCATTCCCGCTTACCTGTTCGTAAGTACCTTCAAACCCATGCTTCCCTTCGGCCTTGGTTTGGCTGCGGGTGCTATGATCTGGATGGTGTTTGCCGAGCTTCTGCCGGATGCTAATAAAAAGCTGGAGCCGGCTTCAGTTGGTGTTGTGATTGTACTGGCCTTTCTGGGCATGATGGTTTTCCAGCTCGCCATCCACTGACCGCGGAAGTACTGGATAGCCAGTAAGCTATTGCGGCGAACGACACTTAATACGTTTTTGAACTATCGAAGGTAACTCTATGCAGAACCGGGATATTTCCGGGAACGCCACGCAAAACCCGATACTTGTCTCGTTCCATTCAGAGGCAAGCCAGTTAACCTGGCAGCCCCTCGGTGACCGCGTGATGGGCGGGCAGTCTAACGGCACCGTTGATCTTGCAGAGGGCGGCGTTGGCGTCTTTCACGGCACTGTGCGACTGGACAACGGCGGCGGATTTTCGTCTGTGAAAGCTGACCTGCCGGAACCTTTCGATGCAGCTGACTACACCGGTATCGAGCTTCTTGCTCGGGGCGACGGAAAAACCTACAAGATCGGCCTTCGCAACAGCACCAACCGGCGCAGCATTGTGTACCAACATGCATTCACACCAGGTACAGAAGAATGGAGCCGCATCCGACTCCCCTTCAGTGATTTCATCCCTACCTGGCGCGGCAAAACATTGACCGATGAGGCAGCACTGAATCTTTCGCACCTGGCTTCGGTCAGCCTTTTTGTTTCCGGACGACAGGCTGGTGAATTTCAGCTGCGGATGCAGGATTGGAGGTTGATCCGATGACCAAACTCGCTCTGATAACCGGTGCCAGCGCCGGCATTGGCCGTGAAGCCTGCGCCCTCTTTGCCCGGAAAGGCTACAGGGTGATCGCCCTGTCCCGACAGCCAGCTGGTGTCGAGTCTGCCGATCTGGAGCTGGCGCTGGATCTAGAGTCCTTTGACCAGATCGAAGGGCTTGCGGGCGCTCTGGACACGGAAATTGCAGCAGCCGAGCGGGTGATTCTGGTCAACAACTCCGGTTACGGGCAATTCGGCGCGCTTCGCGATCTCTCCGAACCCATGTGGCAAAAGCAGTTCAGTACCCACGTATTCGGCCCCATCAAGCTGGCTGCTGTCTGCCTGGGGCTCTGCGAACAGCACGGTAAACCCTTGCGGGTCATCGCGGTTAGCTCCGTTCTCTCCATCGCGCCCCAGAAAATGAAAGGCGCCTACTGTGCCGCCAAATCCGCGATGAACACGGCCCATGAGAGTTTCTGGTTTGATGAACAGGGCAGCAACAGCCTGGAAAGTATCTCGCTGGTGCTCCCGGGCCCCGTGGTGACCCGGTTCAGAGAGCATGCCCTGGCCGCGTTGCAGCCCGTGCTTGGCCAGGCCAGCGCCGTGCACCGGGAAAAGTACAAGGCAATGGAAGCAGCGCTCGCGCCAGGCGCCAGAATCAAGCCCTTTACAGCCAGTGCGTCGGACGTCGCGAAAAAGATTGTCAGGGCAGCAGAGGCGACACGACCCAAGCCTCGATACCTGGTTACACCCCAGACCTACGCTGCCGAATTTATCACCCGGTTTATTCCCCGGTCGATCCAGAGAATCATCTTTAGGTAAGGCGGGCCTTCTTCACCCGCCGGGACCGGCTCAATTCATCCTTAACAAAAGCCCCGACGGCCTTGAGGATACCCAGGTCCGGATCAGCCTCTTCGCCATCCGCCAGCCGGAAAATCTGCTGGTAGTACCACGCCTGGCCGCCCAACACGTTAATGACTTTGATTGGCATCAGCGGACTCGCTGGTGAGAAAAACCCTCGTTGAGCAAGTTTGACGTAATCTTCGTAGCAAACCGTCTTATCGATGCGGCCATCAAGCAGATCTTTGGGCGTATCGGGATCAGTGCAGAGCGGCCGGCCAAGGCCAATCACGTCGGTTTCGCCATTGGCGACTGCCTCTTCCATAAACGCGCGCGTTCGGAATCCACCGGTGACCATCAGCGGGCAATCGCACACCTCGCGAATCGTCTGGGCGTAATCCAGGAAGTAAGCCTCCCGCTTGCGCGTGCTCTCTCGCATGGCCGGCCCGTCGCTCGCCGTGTCGGCATCACCACTGTACCCGAGCAGCCGTGGCTGCTCATATGTGCCGCCAGACACCTCCAGCAAATCAATACCCTCCTCATTGAGCCAGCGCACCACCTTCACGGACTCATCGAGCGTAAAACCGCCCTTGCGGAAATCGTCGGAATTCAGCTTTACCGCCACCGGAAACTCCGGCCCCACAGCGGCGCGAGTCGCCCGCACCACCTCCAGCAGGAAACGGGCGCGATTCTCCAGTGAGCCACCCCAGCGATCGGTACGCTGATTGGTGACCGGCGACAGAAAAGACGACAGCAGATACCCATGGGCCCCGTGCACCTGAACGCCGGTGAAGCCCGCCTCCTTGGCGATCCGGGCCACGTTGGCGAAGCGCTGGATAAAATCGAGGATCTCCGGCTCCGTGAGTGCTCGTGGGCGGGCATAGTTGCCCATCAGCGATAGCTGGACTTCCGACGGCCCCATTGGGCGCGTGGTCACATAACGCGGCGACTGGCGACCGGCATGGGAGATCTGCATCCACAAATGGTTGCCGTTGCGCGTGCCCGCTTCGGCCCAGGCGCGCAGCTGGGCCATACCCTCCGGCTCGCCTTCAGCCGGCGCAGGATCAATCGCCACGTTACCCGGCCGCTCCAGCACCCGGTGATCAATCATCACGTTGCCGGTAATCAGCAGCCCTGCTCCGCCATCGGACCAGCAACCGTAAAGGGTTTCATGGCGGTGGGTGGCGTGGAGCTGATCGTCTGCCAGTCCTTCGGTCATGGCGGCCTTGGCAAGTCGGTTAGGCAGTACGGCTCCGCAGGGGAGTTTCAGAGGTTGGGCAAGCGGTGATTCGGTCATGGATAATTCCTGCTGTTCAAGCATAAGTTTACAGCCCCAACCACTCTGCCAGCTGAAGATTGGTTTTCAGCCTCAGTCGCTGCTGAAGCATCCCCTCAAAGACGCCTTCCACGGTTCGTTCCTGCCCCAGCAATGGCAGTGAGGCCTCAGCCTCTGAGAAAAACTGCTCCTCACGAGACGTGCCCACAATCGCTTGCTCCCACCAGTTCACTACTCGAGGGTGCGCCTCTTTGAGCAGCAAGTCCCCGGGAAGCTTTTCGGACTTCGAAGCATTAGCCGTGTGGCTTGATGGCATCAGATTCCAGAGATCGTTGTTGTTCCATCGCGACCACGGAAAACAGTGGTCAACGTCAAACCGCTTCGCTTTGAGATTTTGGGCTGTCCATACGCACTCGACCCGACCAGTCTCGAGCTGCTGGTTAATCATGTGACGGACAGCTGACGTATCGCGCCGACCTTCCACCCACTGTAAACCACGATGATAGTCATCCATGCGGTAACGCAGATCCCAGCTACCCATCAGATCAATCCATTCATTAACAATCGCAGGCTCAATCCAGCACGCATAGCGACTGAACGCATCCCAGAGAAATGAAGGAACACGGAAGGTACCGAACCGGGAAAGCGTTGCTTTGTCCAAACGCACCGACTCCTTCCTGATGGTAATCCTGGCCGAACCACCCTCGAAGATGGGACGGTTACTCCCGGGCCAGGTCGTGAAATGGGCGGGGTTCTTGAGAATGGTCGAGCAAGCATCCCGGATAGCGCGCAGGACTACTGGAGCAACATCCGCCGACAGCGACATACCCACTCTGAAATCAAGCGGCGTGAAACTCTGCAGTTTGAAGAAATCCTCCGTGGCAAAAGCATAGCCACGGCTACCTGGCGCTTGCCGCAGCTGATGCCGGAGCACCAGAGGGTGATAAAGCATAATCCAGAACAGCCCGACCGCTCCGAGCGGAATATCCACCCAGTCATCAGTCCGCTTAAGCGCCAGACCGGGCGCACCGTCGGCGATCCGGACAAGGGTTCGCAGCAAACCCAACTTGTAAGTCGAGGACTTGTTATCGTTAACGATGATGTGGCGGACTGTCGGCAATGCGCCGGTGCCGTCGTCCGCCAACCGGAAAGCCAGTGTCTCCCAGGATACTTCGTCCCTCTGGAGCTCATCCTTCTTGCGCCCGACCGGCACCGGAAGCGGGATCAGTGCCCGGCGCTTGGCGAAGCCCTCCAGCTCTTCCCTGCTAACATTATAGAAAACGCGTTCGCCGTCACCAGGCCCATGCCGAAGCGTGATCACCAACATGCCACCGGGTGCCAAAAGCTCAGTCAGGATTCGAAAAGCACGTTCACGATCGGATGGCGTGATATGCATCCAGACAGCGGATACAAGAATAAGATCGAAGCGATAGCTCAGCTTCCGGATCTTACCTAGATCGGGCAATTGATCGTCTAACCAGTGAATGCTCTGATTGTGAGTGGCGGCCTGCCCCAACTCTCGCAACCCAGCTGCAGGCTCTACTGCGACAACATCCCAGCCCTGCGCTGCAAGGGCACTGGAATCGCGACCGCTGCCTGCGCCGACATCGAGAGCAAGGCCTGCTTTATCGCCCAGGAAGGAGAGCCAGTCTTGGTGAACCTGTTCGAAGGTCAGGGACTGGTATTGGGTGAAGAAGTTTTGGGCGTTTTTGTTGTAGGGACGGTAACTCATGCCGCCGCCAGCTTCGCTGCCTGCTGCCACATAAAGTTTGGCATCGGCGTTCGGAGTTTCCAGGTCATACTCATCGGCTGGGAACCGGTGTGAGACACGTAATCCACCTCACCATAATTCACAAACCCCATCGTGCGACCATATTCGTCTTTCGCCTGCTCTCTTACAAACAAGAACAACCGCTTGTTGATGGCTTGGTGTTGAATATAGTCCTTCCCTTTACCACGGTCAGGCCGGGAACTGTTTTGCGACTGCCAGTGGAATAACTGCTCATTGATGGCGTAGTCATGGTACATGGTGGTTGGGGAGAACTGCTTTTCGTTTTTGTCCAAGGTGACAAACATCAGCTCAATATTTTGATCCTGAATGACATATACACCTTCCCTCGATGGTGGGTTATGCTCGAACGTCATCGCACCAAAGCCAACCAGAATCTGCTCTCGGGAATAGCGGGCGTGCAATCGTAGCGGGACTTCCCGCAACTCCGGCATCGCCGGCTGCTCGTGTTTGGTTTTCGCCAATTTCCAGTCGAGCACGTCCACCAGCTCCTGTTCCAGCCCCAGCTTGCTGAGTCCTGCCAAGCTTTGTGTCAGCGAATCAAATTCCAGCTCTGGCCCTGCTTTCTGCCAGAAGTCGTAATGGCACATGAGTGCCTGGCGACCTTTCGGGTCGTCACAGCTAAACCCTGCTTGGCATAGCTTCTTAAGAAACAGCAGGTACTGGTGATCGTCGCAGATCAAAATCCGATTGTGGATGGCCTTCTTCGCCAGTTTAAACGAGTCATCGGCTCTGTCTTCGTCTTTTGCCTTGCTCACCAACTCGGCCCAACTGCCCCGTTTGTAGAGTTCGTTCAGGTCGATGTGGGGATGATGGGTTATGAAGTTCTTCAGCGTGAGTGGCTGAGTGGAATGCTGTGGGAACTGCCGAACAAGAGACACCAGCCGCTTCATGGTCAGCGTGGCTTGCCGGATGTTGCTCAGCACCATTTCCTGGGTTTTCTTGGTGAGCTCAATTCGGCAACCCAGTGGTGCATGGGGAAAGCCCTGCTTCAGTTCTTCCGAAATTGAGCGTTCTGACTTTCCCACCAGTGCCCGGAATTTATTGGCGAAATCATATTCAGGCCGAGAATTACCAACAAAGTCCAAGACTGTGCAGCAATCTTTGTCGTCAGCAAGGCGCAAACCCCGACCCAGTTGCTGAAGGAAGATGGTCAGGCTTTCGGTTGGGCGCAGGAATAACAGGGTGTCGACTTCCGGAATATCGACGCCTTCGTTGAATATGTCGACCACACACAGCACGTTGATTTGCCCGGAGCGAATGGCTTGCTGCTTTTGTTGGCGTTCGTGGCTGTTGTCACTAGTGAGCACATCGGCCTTGATGCCGTGCAACAGGAGCTGCTCCACCATGAAGGTCGCGTGTTCACGGCTCACACAGAAAGCGAGAGCTTTCATGCTGGCTATATCGGTGACGATTTCCCGCAAGCTTCGCAAAATCTTTTTTACGCGATTCTGGTTGTGCGTATACAAGTTCGTCAACTGAGCAATATCGTAACGCCCACGACTCCAAGGAATAGTGCGCAGGTCGGTGTCATCATCTATTCCAAAGTATTGAAAGGGGCAAAGGTGGCGGCGGTTGATGGCCTCCGGTAACCGGAGTTCGGCGGCAATCACGCCACCAAAGTCGCTGAGAATATCGCCGCCATCGTGTCGCTCCGGAGTCGCTGTCAGTCCCAGCAGTATTTCGGGCGAGAAGTGTTCCAATACCGCCCGATAACTCGATGCGGCGATGTGGTGCACTTCGTCGATTACGATGTAGTCGTAATAGCCTTCAGTGAGCTTTAGCTGATCCAGCTGGTTATTCAGAGTCTGAATCGAAACGAACAATTGCCGGTAGTGTTCCGGCAACTGGCCGCCTACCCAGAGTTCACCGAAAGCATTATTACGCAGCACGCCACGGTAAGCTTCCCGGGCTTGGCGCAGAATTTCTTCCCGGTGCGCCACAAACAGAAAGTGGGCGTTTGGTTTTGCTTTCAGGAAGCGCCGAAAATCAAACGCCGAGATCAGGGTCTTGCCGGTGCCAGTGGCGGCCACCACGAGGTTTCGCAAACGCTGGTGCACGTCCCGCTCAACAGAGAGTTGCTCTAGAATGTCTTTCTGATGCGGAAACGGCGTAATTTCGAAATAGTGGGAGGAGCCGGGAGCGTCCAACCCTTTTTGTTGTTTTAGTGCGCGGTTGAGCTTTTCGGTACTCTCAGCCCGGCCATCGAACCATTCAAAGTCTTCCGAAGCCCAATAGGTTTCAAAGGTGCTGAGCGATTTGTTGATGATGTGAGGGATTTCCTGAGCGGTGATCTTAAGATTCCACTCAAGGCCATTGGTCAGCGCCGATCGAGATAGGTTTGATGAACCGATGTAACCGGTGTGAAAACCCGTGTTCCGGAGGAACAAATAGCTCTTGGCGTGCAGCCTTTCACGCTCGGTGTTGTAGCTCAGCTTCACTTCGGTGTTCGGCAGGCTAGCCAGATACTCAACGGCTTTGGCATCCGTTGCCCCCATGTAGGAGGTGGTGATGATTTTCAGCTCTCGGCCACTCGCGGTGAAGGCTTCCAGTTCTTTCCGGAATATCCGAATTCCGGCCCATTTGATGAACGAGACCAACCAGTAAATCCGGTCCGCTGACAAAATCTCGCGCTTTAGCTCTGACTCCAGTGACAAGCCAGCATTACTGCCTGAAAATAACTCACTCTGTGTGAGTCCTGTGAGCGGGAAAACGTCTTCAACATACTGCTTCAGGTTCGCAGCAACCGGGTTTTCCAGCTCATAAAGCGCGGTGAGGATCTTTCCTTGGCTATCGAGGAGGTTCTCATCCAGGAACCCATCATCCTGCACCTTCCCCTTGAGCCACATCAGCAACTGATTCGATAACTCGATTTGCTCCTGAAGTCGGTTATCGCCCGAAGGCACCGACCCAATAGCGAACTCCAGAATGTTAGTAAGGAATCGTGACAACCATACAGATGCTTCCACACTGCTAAGCTGGCGCTCACCGACGTAAAATTGTTTCCTGTCCAATCTGTTTTCTACGAGCCGGGTAATAAGCTGCTCGTAGATTCCGGTCTGCTGCATCGTGTACGTCCCACATTGATGACTTCCAGAAGAACGGCGCGGTGGCCACCGGCATTCCTTATATCTCGCAATCTAACTAAATCCGGTGGAATGACGTTAACCCCTAAAATGTCGGATTTCCACGAAATCCGCGATCCTCCCGACAGGCTTTTTTTGGCAATCGAGCGATTGCTATCGATTACAGTGTAGCCTCACATGACACCAGTTAGATCCAGCGCTTCCACATCGTGGACGCACCGGACAGCCACAACCGAATATCCAGCTTGCCGGTCAGCCGGCCGTAACTTGCAAAGCACTGCTTGGCGTCGCTAGTTATGCCTGTGCAACTGCATGAACCTTCAAGCTCTGGAGGTCAATAGGTGGTACACCAAGGTCGCTCCAGTTCCCTGGATGACAGCTAAACAGCAGTATCTGATGCCGACTGGCCGCATCAAACAGGATGCGTTTCATGTCTTCCAGGCGCTCGCTGTCACTGTGCACCAGGGTGTCGTCCAGAATGACCAGCGTTGGCCTTCCGGCTTCCCTTAGCAGATCGGCGTAGGCCAGGCGGCTGATCAGTCCCATCTGTTCCCTAGCGCCAAAACTCAGTTCGGTGATCTGTCCCAGTTCGCTGCCCCGGCTGAAGGTGCCGGGCCGGAGCTGTTCGTCGACTTCCAGTGAGGCTTCCGGGAAAAGCACCGACAGGTAATGGTTGAGGTGCTTTTGCAGCGGTGCCTGCAGGCGGCGTGTGAGGGCCTGGCGTTTTTCTGTGAGCAGGTTCAGCAGCAGATCCAGGGCCTGGGCGCGGCGGTGCAATTCCTGATAGCGGCGATTGCACTGGTCGTACTCCGCCTCTTTCTCATTGAGCTGTTCTTCCAGCCCTTCGGCACCCCAGGCTTCAAGCCTGACTTTGATATCCCTGAGCTCACGCCCGCGGTTTTCCTGGGTCTGGCGTAGTTGATTGACCGCATTCTGGTAGCGTTCGATGTCTTGCTTGAGAAAGTCCGGTCGGGCTTCGCGGATTTCCCGTTCGCGGCGTTCGAGGCTGGCTTGCAGCTCGGCCTGTTGTTTTTCGAGGTTCGCCAGGTCGGTGGTGATTTGCTGAAGCTGCTGTTGCCGTTCCGGGCTCTTTTCTTCATCCGCCAGCCGCTGCCATTCGGTTTTAGCGTTGTCCCGCGCCTGCTTCAGTGCCGACCGCTTTGCCTGGTGCTCACGCTCATCGGATTCGGCCTTGTCCAGCGCGGTGCCGGCCTGAACGAAAGCGGCTTCTGCCTCCTCCAGGGCGGGTACGTTCTCTTTCTGGTCCGGTTCTGGCGTGGCCTGCAACTGGCTTTTGGCTTTCGCCAGTTCGCTTTCCGCCTCGCTCTGTTCGGAGACAAGTTGCTCAATGCCGGCCGGTGCCACGGATTTCAGCAAATCTTCGGCGTGCTTCTGGGCTCTTCCGGCACTTTCGAAGGCTGAAAGCCGGTCTTCGGCCTGTTCCACGGATGTCACGCCGAGGGTCTTCAGCTGTTCGGCGAAGCTGTCCTCAAGGGTTTTAAGCTTCCGGCGGGTGCTGGCAAGCTCTTCGCCGCCGGGGGTTATGCCCAGGGTACCCACGCCCGGGATAACCAGGGTGGATTCTTCCAGAAGCTGCTGCTCGCCCTGCCCGGTGAGTTGCTCGTTGTTCAGTGTTAATGATGCATTGGGCTCCAACTGCCAGCTCAATCGGGTGGCGATGGTTCGTGAACGGATGGTCTCTTCGTTCAGCTGGTTCCTGGTGGCTCTCAGCTTTTTGACCAACTCTGCATCAATGCGGTTTTCCCTGGCCTGTTGCCTGGCTTGCTCCAGCTGCTGGTGGTATTCCTTTGCTTTGGCAAGGTTCTGGGTCAGCACTTGTTTTTGCTGTTCAAGCCGGCGGACATCCTGCTCCAGCCGCTCCAGGGTTTGCAGAAGACCCGCCAGTTTGCGTTGCTTCTCCGCTTGCTCATAGGCGCTTCTGGCTTCGCTCAAACGGCCTGCAATCATCGGAGTTTGGGCTTCTGCGGTGGAGAGGTCTCGCTCCGCTCGGTCCAGTTCGGCTTTTCGGCCTTCAAGCTGGCGGCTGAGTCCTTCCAGGTGTTCCTTGTTCTGCTGCAACAAGCGGTGGTTTTGCTGCAACTGGCTGAGCGTGGCTTTCTCCTGGTTCTGTTGCTGCTCCAGGCGCTCAACCTGCTGATAGCGCAGGCGGGCTTCCTCCAGCTGTCGCTGGGCGTCTTCCCATGGGCGCTCGGCCTCGGCCTGATCAAAATCCTGGGCCAGCTTGCCAAGCCGGTCGACCTGCTCCTGGTATTTATGCACCCGCTCCTTCAGCTCTTCAATTTCAAGTTCATATTGAGCGCGGTCTTTTTCCAGTTTCAGGTAATCGCCCCGGGGCTTGCCGGTGCCGGTCAGCAGGGTGTCCCGCTGGCTGCGGACCGTCTCGATCAGGTCGTCGCCCCCGGAGCTGGCCACCTCTCCCACCATGGAATTCAGTGCAGACTTCAGATGATCACCGGCATGCTCTATGGCCTGTTCGATGTCCTGCCCGGTGCCCTGCTCCACCCACAGCAGTCCCGGTATGCCCCAGTGTTCGGCTTTGCTGGCGCCACGTTTCGGGTACTGGTAGCCCAGCAATTCGGCCAGTTTTTCTTCGGCGTCGTCTTCACTGTAGGCCTCGGTGCCGACTACCAGGTCGCACCGTTTGCGCTGGAGAAAGCTTTTGGTGAGACGCCACGTGCGGTTGTCGTGCTCGAAATCCAGCTCAATGGTGGGCGCCGCGGCGGAGTCGCCCCACGGGCGCAGATCGTCCACGGCCGTTGAACGATAGCGTTCGAAAAACGCGGCACGGATGGCACGTACCAGGGTGCTTTTGCCGGACTCGTTGGGGCCGTGAATCAGGTTGAGGCCGGGTTGCAGGTTGTCCAGAACAAAGGGTTTGCGGAACTGGCGCAGCTGTTCAATGCGCATTCGCTGCAGCTTCATTGCCCCACCTCCTGTTCCCGCTCCCTGAGCAGCCCTGCCAGGATCGCCAGGGCATCCCGGGCGACATCATCCTGGGCCCCTTCCTGCCGCTCCCGCAGGCTTTCAACCACCTCGCCCACGTAGCCATCCGCTTTCAGGGCCGCGATGTCTTCATCGGTGGGCGTAAGCTGAAGCCCGCTCCGCTCACAGCGAAGGCTGCGGAATCGCGCTTCGGCCACCGACAAGGCCTTCAACAGGGTTTCTTCGCCGGCCAGGGTCACTGAGCCTTCAAGGCGCAGATCGACAACGGCGGATTCGGGCAAGGTGTTCAAACGCTCCAGCAGCTGTTCGAGATCGGAATGAACCGCCAGGGTTTCCCGCCACTGGTGCCATTGATACCGCCCGGTTGGGAGTGAGGTTACTGTCGGGGTTGCCCCGGGTTCGGACACTTCAACGATCAGGGCATTCCCCGCTTCGTTGTTCCGGAACCGTTCCGGCTCGGGGGTTCCACTGTACCAGGTGCGTTCATCGATCTGTTTGGTGCCGTGCCAGTCGCCCATGGCGAGGTAATCGAGCCTGCTGGCTTTCGCACGGTCTGGCGCAATGGGGTTGGTGGAATCAATCTCGTCTGGCAACAGGCCCTGGACACTGCCGTGGGCCAGGCCGACTCTGAGAAAACCTTCCGGTGATTCATAGCCGCTGAATGGCTCGGTCAGATCGCCGTAGGTATGGCGCTGAGTCAGCGGCGCGCAGAGGATGCTGACGAGCTGGGGTTCCAGATCAATCACGCCGGGCTGAAGCGCGAGATGGACGTTCTCCGGCACCGCACCGACGCGTTGGGCTCGTGTCCATACGCTCTCTGCCAGGGCGGCGTCGTGGTTGCCTGGCAGCATGACCCAGGGGCCGGTAAACCCCTTTGTGGCGTTGAATACTCGCCGGATCGTGCGATCGGAGACCGTTTGGGCATCAAAGACGTCGCCTGCCACCAATACCGCATCGCACTGATGTTCGTTGGCCAGTTGAGCAAGTGTTTCAATGGCCTCGAACCGGGCCTCGACCAGGGCGGCACCGTCTTCAGTCTCGAAACGGGTAAAGGCTCGGCCCATCTGCCAGTCTGCCGTATGCAAAAACTTTGGCATTTTATCTACCTGAAAGATCTGGAAATTTTGGCGTTATTCTAGACTACCCGCGCAAACTTTACAGACGCGATGCGACAATGAACGTCGTTCGGGAGGAGTCTGTTTGCTTGGGACGCTACGCCGGGCTCAACCTGCAGGCTGCATACTTGAACTCCGGGATCTTGCCGAACGGGTCCAGCGCCGGGTTGGTGAGCACGTTCGCTGCCGCCTCCACAAAGGCGAAGGGGACGAACACCATGCCCTCGGGCATGGTTTGATCTGCCCGCGCCGTCAGGGTGATGGTGCCGCGCCGGGTGGCAATTAGAATGTCATTACCCGGAGCTACGCCAATACGATCCAGCTCCGTTGGTGCCAGGTAGGCTGCCGCTTCCGGCTCCCGCTCATCCAGCACCCGGCTGCGACGGGTCATGGCGCCGGTGTGCCAGTGCTCGAGCAAACGCCCGGTGGTTAGCACAATGGGATAGGCCTCATCCACCGGCTCATCCGGTGGCAGTGGGCTGGCCGGTGAGAATCTCGCACGGCCTCCTGCGCGCGGGAAGGCATCGGAGAAGACAACGTCCTGGCCCGGGGCGTCATCCGCGGGGCATGGATAGGTGACGGACCCTTCGCGCTCCAGGCGAGACCAGGAGATATGATCCAGTGAATGCATGCCCTGCTTCATTTCTTCAAACACTTGCTCGGGGCCGGCGTAGTTCCAGGCCAGCCCGAAACGCCGGGCGATTTCCTGAACAACCCACCAGTCGGGCTTTGCCTCCCCCGGGGGCGCCAGCGCGGCACGGCCCATTTGCACCTGGCGGTTGGTGTTGGTGACGGTGCCTGATTTTTCCGACCAGGCGGCGGCAGGCAGAATCACATCGGCAAACTGGGCGGTCTCTGTGGCGAACAGGTCCTGCACCACCAGGTGCTCAAGGGCAGCGAGCGCGGCCCGGGCGTGAGTAAGGTCCGGGTCGGACATCGCGGGGTTTTCGCCGAGGATGTACATGCCCTTGATAGTGCCCGCCTTGATGGCGTCCATGATCTCCACCACGGTGAGCCCCGGCTTCGGGTCCAGTTCGGTGTTCCAGAGCTCTTCGAAGGCGGCGCGCAACTGGGCATCCCCGACCGGTTGGTAATCGGGCAGTACCATGGGGATCAAACCGGCATCCGAGGCTCCCTGCACGTTGTTCTGCCCCCGCAACGGGTGCAGGCCGGTACCGGGCCGGCCAGTGTGGCCGCAGGTGAGCGCCAGGGAAATCAGGCATCGAGCGTTGTCTGTGCCGTGCACGTGTTGGGAGATACCCATGCCCCAGAAAATCATCGCTCTATCAGCCTCGGCGTAAGCTCGGGCCACTTCACGAATGGTGTCGGGCGCCACGCCGCAAACCGGGCTCATCACCTCCGGGGTCATGCCCTCAACGCTGGCCGCCAGCGCCTCGAAGCCTTCGGTGTGGGCATCAATGTAGGCCTGGTCGAAGAGTCCTTCGCTGATAATCACATTGAGCATGGCGTTGAACAGTGACACGTCGCCACCCGGCGAGAAACGCAGGCTGCGCCAGGCATAGGCGTCCAGCGCCTGGCCCCGGGGGTCGATGATAATCAGCCTGGTGCCGTTTCGGGCCGCCTGCTTGAAGTAGGTAGCGGCCACAGGATGGTTCACCGCCGGGTTGCAGCCGGTGAGGATGACCACATCCGCCTCCAGCGCCTGCATGAAGGAAGCGGTCACGGCGCCGGAGCCCAAACATTCCATCAACGCCGCCACGGAGCTAGCGTGGCAAAGCCGGGTGCAGTGATCAACGTGGTTTGAACCGAAACCGGTGCGCACCAGCTTCTGGAACAGCCAGGCTTCTTCGTTGGAGCACTTGGCGCTGCCAAAGCCGGCGAGTGCATCCGGTCCGTGCTGGGTTTTAAGTTGGGTTAATCCACCTGCCGCCAGATCCAGGGCCTCTTCCCAACTTGCCTCTCGAAAGTGCGTTAACGGATTGACCGGATTAAAGTCCGGGTCGAGCCCCTTGGGGACGCCCTCCCGGCGAATCAGTGGCCGGGTGAGACGTGCCGGGTGCGAGGGGTAATCGAAGCCGAAACGGCCTTTCACGCAGAGCCGGCCCTGGTTTGAGGGGCCGTCTTTGCCTTCAACAAACAAGATGCGTCCTTGCTGCTCGCCTGCTTTTCCTTCGGCATGAGCAGGCTCGTCTTTCACGTGATAGGTCAGCTGGCAGCCCACGCCGCAATAGGGGCAAACGGAGTCGACAGTGCGGTCGGCCGTGGCGGAATCTCCGCGGCCCTGGGCATCGATCAGGGTGGCGGGCATGAGCGCGCCCGTCGGGCAGGCCTGCACGCATTCGCCACAGGCAACGCAGGTGCTGTCGCCCATGGGGTCATCAAAATCAAACACTACCTTGGACGCGGCACCGCGATGCGCCAGGCCGATCACGTCGTTGCCCTGCACTTCGCGGCAGGCGCGCTCGCACAAGCCGCAGGTGATGCAGGCATCCAGATTCACGTTCATGGCAGAGTGAGTGGCGTCATGGCCCCGGGCGTGGGGCAGCGAATCCGATCGCGGCGCGACATGGTGAACCGTTGGCTCGTTGCGCTCTGAACGGGCCGGGAGGCGCTGGCGCACATCCCCGACATCAATCGCCAGTTGATCCGCCGTTTCCCATAAGTGGCTTGAACGATCGGGGCTGCTATCTTGCGCAGGTTGATCGGCCAGTAACAATTCCAGCACCGCTCTTCTGGCTTCCTGGGCACGGGCGGAGCCAGCGCTTCGCACCACCATGCCGGGCACTGCCTCGCGAATACAGCTTGCGGCGAGCACCCGCTCACCCTCCACTTCCACCATGCAGGCGCGGCAATTGCCGTCCGCTCGGTAACCCGGGGCGTCTTTGAAGCACAAGTGCGGGATAGTCTCGCCGGCGCGCTTGGCCACTTGCCACAGGGTTTCGCCGGGGTAAGCCTGCACTTCTACGTCGTCCAGTGTCAGGGTGAAGCTTGTGGTCGCATCACTCATGGCTGCCTCCCCTAACCTTTCGCGATCAGGTTGCTGCTGGCGAGTTCGCTGCGGAAGTCCCGCAGCAGGCTCAGCACCGGATTGGGTGCGGCCTGGCCGAGACCGCAGATGGACGCATCCGCCATCACTCCGGCCAGCTGCTGGAGCGTCTGTTCATCCCAGGTATCCCGCTCCAGCAAGGTGAGCATTTTCTCGGTGCCCACACGGCAGGGCGTGCATTGGCCGCAGGACTCATCCGCAAAGAATCCCAACAGGTTGGCAGCCGCAGCCTGCAAATCATCCTGATCCGACAGAACGATCACGGCAGCGGAGCCGATAAAGCAGCCGTGCTCCTGCAGGGTGTCGAAATCCAGCGGAATATCGGCTTTGCTGGCCGGCAGTATGCCGCCGGAGGCCCCGCCGGGCAGATAGGCCAGGAGCCCATGCCCTTCGGCCATGCCACCGCAGTATTCCTCGATCAATTCATTGAGGGTGATGCCAGCGGGTGCGACGTGCACACCGGGCCGAGCAACCCGTCCTGACACCGAAAAGCTGCGAAGCCCCTTGCGACCATGCCGGCCCTGGCTCGCGAACCAGTCGGCGCCCTGGGCGTGGATGCGGGGAATCCAGTAAACGGTCTCGACGTTGTTAACGAGTGTGGGCTGGTTAAACAATCCCTTCTGGGCTACGAACGGCGGGCGATGGCGTGGCTTGCCGGGTTTGCCTTCCAGGGACTCGATCAGGGCAGATTCCTCGCCGCAAATGTACGCGCCCGCGCCCCGGCGTAGGATTACAAAGCCGGGTTCTACGATGCCGGCAGCTTCCAGTTCGGCAACGGCGTCTTTCAGCACACCGAGGAGGCCTGGATACTCATCGCGCAGGTAGATGTAGAGGGCCTTCGCCTCAACCGCCCAGGCGCTAACCAGTGCACCTTCCAGGAAGACGTGGGGTTCTCGTTCCAGGTAATAACGATCTTTGAAGGTACCCGGCTCTCCTTCATCCGCGTTAATCACCGCATAACGGGGCCCCGGTTCGGCCCGCACGGCCTGCCATTTACGGAATGTTGGAAATCCGGCGCCGCCCAGGCCGCGCAGGCCTGCCTGTTGAAGTTCTTCCGCGAGGGACTCGACAGTAACCTGACCGTCTCGGCAATCCTTCAGCAACTGGTAACCACCTACCGAGCGGTAATCCGCCAGCTTCTGCCAATGGATGTCGTCGGGTTGAATCTGCTTTTGTTCGACTGCCGCGCCGACCGTCTCAACAGTGGCGTTGCCTACATGATGTTGTCCCACGGCCACCACGGGTGCTGTCTCGCAGCGCCCCATGCAGGGCGCGAGGACCACGCGCACCTGGCTCGGGTCAGCCCCATCAGCCAGCGCCTCGTGCAGTGCGCCTGCGCCCGCCAGTTGGCACGAAAGCGAGTCACACACCCGCAGAGTTATCTCAGGCGGTGGGGCTTGTTCATCATGAATGACGTCGAAATGGGCGTAGAAAGTCGCCGTTTCATAGACGGCGGCCATGGGCAGGTTCATGAAAGCGGCAAGGGCCCGAAGGCGGGGCATGGAGAGGTAACCGTCTGCGTCCTGCAGTACATGCAGGTGCTCGATAAGGCGATCGCGGTCTCGCAATGACGAATCGACACGTTCGTCACCGATCAGGTCCCGCAGCTCCGACAGTACCGCCGGTTCCAGTTGACGGCCACGTAGAGCAGAGCGCCGGCGTTTGACCATCTTATCGTCTGTGCTCATTGTTGTTGACCAGGCGCCGAGGTATCAAAGACAGCCTTGTTAGCTGACTTGACTAGTTACTGATCATTGAAGCATATGAGACTGGGATTACGCCAGACGATGGCAAGCGGGATGAAGAGATCGAAAACTCGGCCTCGTATATCTTTATCCGCATTTTGACTAGAGTTAAAAGAGCAGTTGATACCCTCAGCCAAAGCGAACGGACTTGCCCCATGAAACCGGATGACCGAATAGCACTCTTCAGTCTTGATTGCGGCAGCGACTTTGCCTCGCAAGTGGCCGCCCACCTGGGCGTACCCCTGGGCAAACATGAGGAACGGGATTTCGAAGACGGCGAGCACAAGATCCGCACGCTGGAGACGGTTCGCAACCGGGATGTATTCGTGGTCCAGTCCCTCAACAGCAGCGATGGCCTCAGCACCAACGACAAGCTCGTGCGTCTGCTGTTTTTACTGGCCAGTCTTCGGGACGCTGGCGCCGGCCGAATCAATGTCGTGGCGCCCTACCTTTGTTACTCCCGCAAGGACAGGAGAACCAAGCCCCATGATCCTGTCACCACCCGCTATGTCGCCCAGCTCTTCGAGGCTGTGACGATCGACACCATGGTGACCGTGGACGTTCACAACCGCGCCGCTTTCGAAAATGCCTTTCGCTGCCCGACAGTGCATCTGAGCGCCAGAGAAGCGTTCATCGACTACCTCCTGCCGGAACTCGGGGACAGGGAAATCACCGTAGCGTCCCCGGATATAGGGGGCGTAAAGCGTGCGGAACTGTTCCGCGAGTCATTGGCGAATCGGCTGGAGCGCCCCGTCGGCAGCGCATTTATGGAGAAGCATCGCAGCCAGGGCGAAATGAGCGGTTCTGCCGTGGTTGGCGATATCCGCAACCGCACCGTGCTGATCCTGGACGACCTGATCGCAGGAGGAGGCACCATGCAGCGGGCTGCGGAAGCGTTCAAAGACCAGGGCGCGGAGGACGTGATCGCCATCGCCACGCACGCTGTGTTCACTCAGGATACCGGGGAAAAACTGTCTTCGCCGGCATTGTCCCGGGTGATTCTCGGCAATACGGTCACTCCGTCACTGCCGTCCAAATCACTGAAGACCAAGGTTGAGCTGGTGGATATTACTGCCGGCATAGCCGATACCATCGCTGCCTTGCATGAAGGCAGGGATGTGACAGATCTGGAGTCCTGAATCCGGGTTTCTTGGGCGCCATCGCTTCAGCCGCCAGCACCTTTGTCGAAATCGGAGGCTATGTTCAGGTAATCCAGCGCTTTTTGCCGCCATGGCCCGCGCCTCTCGCGGAAATCGTCGTCCAGGTGCCAGATCGCCAGCTTGGCCCGTTCTGTGGCTCGGTCAGGCAGACATGCTCCGGCCGCAAATCACCATGGGCCTCAACGAGGATGCCGGCCTTTGCGCGATCCGCAAAGACCGCCGAGTGTTTTTCAATCAGTGTCATTTGCTGGTCACGGACCCGTTTGACCCTGTCCTCCGGAAGGGAGTAATCAATCAACTGTTGGTAGTGATCGTCGATGCCCTCCCGCAAGCGCTCCAGGTACTGGTTCCCCGAGAGCCGGACGCTTGCGGCATCCAGATAAAAACGGGCAAGCAAGTCGGCCGCCGCCGTGACGCGCTGGTATTCCACGGCTGAGGACTTGATCTGTTTTTCCAGCATCGCAGTCTCTGGCAGGCGATGCATGACCACCAGCCAGTCGACGGGAATGCCCTCCGTGCCCAACCTCAGCTCACCACCTGCCTCAATCACAGACTCTAGCAGAGTATGTGACCCGGGTGGATAATGACAAGGGCGGCCTGGTGTCGGCCTGGAGAATAAAGGTGGCACCGGATAACAAAGCGCTCTGGTGAAACCGCCCCTGTGGTGGTCTGATGGGTATTAAGTTGTTACGGTCGCTATCACACCGGTACTATTATGAACGCCATATAAATGCCATTATCAGGCCCTGTTTGCTGCCACCCGTTATCCAGATACCAGATAAAAGCACACTGCCGATGGACGAACAAACCCACCTGAGAACCCGCTCCTACCTGGTGGCCCGTCACCAGCATCCGGCCTGGAAGCTTCTGTCTGCCACCCGCGGGCCCCTGGTACTTAGTTGCCTGCAGGCACTGATGGAAACAAACCGGGAAGAAATCCTGTTCGAGGATGCCCAGCAAATGCTGACGGATATCCTGCGTGAACACGCCAACAGCGACGACCTGAAGCTGTCCCCCGACGACCCGGCAGCCGATGCCAGGAAAGAACTACGTTCCTGGATTCGCAAAGGGCTGATAGTGGAACGGGACGGCCGGCTGATGGCCACCGATGCCCTGCAAAAAGCCCTGGCCTTTGTTGAGGGCCTCGATGAAAAGATCATGACGTCCACCGCCTCTCGCCTCGCCACGGTACAGCGGGAAATTGAAAACCTGGAAACCCGTCTGAACCCGAATGCCCAAAGCCGTGCGGACCATATACGCCGCAAAATAAGAGACCTGGAGCACGAACTGGCCGACGTGGAAGCCGGTCGATTCAAGGTGCTGGAGGGGGCCGAAGCCGCAGAAGGCATCCGCGAAGTCTACAATCTTGCCACCAGTCTGCGAGCGGACTTTCGCCGGGTGGAGGACTCCTATCGGGACGCAGACCGTCAGTTACGCCAATCCATCGTCAGCGAACAGCATCACCGTGGCGAAATCGTTGACCGCTTGCTGGACGGCCACGACACCCTGCTGGAAACCGCCGAGGGCAAGGTATTCCACAACTTCAGTGAGCAACTTAGCCGTTCCATCGAGCTGGACAACATGAAACACCGGTTGCGTACCATCCTGAAGAATCCGGCAACCCGCCACGCCCTGTCCCGACAGCAACAGGATGAGTTGCGCTGGCTCGTGATCCGGCTGATACAGGAGTCCGCTGCTGTCATCCGCGCCCGGGCCCGCAGCGAAAAAGACGTCAAAGGGTTCCTGAAAACCGGGCTGGCCGCCGAGAACCACAGAGTCGGCGAACTGCTCAATGGTATACTGAACACCGCACTTAACATCGACTGGTCCAGCCACAAGGTCCGCAAAGGCGACACGCCTCTGCCGCCAATTGCCGTGGCGGTTTCCAGCCTGCCGCTGGTTGAGCGGCTCAGATTCAAGTCCGCCACTGAAGAGCAGGCACAAGGCCTCGAGTTGACCGATCAGGGCGTCAACCTCGACGACGTCGACGAAGAGTTCTGGCGGGCATTTGACGGTCTTGACCGGAAAGCCCTGTACCAGGAAACCGTGGAACTGCTGAAAGTCACCGACCGCCCCATGAGCATCGGCGACCTGGCGGCTCACCTGCCGCCCACTCACGACCTGGAAACCATTGCCCTGTGGCTGGCCATGTCCCGTGAGGCGGAGGTGGAAATCACCGACGACCGGGAAGCCGTGGATATTACCGACAGCAACGGACACCGGCTGCGCTTCCACGTGCCGCAACTGGCGCTAACCCGACAAGACGCAGAAGCCATCGACTGGGAGCTGTAAACCCGCATGTCTGACTATTTTGACCGCCTGACAAGCCAGGCAGACGACCAACAAGGCCGGGACGAGCCGCAACAGACATCAGAGGCACTGGCCCATGTCGATCAGCAAACGCCTCTGACGGAGGCCAGCCACTACACGCCCGGCAATGTGAAAGCCACCGCCCAGGAGCTGCTGAAATACGGGTTGCTGGAAGCAGACCGTAAGCCCAACCTCTACCAGGTTGCCACCACCCAGACCGCTGCGATCAACCAGATCCTGGAACCGTTCGACCTGCGCCTGAAAGTGGACGACGTACGTGGACTGGCTTTCCTTGTCGTGTCAGACCGGCTCTTCAGCGAAGGCCAAGAAAACGACGACGAGTGGTCCCACCCCCTGGTGCGCCGCCAGCGTCTGACCATGGAACAGTCCCTGCTGGTGGCCATACTACGCCAGCACTTTATCGCCCACGAACAGGAAACCGGTCTCGGTGCCGGCGAAGCCACTGTGGAACTGGATGAGCTACTGCCCCAACTGCAGCTGTACCTGGGCGACACCGGCAGCGACACCCGCGACCAGAAACGCCTGCGCAGCCTGCTGGACAACCTCAAGAGCCACGGCATTGTCTCGGACATCGACGCCAACGACCAGGTGGTCGTTCGCCCTATCATCACCCACCTGGCGAACCCGGAAAATCTGCAGAACCTGCTCCACCATTTCCGACAAATGGCCGGCCAGTCCGCCCCGCAAGACGCTGACGGAGAGGATGTATGAGCCTGCCCCAGACCGACCTCTTTGCCGCTGACATCCTGCCGCCCACGGCCTATATCCTGACCCACCTGGACCTGTATAACTGGGGGCCCTTCGGTGGACGGCACTGCGCGGAGATCGACCCGAAAGGCACCGCCATTATCGGCCCCACCGGCAGCGGCAAGACCACGCTGGTGGACGCGTTGATGACCCTGTTGACTCACCAGCCCCGGTACAACCTGGCCTCCACTGGCGGCCATGAAAGCGACCGTGACCTGATTTCCTATATTCGGGGCGTATCCGGTGCCGGTAACAATACCGGCGACAACAGCCATATCGCACGCGCTGGTAAAACCGTAACAGCCGTGAGCGCCCGCTTCTCCAACGGTAACAACGCTATTCGCATCGGGGCGCTGTTCTGGATCGACGGCAGCAGCTCTGCCGCCAGCGACCTGAAACGCCTATGGCTGTTTTCAGAAAGGGATGACCAGAGTCTGGACAACTGGCTGGCCATTCACCACGAGGGTGGCGCCCGGGAGCTCAAGCAACACGCCGGGGATAACCCAGGCTTACAGGCCAACGACAGTAAGAAAGCCTACCTGGCCCAAGTACGGCGATTTTTTGAAGTGGGGGAAAATGCCTTCACTCTGCTCAACCGCGCCGCGGGCCTGAAGCAGCTCAACAGCATCGACGAAATCTTCCGGGAACTGGTGCTGGATGACCACTCGGCGTTCGACCGGGCGGCAGAGGTGGCCAGTGAGTTTGACGACCTGGCCGCGATCCACAGCGAACTGGAAACCGCCCGAAAACAACACCAGTCGCTGCTACCCATAGCGGAAACCTACGAAAAGCACCAGAGTGCCACCAGAGAGCTTGACCAGCAGCTGTTATTGAAAGACATCCTGCCGATCTGGTTCGCACAAACCGGCTACGAGCTGTGGAGCACCCGCAAACAGGACCTGGAACGCCAGCTTGATAAGGGCAGAGAAACCCTCGAGTCATTGAGCAGCAATGTTAAGCAACTCAACAGCAAAGCCGATACCCTGAAAGACATATACCTGCAGGCCGGTGGTGCCAGCATAGAGCAGCTAAAGGAGCAGATCTCCCAACAGAAGCGCTGGGTAGGAGAACGGGGCCGACACGCCAGGGACTACCAGACCCTGACCGGCAAGCTTGACCTGGACAGCACACTGAGCTCCGAAGCACTGGCCCGGAACCGCCAGCTCGGTGAGTCAAAGCTGGCCGAACTGTCCGAACTTGCGGACACTCAGGACGAATTCCTGCTCGACCTGCGTTTTCGTCACGGTAAGCTCAATGAAACCCTGACGGAAATCACCGAAGAAATCGACCGCATCAAGGCCCGGCCCGGGTCCAACATCGACGGACGTTACCAGGAATTCCGCAGCGAACTGGCCCAGGACCTGAACCTGGACGAAAGCATTCTGCCGTTCGTGGCAGAACTGGTGGAAGTCAAAGCCGAAGAACGTGACTGGCGTGGCGCCATTGAACGGGCTATCGGCGGGCACCGCCTGCGCCTGCTCGTGCCACCGGCCGCCATGCAATCGGCCCTGGACAGGGTCAACAGCCGTGACAACCGCCTTCATGTGCGACTGCTGGAAGCCCAGGCACCCCAGGCCACGGCACAGTTCATGAAGGATGGCTTCACCCGCAAGCTGAACTTCAAGGACCATCCTCACCGGGAAGCCCTGAAACAATTGTTGGCCGAAATCGACCGACACTGCGTGGACTCTCCCGAAACCCTGCGCCAGACACCCCATGGCATGACCCAACAGGGCCTGATGTCCGGCAAGAAGGGCTATTTTGAAAAACGGGACAACCAGCGGCTCGACAAGGGCTGGATGACCGGCTTCAACAACCGTGACCGTCTCTCCGCGCTCAACAACGAACTGAGCGAAACCCGTAAGAAAGCGGACGCTCTGGGGCGGCAACTCGAATCAGCCCGCCGTAATCTCAGGGACACAAAGGATCAGATAAGGCTTTACGAACTCCTGGGCGAAACCGAGTTCAGCACCATCAACCTGCCCAGCGCACAACGTGAACTCGATGCCCTGCAAAGCCGGCTGGAAGCACTGACCGCTCCGGACTCGGATGTGGAAAAAGCACGGGGGGAATTTGAAGCGGTTCGCCAGCAACTAGAAGAAGGCCGACAACAGCTGTCGAACCAGGAAACCGCCCTCGCCCTGCTGAAAGAAAAGCGCAACCAGGCCACGGACCGCTGCACAGAACTGCTGGACCGGCTTGGCGATGGCCTCACAGACGACCAGCAAAGCCTGGCAACCAGACACTTCCGCACCCCGAAAGCGGACCAGTACGAACAACTGGAAGCCCTGGAGCGGGACCAGCGAGAGCAACTGGACAAAGTCATTGGGAAGCTGGGCAAACAGATCCAGAGTTATGAACTCAGCCTGACCCAACTGATGGAAAAGGCGCTCACCATTGATACCGGGGCGCTGATTGAAACCGGCAGTAATATCCAGGACATTCCGGAATACCTGGAACGCCTGCGGGTACTGGAGGAAGAAGCCCTTCCCCAGAAGCTGGAGCGATTCCTCAGCTATCTGAACCAGTCGTCGGATCAGGGCGTGACCCAACTGCTGGCTCAAATACAGAACCAGGTGGCCATCATTGAAGAACGTATCGCCGATCTGAACGCCACACTGCGGCGGGTCGACTTCCACCCTGGCCGCTACCTGCGCCTGGAGCCCCGCCGGGTTACCCATGAATCCCTCCGCAGGTTGGAACGCGCACAACGGCAGCTGCGGGCGGATGCCCTGAAAGGCGACCAGGGCGAAAGCCATTTCAAGGCTCTGCAAAACATGGTGGCCTTGCTGCGGGACGCGGCAGACAACAAGCGCACCGTGGGTGCCCGGGCTCTGCTGGACCCGCGCTACCGGCTGCAGTTCGAAGTTTCGGTGCTGGAACGCGAGTCCGGCTCGGTGATCGAGACTCGCACCGGCTCCCAGGGGGGCAGCGGCGGCGAAAAGGAAATCATCGCCAGCTACATTCTTACCGCCTCCCTGAGCTATGCGCTTTGTCCGGACGGCGCCACCCAGCCACTGTTCGGAACCATCGTGCTGGACGAGGCCTTCTCCAAGAGCTCCCACGCCGTAGCCGGCCGCATCATCTCGGCTCTCAACGAGTTTGGCCTGCACCCACTGTTCGTCACGCCCAACAAAGAGATGCGACTGCTACGGGCCCACACCCGCTCTGCCATCCTGGTTCACCGCAAGGACCTGCGGGCCACCCTTACCTCACTGAGCTGGGAAGAACTGGAGGCCCACGCGGAGAAAATGACCCGGAAAGCCCATGAAATCCCCGGCTGAACTGGCAAGCCGCCTGGCCCGCCAATGGCAGAACGCGGACCTGCGCGAACAGCGCCTGCTCCGGCCTCAGAGCTGGCCATTAACCCTCCCCATCGGCAAGCCCACGGGCGCGACGGTACGGGAGAAGGTCACACAGGTACGAGAACACCTGCGGCAATGGCGGGAGGTCACCACCGGGCAGGTCCAGTGGCAGCTGGTCCGCTTCAAGAGCACCAGCGAAGCCATCGACATTCCCACCCACTGGACACTGGACACTCCCAGCCAGTGGGTGCAGGCCGCGGGCAGCAGTGAAGTCAGGCGGGAATACGACACACTCAGCCGTCTCGCCTCTGTTCTGGACCCGCGATTTCACTCACTGGTCATACGCCGGCGCAGCCTGGTCATGGATAAGCCGGAAAGCGACGTTATTCGCAGCGGCAAGGTTGCCCTTCAGCTCCAGCCAGGCTGCGCCGAAGGAAAACCCCTCAGGGCACTGTCTATTGCCGGCACCGACAGCAAGTTCTTCGAGCGCAACCGCCAGCTTGTAACGCTGATGCTGGACATTCTGTTCGACGGCCAGGCCAGCGAAACCGGGCTGGAAGCCTTTCTGGGCGCTGAAGACGACGGCCACCACTGGTTACTGGTCGCCGACCTTGATGGCTCGTTGTTGCCCTTCACGCAAATGCGGGTCCGGGCCCACGAACTCCAAAGCACGCCTTTACCTGGCGAACGGTTGATACTGGTTGAAAACGAACGCTGCCTTCACCAGTTGCCCAGGGTCTCCGGTACGGTCTCGGTACTTGGGTCGGGCCTGAACCTGTCCTGGCTCAACGCAACATGGCTGAAAGATCGGGCGACCGCCTATTGGGGCGACATAGATACCTGGGGACTGACCATGCTGGCCAGCGCCCGGAAACACCTCCCGCTTCTCACACCACTGCTGATGGACAGGATTACCTTCGACACGTTCGCCGACGCAAGTGGTGTTGAAGAACCACAGCCTGCCCCCTCGATCACTCCGCCAGGATTGACCGGAAGCGAGGCTAAGCTTTACCAACGTCTGAGACAGGCAGACCGGGGCCGGCTGGAGCAAGAGTTTCTGCCGGTCTGTGTTGTTCATAGGGCCATTGGAGACTGGGTCGATCGCTCCGCAGAATAACATCAACAAAATAGTCCAACGCGCTCAAGATCTTGCGCAGTGCTCACATGTATCAGGTTTTAACGATTCTTCGGCGTTGAATTGCAAGCCAAAACTCTACCGGTGTACACTGCACGTGTACACAAAAGAAGGAGAAAGCATGCAGACCATTAATGTCCGGGAAACGCGGGAAAAGCTTTCCAATCTATTAGACGCGGTAGCCGCTGGAGAAGAGATTGTTATCCTTCGCCATGGTAAACCAGCAGCGCGCCTGACGGCAGCCTATCCGGAAACTATTCAGTTTCTGGATCGTTCAGGGCTAAGAGCTTCGCTACCGCCTTCTCGAGAAAGTTCTGCAAAGACGGTGCGAGAGCTCAGAGACGAAGAGCGCTATTGATGTACTACTTCGACACCAGTGCCGTTCTACCCTACTACCGCCAAGAGCATGCTAGCGATAGCATTCAAGCCTTGCTTGAATTGCAGACCAAGCCAGTTCTGATCAGTCATTTAACAGAAGTGGAAGTTGCAAGTGCTTTGGCCCGTTGGGTTCGCATGGGGGAGCTTAGTGAGCCCCAGGCAAATCGCATCGAAAGTGCCCTCCATGATGATGTCAGCCACGGCCGCTTCACCCTCTGCTCTATTGAATCAGACCATTACCGTCGAGCCGGGCATTGGATCGGGACACGAAAGACAAGTCTGAGGACATTGGATGCACTCCACCTGGCCTGCGCGGAGTCTAATCAGGCTTGTTTGATCAGTGAGGACGAAGCGTTGCTGAACGCGGCCGTTTTTTTTGGCATAGACGCGCGCCTTGCCTCAAATCGCAGCTGAGCACTATAGGCAGGAAGCTGAGTCTACTTAACCTGCTGTAACAACACGGAAATAAATTGGAGGCGCGGGTCGGAATCGAACCGGCGTACACGGAGTTGCAGTCCGCTGCATAACCACTCTGCCACCGCGCCGGAAAAGATCGAAGGGATCGGATCTTTGTGCTCTCAGGTGGGCAATGAGAGACTTGAAATTGGAGCGGGAAACGAGATTCGAACTCGCGACCCCAACCTTGGCAAGGTTGTGCTCTACCAACTGAGCTATTCCCGCTCTTTGTTTCCGGGGCATTGCCTCGTCAACGGCTGCGTATTCTACGGATTACCGTTCGGGCGTCAATAGTTTTTTATCAAGTTTTTGTTTTATTGGAGATTGTGGGCAAAGTTTGGCCAATTGCGCGGCAGCATGCAAACATGCACCTTCGTCACTGGCAGAGATCCCCCGCACTCTTTAAGCTAGGGATTGGCAGGCAACATCACTCAGGGATTCGACAGAACGTGCCCAGTCCTGATTCATCCGAGCAGACCGATCCACAACAACCGACGTCCAGCCCCGGATCCGTCACCGTTGAAGCCGGCACTCTGAGTGTTAACGGCGACTGGCTGTTGAGCCATTACCGGTCTCTGGCGTCCCTGGCGTCGTCAATGTCACCCAGGGATATGAGTAAACTGTCGATCGACCTCTCGGGGCTGACGCGGATTGATACCGCCGGAGCCTCACAACTGGCCACCCTGATCGGCCCAGAGCGTTTGCTCGAAGCCGCCTCGGCCGATAGCGAATTGCCCCGGGAAACATCCGCCCTGATCGCTGCTGTCTGCGAGGCCATGAAAAATCAGCCCGAGACGGATCGGCGCGCGCCTTCCCTCGTTTGGAGCTTTGTGACCGGAACCGGCCAGAAGGTGGAGAGCATCTTCCGGCTTTTGTGGATCCTTGTGGGCTTTATTGGCCAGACGCTCGGCACCCTGGCCTGGAACCTTCCCCGGCCCTGGCGGTGGCGGATGACGCCCTTTGTGGCTGCGGTTCATGACACCGGCCTGAATGCCCTGCCCATCGTGGCACTGCTGACGTTTCTGGTGGGCGCTGTGGTGGCTTTTCTGGGTGCAACCGTGCTGGACGATTTCGGCGCCACCATTTACACGGTGAACCTGGTGGCGTTCTCCTTCCTGCGGGAATTCGGGGTGCTTCTGGCCGCGATCCTTCTGGCGGGCCGAACCGCCAGCGCGTTCACCGCCCACATTGGCGCCATGAAGGTTAACGAGGAGCTGGATGCCATCCGTACCCTGGGCCTGAACCCCATTGAACTGCTCGTGCTGCCCCGGGTAATGGCCATGATGGTGAGCCTGCCCATTCTAACCTTCGTGGGCATGATCTCGGGTATGGTGGGCGGCGCCATGGTCTGCGCGCTGGTGCTGGATATAACGCCGACGCAGTTCATGGCCATCGTTGAGCGGGACATCGCCCTTCAGCATTTCGTTGTGGGCATTGTTAAGGCGCCGATCTTTGCCTTCCTGATTGCCGTGATTGGCTGCCTGGAAGGCTTCAAGGTGGCGGGCAGTGCCCAATCGGTGGGTGAGCACACCACCTCCAGCGTGGTTCAGTCGATCTTCATGGTGATTCTGCTGGATTCCATTGCTGCACTATTCTTTATGGAAATGGGCTGGTGATCATGGCGGATATGGCGGCGTCTCCGAATGGTCAAACAAGACATGAGCCGGTCATCGAGGTGCGGGACCTGTGCAACCGCTTTGGCGATCACATTGTGCACGAGGACCTGGACCTGGATCTGCTGCGTGGTGAAATTCTGGGCGTGGTCGGCGGTTCGGGCACTGGCAAGACGGTACTTTTGCGCAGCATCGTCGGCCTGAATACACCAGCCTCTGGCCACATCCGGGTGTTTGGCGAGGATCTTATCCAGCTTTCGGCAAGGGCGCGTTCGCGCATAGAGCAACGCTTCGGTGTGCTGTTCCAGGGTGGCGCCCTGTTTACGTCCCTGAACCTGCAGGAGAATATCGCCGTTCCGCTGATCGAACACGCGGGCCTGAAACGGCCCGAAGCGGAAAAACTGGCGCGCATGAAGCTGGCGCTGACCGGATTACCGCCTGACGCAGCGGTTCGGTATCCGTCCGAACTTTCTGGCGGTATGGTAAAACGCGCAAGCCTGGCACGGGCCCTGGCCCTTGATCCTGAGATACTGTTCCTGGATGAGCCCACCGCTGGGCTGGATCCGATTGGCGCCGCCGCCTTCGACAGACTCATCGTCACGCTGCGGGACGCGCTGGGTCTGACGGTATTTCTGGTCACCCATGATCTGGACACCCTCTACTCAACCTGTGACCGGGTTGCGGTACTGTCACAGCGCAAGGTGCTGGTAGCTGATACGCTGGAGAAGGTTGCGGCCACGAAGGACGATTGGGTCCAGGACTACTTTAACGGGCCCCGTGGCCGGGCAGCGAGTTACGCATTCAGGGATCATCTGGAAAAACGGAATCAGGAGCAGTAACCATGGAGCCGAGGGCCCACCACCTGATCATTGGCCTGTTTACCATCCTGGCCTTTGCCGCCGCCTTGATCTTTTCTCTGTGGCTGGCGAAATCCTCCGCCGATCGGGAATGGGGCTACTACGAGATCGTGTTCGACCACGCCGTCGGCGGCCTGTCCGAAGGCAACCCTGTGCTCTACAGCGGCGTTCAGATCGGCGATGTGGTGGAGCTGAGGTTGGACCCGGACAATCCTGGGCATGTGCGGGTTCTGGTTCGGGTGGATCAGTCGGTTCCCATTCGGGAGAACACGAAAGCCGGCCTGGTGCTCGCCAATATCACCGGCAGCATGAGCGTCCAGTTCAGCGGTGGAAGCCCCGACAACCCCGCGTTGAAAGGTGACGAGGACAACCCGCCGGTGATCATTGCCGAGCCCTCGGCGTTCACCAGCCTGCTTTCCAACGGCGAGCAACTCCTGGCCAAAGCCGACCAGCTGCTTACCAGCGCGACGGCGCTGTTATCGGCTGACAACATCGACAATGCATCGGCCATCCTGGAAAACACACGGGAAGCCACAGACGCCCTGCTCGACCGTCGCGACCAGCTGATCGCCCTGCTCGAACAATTCGATGCCGCTGCCATTCGCGCCGAGGAAGCGGCCATCAAGGTGTCCAATGTCTCGGATAACGCCAACGAACTGCTGCAAAACGATGGCCAGCGGGTTCTGGAATCCATGGACCAGGCCCTTGCGGTTATCACCAGCACCATGGCGCGGATTGATGAGCTGACCCGTAACAACCAGGGGGCAATGGATGCCGGGCTCCAGGGCATGGGAGAGCTCGCACCCGCGCTGCGGGAGCTGAGGGCAACCCTGCGGAGCCTGAACCAGTTTACTCATCGCCTGGAGCAGGATCCCACCGGCACCCTGTTCGGCAATGAAACCATGAAGGAGATGGCACAGTGACATTGGGGTCAATCAGAAACCTGACACTTCTTCTCGGTGCTGTCGTTGCCAGTGGCTGTACGGTGTTTCCGAACCCGGAGCCACCGAGGGTTATGGACCTGGCCGCGGTCCAGACGGTGCCAGCGGCAGAGCAACGGATTCAGGCCTCCCTTCGTGTTGATACACCCTACGCCTCAGAGCCTTTTAACGGGTCGCTGATCCTGGCGAAACCCACGCCTCAGGAGTTCCGGGCCTACGAGGGGACCCGCTGGCGGGACACGGCACCGGTGGTGGTCCGGGATACGCTGGTCAACAGCCTTCGTCAGAGTGGCGCCTACACGAACGTGATTACTGATACCAACCCGGCGCAGGCTGAATTGACCCTGGTCACCGAACTCTCGGCGTTTCATTCGGAAACCCCGGAATCCGGTCCGCAGGTGGTTATCGAGCTGCACCTGCAGATGGTTCACAACCGTTCGAGGGCCAGCCTGTGCACTCGCACTGAACGGGTTGTGGAGCCGGCATCAGGCACATCGGTTGACCAGATTGTTGAGGCCTTCGGAACCGCTGGCAGCGACCTGGCCGCCAGGGTGATTGAATGGGCTACGAGGTGTGAGTATCCGTCTCGCCTGAGGCCTTCTCCGGAAACAGATCCGCCCAGGCAGCCTTGAGGTAGAGGCCCATGGACCAGAGGGTGAGAATCGCGGCGATATAGAGCAACGCCAGGGCGACATTGGCCCAGAGTACACCGGGAGGAAACGCCAGAAGGCCGACAATAGCGGCCATTTGCGCGGTGGTCTTGATCTTGCCGATGTACGAAACCGCCACGCTGGCGCGGCTGCCGATTTCCGCCATCCACTCCCGCAAGGCGGAAATGACTATCTCACGGCCGATGATAACGGTGGCCGGAATCGTCAGCAGAATCGCCGAGTGCTCCTCGATCAGCACAGCCAGTGCAACGGCTACCATGAGTTTGTCCGCGACCGGGTCCAGGAACGCGCCGAACGGGGTGCTCTGGTCGAGTTTGCGGGCCAGATAACCGTCCAGCCAGTCGGTGGCCGCCGCCAATCCGAAAATGGCCGCGCTCACGAGGTAGCTCCACCCCACCGGAAGGTAAAAAATCACCACGAACACCGGAATCATGATGATGCGGGAAAGGGTGAGGATGTTTGGTAAATTCATGCTGTCCTTACTCGTCGTGCAATGCTGCGTATATGGTTTCGGCCAGTGATTTGCTGATGCCCTGCACTTTGGTCATCTCATCAACCCCGGCCTTGCGGAGTTCCTGTATTCCGCCAAAATATCGAATCAGGTCGCGACGCTTCTTCGGCCCCACGCCCTCAATGCCTTCCAGTGTAGACTGCCGGCGCTTTTTGTCCCTCCGGGCCCTGTGCCCGGTAATAGCAAAACGGTGGGACTCATCCCGGATATGCTGGATCAGGTGCAGCGCTGGCGAATCTGCCGGCACCCGGAACACATCCCCGGTCATCGCATCAATAAGCTGCTCCATGCCTGCACGACGGGTCACGCCCTTGGCGACACCGATCAGCGGGATATCGGAAATCTCTAGTTCATCAAAAACTTCCCGGGCAATATTCAACTGCCCCTTACCACCGTCTATGAAGACCAGATCCGGGCGTTTGCCCTCGCCGGCCACCATCCGCTTGTAGCGACGGGAAAGCACCTGGCGCATGGCGGCGTAATCATCGCCGGCCGTAACCCCCTCGATATTGTACAGGCGGTAATCACTCTTCACGGGGCCATTCTCATCGAAAACCACGCAGGATGCGACGGTATTTTCCCCGTGGCTGTGGCTGATATCGAAACACTCCATGCGTGACGGCGTCTCCGACAGCTCCAGAAGATCCCTCAGGGCCAGCAGGCGCCGGTATACGGTCTCCTTGCTCGCCAGGTGAGTGAGCAGGGTCTGGCGGGCGTTGGTCATGGCCAGTTCCAGCCACCGGCGGCGTTCACCGCGAACATTGCCCCGAATCCGGGTTTCCCGGTTTGCAGACTCGCTGAGGGCCTGGGCCAACAATTCCTGGCCTTCCACCTCAACCGGCACCAGGATATCCCGCGGAATCTCCCGCCGGGTGTTGCCGCCGAAATAGTACTGCCCGAGGAAGGCACTGAGCAGTTCGCCCTCGGTCTGCTCGATGGAGTAGCGAGGGAAATAGTCCTTGGTGCCGAGCACACGGCCTCCGCGCACGATGATCACCACGATGCAGACGATACCCGCGTCCTGGGCAATTGCGATGACATCCGCATCGCCGCCCTCACCGTCTACCGACTGCTGTTCCTGGACATGGCGCAGATGATTGATCTGGTCGCGATAGGCCGCCGCTTTCTCGAACTCCAGGTTCTTGGAAGCGGCCTCCATGGCATTCATCAGATCGTGGAGGATCGCAGGGTTTTTCCCCTCCAGAAACATGGTCGCGTGGCGGATGTCCTGCTGGTACTCCTCGGGCGTAATGTATTCAACACACGGTGCCGTGCAACGGTTAATCTGGTACTGCAGGCAAGGCCTCGTGCGATTCCTGAAAAAGCTTTCACTACAGTTTCTTATGCGGAAAATCTTCTGTAACACATTAAGACTTTCCTTGACCGCACCCGAGCTCGGAAACGGCCCGAACCAGGTGCCGCCACCCTTTTTAGTGCGCCCACGACGGAACGTCAGCGAGGGGTAATCGCTATGCGACGACAAATAGATATAGGGATAGGACTTATCGTCACGGAGCAGGATGTTATAGGGCGGCCGTAACGATTTGATCAGGTTCTGTTCGAGCAGCAGCGCCTCGGTTTCACTGCCGGTAATCGTCACTTCGATAGAGGCAATCTTGCCCACCAGGGCTTCGGTCTTGGGCGCAAGGCCGGTCTTGCGGAAGTAGCTGCCAACCCGTTTTTTCAGGTTGCGGGCCTTGCCCACGTAAAGAACCGAGCCACCCTCGTCGTACATTCGGTAGACGCCGGGCCGCTCGGTCAACTGTTTCAGGAAGCTCTTGCTGTCAAACTCCCCGATGTGGGTGCTCTCAGGGTCAGACCTTGTCGGCATCAAGCAACCCGAGCCGCACTGCCATCAGGGCCAATTCGACATCACTGGAAATTTCCAGTTTCTCGAAGATCCGGTAGCGGTAGCTGTTCACGGTCTTCGGACTCAGGCACAGCTTGTCCGAAATGTCCTGCACCTTCTGGCAATCCACCACCATCATCGCGATCTGCATTTCCCGCTCGGAAAGCCGGTCGAACAGCGAGAGCTCGCCATCCTCGTCCCGATCGCCGCCGCCCAGTTGCTTCAGGGCCATCTTCTGGGCAATTTCCGGGCTGATATAGCGCTGGCCGGTGTGAGCCATACGAATGGCGCGGACCATCTCTTTGATATCCGCGCCCTTGGTGATGTAGGCGGTGGCACCGCTTTGCATGACGCGCGTCGGATAGGGGTCGTCCGCGCAGGCGGTTACCACGATCACGCGAATGGAATCATCAATGCGGAGTATGCGACGGGTCGCCTCAAGGCCCCCGATGCCTGGCATGCGGATATCCATGAGCACGATGTCCGGCCGCTCCTGGCGGACGAAATCGATGGCATCCTCTCCGGATGGCGCCTGCCCGATGACTTCAATGTCCGGGTTGTCAGCCAGCATCCGGGTTATACCGGACCTCACCAGCTCATGGTCATCTACAACCAGTACCCTGATCAAAATTCACCTCGCACACGGCTTTCGGAAAACAGCGCGATTGTAACGTTTAGTTCCTGCCCCGGGTAGGTGCAAACACAAATACCGTGACACACCTGACGCCTAAGCCGGCACACCCAGTCCGGCGGTGTTTTCCACGGGATCAAACCAGACCACCAGATCGCCCCGGCGCACCGCAGACATGACCCTGCTCTGCTCGCCCATCGGGTTCTCGGTGTCGTTCAGTCCGTGGTATCGGGTGCAGTACTCTTCCACCAGGCCCTGGAGCTGGTCTTCGGTCAGCAACTCGGTGTCGACAACGAATTTTTCCTGTCTGGGGTCTTGCTCGGGCTGGTTTTCGGCGCTGTCGGTCATACTACCTCCTTTGACGCCACCATGTTACGAGTTATGGTGGCGAGGTAGAAGCCCGGAGGGGGGATCCGGGCAAACAATCCTTGATCAGGCTGGTTCTGCGGCCGTTCGGAAACGTGCGATCAATTGTCGCATTGAGACCGACTCCTGCCTGAGCGCTTCGCTGATGGTCCGGGTTTGCTCGACGGTTTCAATGAGGAAATCGGCGCTTTCGTCCAGCGCTGTTGAACGGCGGCCTACCCGCCCGATCTCGTCCCGTTGAAACGCAACCGCAGAGCTGATCTCGGCGCTGTGGTTCTCAAGATCCACGAACTGGCCCTGCAGGGATTGAAGGTGTCCCTTGAGGGCAGCCAAATGCTCGCGGTTGCTGCTGCCGGCATCGCGCATTTCCTCCAAAAGCGCATCGACGCTGCTTACGCCGGATACGAGGTCCTGCACCCACTGGGAGATATCCCGGGTAGAGTCGGAGGTGCGACGGGACAGGGTCCGAACCTCATCGGCTACAACGGCAAATCCACGACCGTGCTCCCCTGCTCGAGCCGCTTCGATCGCTGCGTTCAGTGCCAGCAAGTTGGTCTGCTCGGCAATATCGGCAATCACTCCGATGACCTGCTCAATCTTGCCCGTGGATTCGTTAAGGGCATGAATGGATCCTGAAACGCGCGAAATGACATCCACCGTATGTTCCGCGGCGCCCTCGCTGGTGGTGAGTCGATGCTGGACTTCTTCGTTGGCCGCCACCGCCGATTTCACAGTACTGGCAGACTCATCTGTGGCTCGCTCGATGGCCGAGGCCTGGTCCGCAATGGCGGCCATGGATTGGCTGACGTCGTGGATCTGCTTTCGGGTTTGCTCGGAGGCGGCCTGGAGGGATTCCGCACCGTTATCCAGGGCGCCGGAACGCTCATCCAGACCACCGGCAGCCGACCGGATGTCTGCGATGAAATGCTCGAACCGGGAAACCAACCCACCCAGTGCATTGGCAACACCAGCCACTTCGTCGCGCCCTTTCAGGACTGGCACCCGTGTAAGATCGGCGTTCTTTTCCATGGCAACCAGATCGTTTTGCATACCCTGCAAGCGCAGAATAACCGACTGCCTCAACCACCAGGTCATGGCGATAACAATAAGCAGAAAGGATACGGAACCGGCAATCACAAAGGTCTGCTGGCCAGCCAGAAACGACAGCAACTCGTCGGCGCCGTCAGATACAGACTTCCTGCTTTGAAACTGGCGACCAGCAATCGCTTCGAGCATCGGCTCCATGGCCGGGAACAGATCGAAATCCACGACCTGGCCGACACGGTAATAGCTTTTCTCTGCAATGCCCTCTTTCATCCGGGCGATAAGCGCCAGTACCCGCTCGAAATCCTCACGATGTGCCTCTGCCCACTCGCTCAACCCCGGATCCGTTTCCAGACTCTGCCAATGTGCCGGCAAAGCGGTCTCCAAACGGCTGAACTCGGTCTCGATTTCATCCCACAGCAGAAGCTGGGCCTTGATCTTGTACGCAAGATCCTGGAGGTGCCTGTGGTCCTGTTCGAGATCCGCCAGTAGCCAGGCTTCGTTGAGGTTGGTCTGGATCAGGGTTTTGGAGGCGTCTTCCGCTTTCAGGATGATGCTCCAGGACAGAGCGGAAAGTCCTGCGACGGCAAAGACCGAGAGAAAAGCGAAAAAAAGGATGCGGGTTCTTACTGTGCCGAACATGACAACTCCAACAGCGGGCTATGCCACGGATGGTATGCCGATTTTGTGACACTTTTATTGCACCCTTAGCGTCAGCTTTTCATCGCTCGCCCTCGTTAATGGTGTTAACCACTTCAAAAAATTCCACCGATTCTCTATCATCGCCGCTTTCTGACCGTTTGGATGCTAATGAACCAGTCCGTCTTCAGACTCACGCTGCCCATCTTGTTCGGCTATCTTCCGCTGGGCATGGCCTTTGGTGTGCTGTTCTCAACACAGCTCGAGTATGCCTGGTGGGCTGCGCCGTTGATGGGAATCGTGATTTACGCCGGAGCCGGCCAGATACTGGCCGTCAGCCTTCTGGCCGTTAACGCGGGCCTGCTGGAAGTCTTCATTGCGATGTTTGTTCTGAACGCCCGCCATCTGTTCTACGGGCTTTCATTGCTGGGCCAGTTCAAGGGCGCGGGCTGGCGAAAACTCTATCTGATTTTCGGTTTGACCGATGAAACCTATTCCCTGCTCACCAGCCGCCCACGAGGAAGCGACCGGGCCCACGAACAGGAGGTCGATTTCCGAATTACCGGCTTTAACCAGTGTTACTGGGTGGCGGGTTGCGCAATCGGTGCATTGCTTGGCGACAATGTCGCCTTTGACAGCACCGGTATTGAGTTCGCGTTGGTGGCTCTGTTCATTGTTCTGACTCTGGAGCAATTCAAAGCCCTGGGAGAAGGCTTCCCGATCTGGCTCGGAGCAGCGGCCGCGGGCGTCGCAATGCTGATTTTGCCACCGGCACATCAGTTGATCGGTGCCATTGCGCTGGTCACTGCCGTCCTGCTGTTCGAATACCGGAAGCATCGCGGGCAGGTACCGGGCGAGGAGAGCAGCCATGGGTGAATCCGGCTATCTGGCGGCATTCATTGCGGTGGCGGCAGTCGCGACTTTTGCCACGCGGGTGATTCCCTTTCTGTTTTTCGAGAGGCACACGGAGCATCCGCTGGTGCGCCATCTGGGGCGCTACCTTCCTGCGGCCGTGATGGCGTTGCTGGCCACGGTATTTCTGCAGCGCTCGGCGGACTGGTCCGGCTCATGGATGGGGTTCGATGCTCTGCTTCCCGGCGTCCTCGTGGTGATTATTCACCTCTGGCGCCGCAATGCCCTGCTCTCTATCGCCGCAGGAACCATCAGCTACATGGCTATCCAGCAAGCCGGGCTTTGATCCGGTTTTATTTACATCCTGGTTTCAAGATTGGCGACGAGCCGTGAATCCTGAAGGGCAGCGGTGCGGTGTTTGACCACGCCTTTGTATTCCCGGCTTTCGATCATGGCCATGAAGGCATCGATTGAGGGATACCTGACCAGAAGCACCTGATCCCAGGATTCATCCGGGGGCGCAATGAGCGATCCAACACTGCGGCCAGACCAGATGACTTCTGCTCCGACCGATTTTACGCAGGCGGCCGCCTCCTCCATATAGAGCTTGTAGGCTTCGCGGCCGCTTCGCTCCGGCGCCTCTTCCTTGTAATTGGCCCGATCACGGAAGCGCAGCAGATTCAGCATGACAACGGGCTGGTCTTTCGGGGTATCCGCCAGGACTTTTTGCAGCTGTTCGGGGGTGGGATTAACGGCGTCCATCCTTATCCTCTTCTTCTCTTGTTTCCGGGGCCTACTATAGCCCAGGCCCGAGGCGAGCGTGCAAGCGATTTTATTACCTTTCATCCAGATTGCTCTTTTTACTCTGTCAGTTCGTAGGGCTACAGTGAAGGAGACGCAAAACTCACAAACGAGAGGACGTTATGGCTACCCTCACGATCAACGGCGAGCGCTACGAGCTCGACGTCCCCGACGACATGCCCCTGCTCTGGGTAATCCGCGACGTTGTCGGCCTCAAAGGAACCAAGTTCGGATGCGGGATGTCCCAGTGCGGCGCCTGCACAGTTCATCTCAACGGAACGGCAATCCGCTCCTGCGTCACACCGGTCTCTGCGGCCAGTGGCGAGATCACCACCATTGAAGCCATGGCCGACGACCCGGTTGGTAGCAAAGTTCAGCAGGCCTGGCTCGATCTTGGGGTGGCCCAGTGCGGATACTGCCAGGGTGGCCAGATCATGAACGCCACAGCGCTGCTAAAAAGAACACCGAACCCCGAGACCGGGGAGATTGTGGATGCCATGGCAGGGAATCTCTGTCGCTGCGGCACCTACAACCGCATTCTGGCGGCGATTGAACGAGCTTCCGGCAAGGAGGGTGAAGCATGAGCGCCGATGACAACTTGATGATAGCCAACGTGAGCCGCAGGCGCTTCCTGATGGGCCTGGCGGGTGGCTCTGCCCTAGTACTAGCAGCCCGTTGGGATGTGGCCCTGGCTGGCAATGAAAAGGCTCAATTCGGTGCCGGAGCCATGCCCGGCGGATGGGTGGACGACCCGAACGTGTTCATCCATATCGATGCTGATGGCCTGGTTACCATTGTGAACAACCGCTCCGAAATGGGTCAGGGCATCCGGACCAGCCTGGTGATGGTCGGTGCCGACGAGCTTGGCGCAGACTGGGATCAGGTAAGGGTCGAGCAGGCGGAAGGCGATCACGACAAATACGGCAACCAGAACACCGACGGTTCCCGCAGCATGCGCCACTGGTACCAGCCCATGCGCCGAGCCGCAGCGGCGGCCAGACAGATGCTGGAGCAGGCGGCCGCCAATGAGTGGGGCGTGCCGGTTAGTGAGGTGCAGGCTGGCGTACACAGCATCGTTCACACGCCTTCCGGCAAGGAACTCGGCTTTGGGGAACTCGCAGCCAAGGCTCGGGAGCTCGACGTTCCCGGGCGCAATGCACTGGTACTCAAGCGCGACGATGAGCTGCGATTTGTCGGCAAGGAAACCGGCCTCATTAACGGCGAGCTGAAGTCCGCATACCCTAAAGCCATCGACGGTGAGGACATTGTCACCGGTAAGGCGGTGTATGGCGCTGATGTTCCCTTCGAGGACCTGCTCTATGCGGTGATCGCCCGTCCACCGGTTTACGGGGCTACTGTTGGCGATTTCGACGACACCGAGGCCCTCAAGGTGCCCGGTGTTGAGAAGGTACTCAAGGTTGAGGGCACCGGCCAACCGGCGGGCTTCAGCCCGCTCGGCGGTATTGCCGTGGTGGCATCGAATACCTGGGCCGCCATGGAGGGTCGCAAGGCTCTGAAGATCGACTGGAATCTGGAGCCTGCCGGCGACAACGCAAGCTATACGTCGGCCACTTACAGGGAATCCCTTGAGAAAGCGGCGCAGCAACCTGGCAAGGTCGTCCGTCAGCATGGCGATCTGGACACAGCTCTGGAAAACGCTAGCGAGCGGGTCTCCGCCACCTACTACATGCCCCACATGGCCCAGGCTCCCATGGAGCCCCCGGTGGCGACCGTGCGGATCAAGGACGGCAAGGCAGAGGTATGGGCGCCCGTTCAGAATCCGCAGGCGACCCGCGATACCGTGGCCGGGCGACTGGGCCTGGATGCGAAGAACGTGACCGTTCACGTTACCCTGCTTGGCGGTGGCTTTGGTCGCAAGTCCAAACCGGATTTTGCCATTGAAGCGGCCAGTATCGCCGAGGCCTTCAAAGGTCGGCCGGTCCGGCTGCAGTGGTCACGGGAAGATGATATTCACCACGCCTACTATCACGCCGTGTCTGTGGATTATCTCGAAGCGGGACTGGACAACAACGGGCAGGCCACCGGCTGGCTGCACCGGACCCTCTCTCCCAGTATTGGCTCGCTGTTTGCGCCCGACCCGAAACACAAGGGCGAATTCGAACTGGGCATGGGTTTCAACCTCATGCCGTTCTCGGTGCCGGCCCTGAGGCTGGAGAATCCACCTGCGCCCGCCCATGTGCGAATCGGCTGGTTCCGCTCGGTCTACAACCTGCCCCATGCCTGGGCGATCCAGAGCTTTGCCCATGAGATGGCTGTAGCCGCCGGCAAGGACCATCGCGACTACGTGCTGGACCTGCTCGGCCCGGACCGGGAGATCCACAATCTCACCGTGGGCGATGGCTGGAATTATGGCGAAGACCCGGATCTCTACCCTATCGACATCGGGCGCATGCGTAACGTAATCGAGCGGGTAACCAGGGAGGCAGACTGGGGTAAATCCACCGGCAAGAATCGAGGGTTGGGCCTCGCCTTCCACCACAGCTTCGTATCGTACACCGCGATTGTCTTTGATGTGGAAGTCGATGATCAGGGCGAGCTCACCATCCATCGGGCAGACATTGCCTTCGATTGCGGCCCGCAGGCCAACCCGGAGCGGATTCGCTCCCAGCTGGAAGGCGCCATAGTGATGGGCATTGGCATCGCGCTGCAAAGCGAGGTGACATTCGAAGACGGTGTGGCGCAGCAGGGTAACTTCGACAAGTACCTGATCCCGCGCATGCCGGATGCACCCAAAACCCTGCGGGTTCACCTGGTCGACAACCCGGATGAGGCCATGGGTGGTGTTGGTGAGCCAGGCCTGCCTCCGGTAGCGCCGGCATTGTGCAATGCGATCTATGCCGCAACCGGCAAACGCATCCGGCGCCTGCCCGTTGGCGACCAACTGAAAGCCTGAAAGTGATCAGGGCCCCTCGGGGCCCTGTTTTTTTTACGGCACTCCCCCTCTCCGCCCCATACCTTCGTGGTATTCCCATAGCATCCTAGCTTTCTCCCCGCTTATAATTCAGGTGAACCCAGTCACTCTCCTCGACCCGACGGCCACTCTTGATGAACCTGATCGATCTGTTCCTGCAAACCATGGAAACGACACTGCCCGTGTTTGCCATGGTCTTTATCGGCCTGGGACTTCGCCGGATCGGCTGGATCGATAACGCGTTTGTGAATACTGCTTCGGCGCTGGTGTTCAAGGCCACCCTACCGACCCTGGTATTCTTGAGCATCATCCGGGCCGATCTGGATACCGCGTTCAATCCCGGCCTTTTGGTCTTCTACCTGGTCGCGACTCTGGGGAGTTTCGCCATCACCTGGCTCTGGGCCCGCTGGCGTGTGGTTCGGGAGAATCGTGGCGTTTACGTGCAGGGCGCGTTTCGGGGTAACTGCGGAATCGTCGGCCTGGCGCTTGCCGCCAATCTCTACGGAGACTTCGGCCTGTCGGCAGGTGGCATCCTGCTTGGCCTGGTGATCATCTCCTACAACATCCTTTCGGTGATCGTGCTGGTGGCCTACCAACCGGGGCAAACAACGGACTGGACGAAGATCTTCCATGACATCATCCGCAACCCGCTCATCCTGGCAGTCTTCGTGGCGATTCCCTTCGCTGCCCTGGATATCTCACTGCCGGGCTGGGTCATGACCAGCGGCGATTACTTTGCCTCACTCACCCTGCCCCTGGCGCTGCTTTGCATCGGCGCCACCGTATCCCTGAGCGCCATCCGGAGTGACAGCAAAACGGCCTTGGGTTCCAGCCTGTTCAAGATGGTAATACTGCCGGCGCTTTGCACCGCCGCAGCGTGGCTGGCCGGTTTTCGGGGTTCGGAGCTGGGCCTGATGTTCCTGTTCTTCGCCAGCCCGACGGCGGCCGCCAGTTTCGTAATGGTGAAGGCGCTGGGCGGCAATGACCGGTTGGCTGCCAATATCATCGCCCTGACGACCCTTCTGGCAAGCATCACTGTCACTCTGGGAGTCTTCGTGCTTCGCAGTACCGGCCTGATCTAGGCCCTGCCACGGCCTATTGCTTCAATCGCGGCAAAACCCACCTGGCAACCCTCCAGGTAACCACCTCCAAACAGGTTGTAGTGGTTCAGGTAATGGTAGAGGTTGTAGATCTCACGTTTGATGCCATAAACCGATGTTCTTGGGTAACACGCGTCGTAGGCCCGGTAGAATGCTTCGCCGAAACCACCAAACATCTGTGTCATGGCGATATCCGCTTCACGATCACCGCAGTAGACGGCCGGGTCAATCAGCCAGGGGCGGTCAGAGCCATAGAGCACGTTACCATTCCAGAGATCACCATGGAGCAGGCTCGGGTGCTCACAGTGGGCGTTCAGCCAGTCCATCAGGAAGCCCCCGTGCTGGTCCAATACCTGTTCGAAGCGAGTCCTCTGGCTGGCGTCACGAATACGTGAGACCTGGTAGCCAAGGCGGTCGTGGACAAAAAACTCACCCCAGTTGTCGCACCAGCGATTGGGTTGCGGTGCCAGGCCAATGTAATTGTCCCTGCCCCAGCCGTACGCCTCCTGCCGCAGGGCATGCATTCTGCCCAGCCCTTCACCCAGCACCTCCCGCGCCCGATCTGAGCCACCTGAAGACCGGATGGCGGTGATTTCGAGTTCGGTTTCGTTCACCCGATAAACGTGCGGCACACCGACGTCGGTCACCCCGGCCTCATCAAGCGCGCCTGCAAGGCGCTCCAATCCCTCCGCCTCGCAGGCCAGGGCATCGGCATAACCAGTTGCATTGTGTTTCAGGTGGGTGGAGGCCATCGGCGTTCTCTCTCCTTGAAGTGGTCGTGCCCGAACCGGTAGATTGAAATAAAGCCTGACACGACAGAACGAGCGGGAGCAAACCATGGATACCAAACGCTGGCAACTTCTGATATCCGGCCGCGTACAGGGGGTCTACTATCGCGCCTCCACGGAACAGAAGGCCTCTTCCCTGGGTTTGACGGGGTTCGCTCGCAATCTGCCCGATGGACGAGTTGAGATTGTGGCCGAAGGCCCGGAGGAACGCCTGGACGAACTCAGAACCTGGTGCGCCGAAGGCCCACCGGATGCGCGTGTGGATGCGGTGGATATTGCGCCGGAATCGCCAACCGGGGAATTCAGGGATTTCAGCGTGCGCTAAGCGATGCGCCTTAGCCAAAAGGTCATAGGCTTGGCGGTTTCTTCCGACTGGTCCACGTCTTTCCAGGTGTAGGTGGTAGCCAGCTCAGGTACCTTACGGTAGCCCCGGTTGTGCCAGAACTGGTCCAATGGCTGGTAGTCGGCCGGTCTGAGCGGATGATCTGCGGGCCGCTCTACTGCGCAGAAACAGCAGTGCGTGAAACGGCCCTGTTCCCGGGCATGGCCTTCCCGGTGGTCGAAGAAGGCCACTCCGATGCCCTGCCCCCGGTAATTCGGCAGCAGCACCGACTCACCGAAATAGAAGATCTTGTCTGGCTCATAACCCTGCTCGATGAACGGCCCTTTGAACTCGTCCGTTTCGTGGTCCATCGGGATGCCCGTGGCGGCGCCAATAACCGATTCGCCATCCAGGGCCAGCACGAAGAGACTCTCTGGCGAGCGGGCGTAGGTATCGAGGTACTTGCGCTCGTAGTCCATATCACCGTCGTACAGGTAGGGAAAATGGCGAAACACCTCGATCCTCAGGCGCGCGAGATCATCCAGGTATGTTTTTATTTGGTCACCGCTGAGCCGGCGTATTGAAACCGCCATAAACTACCCCCTGTCGAAAGGTCGGAGCATGCAAAAAGACAAGCCGTTTTCTCAAGCCTGCGAGAATAACAAAGCGCCGATTCTGGAAAAACTTGTCGAGCTTTTCAAACAGCCGGGCACCATTCTGGAAATCGGCACGGGCACTGGCCAGCACGCCGTTCACTTTGCCGCTCACCTACCCCACGTGGTTTGGCAGCCCACCGATCACCCTCAGAACGCCCAGCTTTCCCGGGCGTGGATCGACGATGCCCACCTTACAAATATCAACCCGCCCATTGCCCTGGAGGTATTGAACGGAGATTGGTCCAGCCTGCCCGCCATCGACGGCGCGTTCTCCGCCAATACGGCGCATATCATGGCCTGGGAAGAAGTGCAGGCAATGTTTCGCGGCCTCGCGGAGGCCCTACCCAGGGGCGCCATCTTCTGCCTCTATGGGCCTTTCAGCTATGGCGGTCGGCACACCAGTGAAAACAATGTACGGTTCGACCTGTCGCTTAGAACACAGGCGCCTCATATGGGAATACGGGATATGGAGGATCTTGAAGCTCTTGGTGAAGAAACCGGGCTGAAGCTTGAAAAGGATTTCGGGATGCCGGCTAATAATCGGTTGTTGGTTTGGAGAAAATCCTAGCTCGAACCCGGGAGGGTTCTTTCTACCCTGCCAATCGGCCAATAAAAAACCCCAGCATTTCTGCTGGGGTTTTGTATTGGCGGAGAGGGAGGGATTCGAACCCTCGAAACGCTATTAACGTTTACACACTTTCCAGGCGTGCGCCTTCAGCCACTCGGCCACCTCTCCAATAAACTGTTTCAAATCAGCAACGTCGTCGCTCATTTGAGGGCGCAAACTTTAATGGTTTTACGGGCGCTTGGCAACTCCCCCGGGGAAAATCGTCAAAAAAATTCGGGCGAGACGGGTTTTCTCTTTACCGGTTGAGCAGATTCAGGACTATCGTTAGTACAACGCCGAGTATAATCATTCAGTTTGTGGGGAGAGACTATCCATGCTGATGAAAGCCGAGCAATCGACGCTGTTGCTCATCGATGTTCAGGAAAAACTGATGCCCGCCATTAGCCATGGCGACGAGGTGGTGGACCGCTGCATCGTGCTGGCCACCATTGCCGGGCTCATGGAGGTTCCTGTGCTGGGCACCGAGCAGCTACCTGACAAGCTGGGGCATAACGTTGAAGCGGTCCGGGAGCTCTGCAACCAGACCCTGGCCAAGCACCATTTTGATGCCTGCCCCGATGGGCTCGTTGACCAGTTGCCGGAGGGCCGGCAGCACATTGTAATCGGTGGCTGCGAGACCCATGTGTGTATGATGCAGACCGCCCTTAGCCTGCTGGATGCAGGTTACAAGGTATGGGTGGTGGCCGATGCTATCGGCTCACGCAATGAGTTTGACCGGGACGTCGCTCTGGACCGCCTGAACGAGAGCGGCGCCAGGATTGTAACGCTTGAGATGGTGGCGTTTGAATGGATGCGTCATTGCAAACATCCGCAGTTCCGGAACATTCAGGCCCTGATCAAATAGAGGCATCCGGAAGGCTGGCGCCCACGTAACTAGTCACTTCAATTTCAGGTGGTTTTGAGGTTCGCAATGCTCAACATGGACTTTTCCAAGAAAGTCATCATCCGCACCGAAGAGCAGGATTGGGTGCCCAGCCCTGCCGGTGGTGTTTTGAGAAAGCCTCTTGCCCGCGAGGAAGCAGAGCGTGGTCATGCAACCAGTGTGGTCCGGTACGAGCCTGGTGCCTCCTTCAACCGGCATGAGCACCCCCTGGGCGAAGAGATCCTCGTTCTCGATGGGGTGTTTTCCGACGAGACCGGCGACTACCCGGCCGGCACTTATCTACGGAACCCGCCAGGCAGTGGACACGCCCCTTTCAGCAAGGAAGGCTGCACGCTGCTGGTCAAGCTGCATCAGTTCGACGAACGCGATGGATCAACTGTACGCATCGATACGCGCACTACGCCGTGGCTGCCCGGTATGGGAGGGCTTGAAGTGATGCCGCTGCACGAATTCGAGCACGAGCATGTGGCCCTGGTGAAGTGGCCGGCCAATGAGGTTTTCCAACCCCATCGGCACTTTGGCGGCGAGGAGATATTCGTGCTGTCCGGAGAGTTCTGCGATGAACATGGTCGATACCCGGCGGGCACCTGGATTCGGAGCCCCCACATGAGCCAGCATCACCCGTTCGTGGACAAGGAAACAATCATCTGGGTAAAAACCGGCCACCTGCCGATCGAGACGCCATAAAAAAGGGCCCCGAAGGGCCCTGAAGTGGTCAAGAGATCGCTGTGTGTTGCCAGTTCTGCCTGCTGAACGCGTCGTTGCTTGCACCGTCAGATGCCGTATTGAAGAGCTCTTCTTCACCGGCAGGTATTGCAAACACGTGGTACGCCTCAGGGCCAAATGGATCCAGTGCGGTATCGAGGTATTCGAAGCTGTCTGGCACTGGTTCGCCCGAATAAGCGACTCGGAACTGCCGCTCAAGGGTTGGTGTGGTTACGTTCAGGGGCTGCTCCACCCAGAGGTAGACGGCCTTATGGGGCACGATGTATTCGCTGCGCACCACCCTGTAACCCTCTTTGAGCGTGAGCGTGGTCGGCTCTTTGCCCGGTTCCAGACGGAATTTGTGGATGGTCTTCATAGCTACTGCTCCTCTTCGGGTTGCTGCCTTTCACAGCTCCATAATGGACAGGAACAGAGTTCGATAAAATAAGCTTTTGTGAGCTTTTAAGATCGATATTTTCGATGCAATCAGGCGTCACGATCACCCGTGTGAGCATCGACAATGGCACGGACGCCCTCATGGGCGGTTTTTCGGCCACGGGTGATGGCGAACAATTCATCCATGACGTCTTCAATTGAGGCAATCTGCTCTACCTCATACTGGCGGCAGACCTCCTCGCGGATTGAGGTTGGAGCAGCGAACACGCCATAGCCCTGGCTGCCAAATACCTTGATCAGGGCGCTGTCATCTACCCGGGCGACAAGTTTCATGCGAACCCCATTCAGGGAAAACCAGTTCATCAGTCGCTCGAAATAGGGTGCATCCGTGGCGTTGGCCAGCAACGGTTGGCCATTCAGGGATTCGGGAAACCCCTTTTTGAGCTTTCTTGCCAACTCTGGTGCGGCGAACAGGCTCATGCTGGATCCCGCCAGAGGGTGTACCGTGAGATTGCCGTCCTCCTGCAACCGTGGCACCCGGTCGGTCAGAACCAGATCCAGCTCCTTGCGTTTCAGGCTGAGCACGAGATCTTCGGTGCGCCCGGTCTGGCATTCAAGCTGGATGGACCGCTCGCCCGCCATCGCCGGCTGAAGCAGGTAGTAGGCAATCAGTTTGTGAATCGACGCGGAGACGCCGGCTCGCAGGGTCAGCGGGCGCTCGGAAGGATCAAGCCGCAGGGTTTCGGCAAGCTCACCGGTGAGGGCGAATATGTCGTCGGCGTAGCCGAGGATCAGCCGGCCGTAGTCTGTGAGGATCAGCTTGCGCCTTTCCCGGGAGAACAGGCGCCCACCCACTGAGGCTTCAAACGTCGCAAGCTGGCCACTGAGGGTCTGCGGCGCCAGTTCCAGGACTTCACTGGCTCGGGCGATCGAACCTTCCCGGCTGATCACCCAGAAATAGTAGAGATGGCGGAGGTTAAGCTGTTCCATTCCTTTGCCCTGCCCCCGATTCAGGATGGCCGCGGAATTTTGAGGATTTCACCGAAGGTGACGTATTCGCTTCCCCCGAGACGGCCGATCGGATCAATCGCAGCGCCATTGAAGGTCAGGCGATTCTTGTCATCGTAACGAGCTGCATCATCAGATACCCATACCCGGGTGACTTTTCCAAATACCAGTGACTGGGGCCCGGCACCGATTTCCTTGATGTCGTAGAGCTCGCAGGCAAAAGCCACGTGGCAGTCCTTGAGCCGAGGCAGGCTCGAGCCTTCAAAATCCACCAGCTCCAGATCAAGATTTTTCAGTTCGGATTCGCCATGGGGCAAGGTTCGCGAGGATTCTGTGACCGCCGCGGCGAGATCCCGGTGGGCGATGTGAATGACAAAATTCTTTCTCGCTTCAATGTTTACCCGGGTGTCTTTCGAAACGCCCTCCGCCGGTTTTTTACCAACGGAAATCATCAGCAACGGGGGATTGCTGGTGATCGGCGTAAAGAACGAGAACGGCGCCAGATTGTAGTCCCCATCCGGATTTTCACTCAGCACCCAGGCAACTGGCCTCGGAATCACTGTCTGGGTAAGGATGTGGTAGGCATCTTTCGGATCCATACCCTCGAAATCTATAAGCATCACTCTCTCCCGTTAACTGCAGCTTCGGGCGTTCGTTCGCGCAACAGCCACAAAGTCATCAATAACCCGTGAAGTATCAGGAAGGGTACGGCAACCATGACCAGACCGCCCCAGCCCAGCCAGCTCAGAATTGCGCCGGCAGACAGCGCCGCGGTCGCCTGGGAGCCAAAAACCATTATGTCGTTCAGGCCCTGGACGCGGAAGCGTTCGGCATCCCGATACCCCCGGGGCAGCAGCGTTGTGCCACCAACGAACAGGAAATTCCAGCCAACGCCGAGCAACAACAGCGCTGACATATAGTGGTGGAAGCTGACACCACTCGCGGCAAGGGCAATACAGCCCAGGTAGGCCAGCAGGCCCGCTGCCATCATCAGGGGAATGCCTACCACGCGTGTCAGCCAACCGCTGATCAGCGACGGAAGATACATGGCCATTATGTGGAGCTGGATCACCCGCTTGGCATCGTCGAGGTCGTGGCCGGCCATTTCGGTCATGCTCAGCGGCGTCGCCGTCATGATGAAACTCATCACCGCATAGCCAATGGCCGCGGCACTCATGGCAGCCCATATTAAAGGGTTCGCCATAATCTCCCGTAGGGGGCGCCCTCCTCCCGGCCTGGATTCCTGGACGCGCTCGGCCCCTGCCCGGTAACCGATAGCAAGAATCAACAAAGCCGCACCCTGGACGGCCGCCAGCGCGATCCAGCTGACCAGAAACGGGTATTGCTCCGCCGCGCCGCTGCCCAGACCCGCAACTTCCGGGCCGAGCCAGGCTGCCACCAGCCCACCCAGCAACACGCGAGCGGCAGCAGAACCCGCCATACCCGGCGCCACGGATTCCATGGCCGCAAACCGATATTGGTGAACCACCGCAAGCCCCGTACCACCGACCACGGCCGCAAGACAAAGAAGGGAAAACAGACCAGTCCAGGACGCAAGTCCTCCAATAAGACCTGCAACAATGCCCATGATGGCACCCAGCAGCATCACGCGTTTGCGCCCAATGCGCTCCATTAACCAGGTTGCCGGTTTGATAGCCAGAACGGTGCCTACGACCACCAGCCCGACGGGAAGTGTTGCGTACTCGGGCGCCGGGGCAAGCATTCTGCCCTGAATGCTGCCTATAAAAACGATAAAAGGCGCTGTGCACATGGCCAGCGCCTGAGCGGCAACCAGGACCCAGACATTGAGGGGCATGGATTATTTTTTCCTGTAGATGATTCCGGGGTGGCACTGCACCATCTCGTAGAGATGGGGCAAGCCGTTGAGCGATTCCGAGGCACCAAGAACCAGGTAGCCGCCCGGGTTCAGGGTGGCGTGCATCCGGGTGAGAATGTCTTTTTTCAGGTCCGCCGAAAAATAGATCAGAACGTTCCGGCACATCACAATATCGAACTTGCCCAGCATATAACGCTCAAGCAGGTTCAACTCCTTGAACTCCACCATGCTCTTGATCTGGGGTTTGATCTGCCAGCCACCGTTCAGGGACGGCGTGAAAAACTGCTTCTGGCGCTCTGGCGAGAGCCCCCGACCAATGGCAAGCATTTCATACTCGCCCTTGCGAGCCACATCAAGAACGCTTTTGGAGATATCCGTCGCGGTGATCTTTACATCCCGGAGCTTCCCGGGCCTCGACCGCCGAAACTCCTCGACGATCATGGCAATCGAATACGGCTCCTGGCCGGTTGAGCAGGCCGCAGACCAGATACGCAAAGGCTGCATCGAGTTGCGCTCTGCGAATTCGGGAAGCAGTTTCTCCTGAAGAATCCGGAAAGGGTGATTGTCACGGAACCACAGGGTTTCATTGGTTGTCATCGCATCGATGACAGTCTCTTTCAGACCGCCCCGCCCGGGGCGCTTAAGGCGCTCGAGCAGTTCACCCAGGGTATTCAGGCTGTTCTCTTCAAGAATCCTGCGCAACCGGCTTTTGACCAGGTACTGTTTATTATCGCCCAGTAAAATCCCACAGGCATCCTGCAGGAACGATTTGAAGGCTTCATATTCCTGTGGCGTTATTTCCGCTTTCATTGGGTCTCTGTTCTGAGTGAATCTTTGAGCGGCTCCATCAACCCTGGTCGATGATTTCCATCACCCGCTCTGCCAGCTCGTCCGGACTGAACTTTGCCATAAAGTCGTCGGCCCCGACCTTCTTTACCATGGCCTGGTTGAACACACCGCTGAGTGAGGTGTGAAGCATAACAAACATATCCGAAAGCGCCGGGTCCTCTTTCACCTTGGTGACGAGGGTGTAGCCATCCATTTCAGGCATCTCCACGTCCGAGATGATCAGGGAGAAGTGATCCTTGGCCCGGGAACCATCCGCAGTGATTTCCTTCAGATGTTCAATAGCCTGCTTGCCGTCGTTTTTCAGCACCACTTCCATGCCAATTGCGGTGAGACACCGCTGTATCTGGCGCCGGGCCACGGATGAATCATCGACCACCAGCACGGGCAGATGCCCCGGTACCCTATCCGCGCTCTTACTCAGAACGGCTTCGGTTACGTCCTCCCCAAGCGGAGAAACTTCTGAAAGAATCTTCTCTACATCAATGATTTCGATAAGCTTATCATCAATTTTCGTGACAGCGGTAAGATAGACATCCTTGCCGGCCCCTTTGGGTGGAGGCAGGATTTCTTCCCAGTTCATGTTCATGATTCGCTCGACACCGCTCACCAGGAAACCCTGCGTTTTGCGATTGTATTCAGTGATGATGACGAAGCTGGTGGAGAGCTCTTCTTGCGGGATACCGGGCAGACCGATTGCCATGCTCAGATCGATAATGGGGATAGTCTCACCCCGGCTATGGGCTACGCCTCGAACAACCGGCCGGCTGTTGGGCAGGGAGAACAGCTTCGGACACTGCAGAACCTCTTTCACCTTGAACACGTTGATCCCGTAGATCTGACGCCCCCTGAGACGGAAAAGAAGCAGCTCTAGGCGGTTCTTTCCGACCATCTGAGTGCGCTGGTTGACACTGTCCAAAACCCCTGCCATTTCGATTCTCCTGGCTTGCCGGAATTACAACGGCATATATCTTGCTGTTCACTGAATAATAGCCTGATCGACGGAAACCCGTCATATCAGGGGTGGGTCAGCCCATTTAACGGCCACTTTTACCGAATCCTTAGCCTGATTCGGGCTTTTCTGCCCTGTTGTTGACAGCATAGGACAAACTGATACGTATGCGCATCACGAATTTCGCCCTACTACTGCTAATGTCTGGCCTGAGCACGCCGCTCCTTGCTGGAACGACAGCTGAACAGATTCAGAAAGCAACCCTGGCGTTTCTGGACAGCTTTGCGTCTGAACAGGCCGAGCATGGCTACACCGTTTCCTTCGAACCCGGTTCCATCGACAGCCGCCTCGCTCTCGCCGAGTGCGAAAAGCCTTTGAGTGTAGAGTTCAGCGGGGATCCATGGAAAAGCACCAGCCCGTCGTTGCAGGTAGCCTGCGAAGGAACCCGCCCATGGCGAATGTTTGTTACCGCTTCAGTTTCTATCCATGGGCCAGCCCTGGTGGCAGCGAGGCCACTCACACGTGGAGAGCGAATAACCGAAGGGCTGCTTGCGAAGCAGTCTGTTGAAATCAATTCATCCAGACGTGGCGTGATTACCGACTCGAAGCAGGCGATTGGCATGGAAGTGCGGCGCGCAGTGAATGCCGGATCGCTCGTTACACCAGACATGCTTTCGGCCCCGAATGCGGTCGAACGAGGCGATCATGTTATCATCACCGCCAAAACCGGCGGATTTTCAGTACGTTCCCGGGGCAAAGCCCTGGCAAGCGCCAGCGTTGGCGAACAGGTTCTGGTTGAGAATCTGCGCTCATCGCGCACGATAAGAGCCAGCGTTGTCGCGCCGGGCCACGTGGAGATTCCGATGTGAGCCGCGTGCGGCAGAGGCTTGCCGGAGCGGCAAGTGAATGCCGCAAAACCGGTCGTAAAAGCAGATGAAAAAAAGTGCTAAAAGTACTAAAGGTTTTCGCGGCGCCGCCGTTAAGAAGACATAAACTCGAGTAAGCGCCGCATTCGTGGCGCGACAGGCAAGCAGGTACAGATATGTCAGTTGACTTAAATGGAATTGGCCCCGGCCAGGTCAACACCCAGAGAACCACGGCCGACAAAAGCTCCGGCGCACAGAATACCCAGCCGGCATCCAACGAACAGGCGAAGACACAGGCCCAGGGGGCCCGTGGTGAGAACGTCAGCCTGAGCAATCAGGCAAAGAATCTGAAGCAGCTCGAACAAAAGCTGGGCGATTATCCGGAAATGGATGACGACCGCATCGAGCAGATCCGTTCCGCCCTCGAAAATGGCACGTACAAGATTGACGCCGAGAAGCTGGCCCAGAAAATGCTTGAGATGGATGAAAGCATTTTCGGGTGAGTAGACCATGGCCGCAATTGATGATTTGAAGACCCTTCTTTCCCAGGATATCAGCCAGCTTGAAACACTGGCTGACGTTCTCGGCAAGGAAAAGACCTGCCTTGCGAATTCCGACCTCCGCCAGCTGGACGCCCTGACCAGAGAGAAGAACGATCTCCTCGGTGCAGTCCGCGAACGCGCCAAACAGAAAATCCGAACGCTCGTACAAATGGGATATCGCCCCGAAAGTGGCGAGCCTTCCCGCTTTATTCGCAGCGCCGGATTCTCGGATCTCTTCGAACTCTGGCAGGAAGCGGACCAGAAGCTGCGAACCTGTCAGACGCTGAACCAGACCAACGGTCGCGTAATCAGCCACTTGCAAAAGCGTTTGTCGAGGCTCACAGATATTTTCCGCGGCGCCACCGGCCAGCAAAAGCTGTACGGTGCACAGGGTCAGCAGACCACGGTATCAAGCAGCACGGTGCTCGCCAGCGCCTGAGCCCGGACGCATGGCTCTGCCGAGCCATGCTTTCCACTTCATCGGGTGTAGATGGTCATCTGGGAGTCGGGATGAAACCGGATGTCGTGAATGCTCACGTTGCCCATTGAAGCTCCCTGGCCTCCCGTAACCCGTATATTGTCCATCCGAATTTCCTCGATGCGCTCAGGGAACGCCAGCATCAGGGCGCCATCTTCTCTTACCCGATAACGTGGCTCCCCTTCACGATAATGCACACCGGAAATGCTGAGATCTGAATCCAGGAAGTTCAGAACCGGCACGAAGATATTGGCGGAAAGCTTGAGACCTTCAATAACATCTGCGGATGCCTCGGAGCCCTGCTCCCCATTTCCTGCGGGGTTCTCCGCCATCTTGCTGACAATACCAATGCGCTGCAGCAAGGTCGGATCGCCCTGACCGGAAATCGCCGCCAGCTCGGCTTCGCTCATGGGGGCAAGATTGCCTCTGTCATAAAGTTCGCCGGCTTCCAGTATTGCCTGTGACGCCTCGGCCGAATTGCTGGCCGCAAAGGTTACCAGGGGCTGGAATGGCAGCGTGACCGCTGTTACCAGGGCGGCAGCGTTGCGATAGCGGGACTGGTGCTTGAGGACACGGTGCAGCTCCTTCTCGCTGATCCAGCCCGCCTGGATAAATACCTCACCCAGGCGCTGTCCCGATTCGCGCTGAAGCCTGAGGCCTTCGTTAACCTGCCCCTCAGACAGATACCCACGATTGATAAGCAATCGCCCGAGGCGTGATTTCTCTTCAAATCCCTGACGGATTCTCACCCAGTGTCTCCTTTTAAACAGTGAAAACCGTACAACCCGGCCCGGCCAGTGTGATCCATGACTTCCGATATCGGGAAGGTTAGCCGATCACACAACAATGTGCGTGGATGCAGTGCCCGTTTTACCATCACCATCTGGTAAGATCTGGCACCTGATAACAGAATTCGCCGAATTGTCGCAGGAAACACACCTGCTAATAACACGGAGAACGGCTGCAAATGACAAACATGGTAAAGCCCCTGAAAACTGTGACACCCGTATTGCTTATGGCACTCGCCCTGCTCATGCCGACTGCCGCGGTGCAGGCGCAAACCAATGAGCAACTGGCCAGTGATCCTCTTCCGAAGGTCCGCATGGTGACCAGTGAAGGCGCTATCGAGCTTCAGCTTCGCCCGGATGTTGCGCCCGAAACGGTCGACAATTTCCTGCAGTACGCCGAAGACGGTTTTTTCGACGGCACCATCTTCCATCGGGTTATACCCGGGTTCATGATCCAGGGCGGCGGTTTCACCCGGGATCTCTCCCGCAAGTCCACTCGGGCCCCTATCCGCAATGAAGCGAAAGAGACACTGCCGAACCTTCGTGGAACCATTGCGATGGCTCGCACCAGTGCGCCTGATTCCGCCACGTCCCAGTTCTTTATCAACCTTTCCGACAACGGGTTCCTGAACGCCGGAGTTCGCGGCCCGGGTTATGCGGTTTTTGGCAAGGTGACCGAGGGCATGGGCGTTGTCGATGCCATTGCCCGCAAACAGACCACCCGGAAACAGGGGATGGCCGATGTGCCGGTTGAACCTGTGATCATCGAAACCGTCACCGTGGTCGACCCCGAAGGCTGACACCGTGGACCGTGCTCCCCTGCCGCCCGGAATAGAGCCCGCTGAACTGGCTTGGCACGACGGCGTCCCGGAGTCCATCCGGTTCGGCGATGTCTATTTCAGCCGCGACAATGGTCTCGAGGAAACACGCTACGTTTTCCTGCAACACAACCAGTTGCCCGAACGTTTCGCACAGATTCCCGAAGGCGGCAATTTCGTTATTGCCGAAAACGGCTTTGGAACCGGCCTGAACTTTCTCGCCGCCTGGCAAGCCTGGCAGCGACACGCTCCGGCCCATGCGGCGACGCTGCACTTCGTTTCCGTTGAACGTTTCCCCCTCACCCACGAGGACCTGGCCCGGGCCCTGGCACAGTGGCCCGAACTGGCTGCGCTGGCCGACGAACTGCTTCTGCATTACCCACCCCTGGTGCGTGGGGTACACAGGCTGGTCCTGGCCGGGGGGCAGGTTCGACTGACGCTATTTTTCGGCGACATTAACGACGCCTGGCAATCCCTGGATTTTCAAGCCGACGCCTGGTTTCTGGACGGGTTCGCTCCGTCCCGCAACCCGGATATGTGGCTGGAAAACATCATCAACAAGATCCGTGCACACAGCAGGCCGGGTACAACTCTGGCGACCTTTACCTCCGTTGGCCGGATTCGTCGGGCCTTGATGGGGGCCGGATTCCGGATGGAAAAAACCGCCGGATACGGTCGCAAACGGGATATGCTGAAAGGCGTTCTTGTCGCGGAGAACCCGGCACCCATCAAAACGGCTCCCACGGAACAACAGGAATCGATCGCAATAATCGGCGCAGGTGTTGCCGGCTGCGCACTGGCAAGAAACCTGGCAGACCGGGGCTACCCGGTAACACTGATCGACGCCCATGGCCCGGGTGCAGCGGCGTCCGGCAACGCCCAGGGCGCCCTGTATGTGAAGCTGGGCGTAGAGTTCAACGACCAGACCGAGCTGGCGCTCACAGCACTCTCGTTCGCGCAGCGTTTCTACCACAACTGGCGCGACCAGCACTGGCATCCGACCGGCCTGCTACAGCTGGCCCACAACTCCCAGGAAGCGGACCGGCAGCGGAGGTTTCTCCAAAGGAACGACTACCCCCGGAGTATCTTTTACCCGGTGACCCGGGAACAGGCCAGCGCCCTGACAGGCGTGCCAACGGAATCGGGCGGGCTCTGGTTCCCCGGCAGTGGCTGGCTCGAACCCGCAAACCTTTGCAAGGAACTGGCGAACCACCCGCTGATATCCACGGTGTTCCATAGCGAGGTCAACAATCTTCGGCGTTCGGACGGCACATGGAGCATTTCGACGGAAAACAACAGATCGATCACCGCTGACCGGGTGGTCATCTGCTCGGGCCATCTCAGCCCGGAGCTTATCCCGACAAAGGGTCGTTTCCGGTTGAAAGCCATTCGTGGCCAGGTTAGCCACCTGCCAGCGACAGCTCTCAGAGGCCCAACGGCCGTTATCTGTGGTAACCGGTATTTGAACCCTGCACTGGGCGAGTTTGCCGTAACCGGCGCAACCTTCGATCTACGTGATAACAACCCATTGCCCACCGTGGAAAGTCATAACGAGAACATCGACGAACTCGGCTCGATGCTGCCTGCGGTGTTTTCCGATGAAAGCGATGCGCTTCGCGGGGAGGAACTCAGTGGCCGGGTTGCCTTCCGATGCACCACCCATGACTACCAGCCGGTGGCCGGACCCGTTTTCGACGGCGAGAGCGGCGATCTCGATAGCCTTTACCTCCTTACTGGCCTTGGCAGCAAAGGACTGACCTACGCACCGCTCCTGGCCGAATATCTGGCTGACTTGCTCACCGGACAACCTCCCTGCCTTCCCGCGAACCTGGCCAAACGCCTTGAAACCCGACGCCTCTATCAGACGAATGTGGTGGTTTCGTAATAAACTCCAGCTGAAGTTTCCGGTCAGACTGCCGATAACCATCGAAATGGTGGCATAGTCACGGAGAGAACCCATGTCCATTTTTGTCAGCGAACCCGGCCGCCCGGTCGGAACCCGGCTACCGGAAACATTCCGGGCAAGGCCCGTGGGTGATGTTACAGAGCTGGCAGAAACCCAGAGCATCAATCCTGGCCGAAGTGAGGCAACGGACGCCGAGTTCCAGCAGGCCGCCAATGCCGGTCGCTACAAAGCACTGGAGGAATACGGCGCGGCGGCCGCTGGCGAGCGCCGTGAAGACCGCCCGTATCTGCCGGTATCCAGCATCTCGTCTCAAACCCTGTATTCCGTTCCGGCGTCTGCAACGATTTCTGAGGCTTTAACCGTCATGGACGAGCACCAGGTGCACCACCTTGTGATCATGGCGGACAACAACGTTGCCGGCCTTGTCGACCTGCGTTGGCTCCTGGGCTGGCTTCACGAGAATGAAGCCGATGCCATGAGCCAGAGCCTGGTTCACATCGAGTTGCCCGCCTTCCTGACAGCCTCACCCGAGACCGATGCCCACCAGCTTGCCAGACTTATGCTGGCCCACCAGCTCAATGCCGCCCTGGTGGTAGATGCGAAAGGCGCCGCCTCCGGAATTGTTACCAGCACGGACTACCTGCGACTCTACGCCAGCTCAGGCCGCCATCAGGGAACGGTGTAGCCCCCACGTTCCCTAATTCAGAGGCGTCAACAGTTCTCCCTCTGGACTGAAGAGAAGCACATACCAGTTGTTGCCTATTCGGGTTAATGCCGGTATTTCGTCATCCCGGTAGTTTTCCAGATCCAAGATCGCAGAGTCATCCGCTGCAAGCTGGTATCGCCAGTTGTTTCTGAATTCCGACTCTTCCTCTTCCGTCTCGGGTTCTGGAACCAGCGATACCCGGGCAGCGATGCCCTGCTCCATTCCGGACACCACACCGCCGCTGGCGAAGTCGCCGTTCGTGGTACCAGCCACAACCATGTCGCCATCGAAATCAGCCAACCCAAGAAATGCCTCGCTGGACTGATCGCCTTCGTCATTCAGGGTGAAGGCCCGACTGACATTCCCGGCGGCTGAATATCCCAGCAGGAACCCGGCAGCACTGGAAAGCGCCTCCCTCTCCAGAACGGGGTCTTCCTCGTCCTGCTCCAGCACAGAATAGGATCCATCACTGGCACCAATCAGCCAGAGCGTGCTACCGGTATACAGTCCGTTGGAAACCGGTTCATCGCCAGTGGTGCCAACCTGTTTGACATCAAGTTCGCTGGTGGCACTGGAGGCGTTAAAGAAGAAGGCATCAATGCCGCCGATGACTGAAGCGCCTTCCACAGATCCCGCGGCCGAACCAAACAACCCGGGGTTCACAGATTCTGTGCTGCCGCCGGCAACACGGTCATCGGCTGCTGAGCCGGCCTGGCGGGTCCAGGCAACCGCAGGCTGCTGCGTGTTGCCGTCCAGTTCAGTATCAATTCGCTGCAGGAAGCTGTCCCTGCCGCCCGATCCCTGCTGCTGATCAAACACACCTTCCGTTTCCCCGGCCAGGATGACATAGCCGGTGTCACGGTTGATTCCGGCCCAGCGAACCTGATCATCAGCATCCGTTCCGGTCCCGATGGTCCAGGTGGGAACGTATTCGCCACCGTTGGTGGCGGAATCAAACCAGTAAAGCGATGTCACTGAATCCAGGCGGCCCAGACCGGACGTTCCCGCCACCGACTGATCGGTGCTGTAGGCCACGACAAATTCGAACCGGTCTACCTTGGTCCCACCCTCGGTCACCTTCCGCTGCACCACGTTTATGACCGGATCCGGAGCGCTCAGGCTGTCGCTCGCAGAGGATATGTCAACCTGCTGCAACTGAGTGCCTCGTTGGTCAAAAATCCGCACCAGCACCCGGTCGTTATCCTGGGTGTCGTAGCCGGCAACGAACAGCCTGCCGTCATGGCCCATCGAGATGTCTGTGGCCACAAAGCCGTCGCCAGGGTTCAGAGCAAGCGGAGACGTCAGCTCGTTGAGGCTGACCCGGATCAGGTTTTCAGCCTCCGCCCGGGCATAATCCTCTCGACCGGCCTGGAAGTTCTCGTTGAGGCCCAGCAGGATAAACCGGTCACTGAAGGCCGGGTTGGCATAGCCAGCCTCCGGTACCCGAATCCGGAAAGGCACTTCATCGGTCCCTTCTGGAAAAATCAGTTCGTCATTCTCAACCCAGTTTCCGTCTTCCAGTCGCTCGATAACGAACTCGGATTCGAGACGTGCGGTGGAGTCTTCGGTGTGGCTCAGCTTCGCAAAAATATCCCGGTCTCTGTCTCCAGAGAGTCTCGCGACGTATTCGCGCACAGCACCCACGTTCAGCGTATCCCTGCCGCCACCGTTTACAGTTTCCAGCGACAGAACCGGCTCGTTGTCCTGAATGGACAAATTGGTAACGACACCACCGTTACCGCTGCCAAGACCGGCCAGACCGGATCGCACTTCTGTCAGTGCCAGGCGAAGGGACTCGACGGGCTCGGCAAAGCTGTCCTCGACCACCTCCAATGGCAGATAACACTCGGTAATACCCGGCTCAAGTGTGATCACGCCGCGCGTATAGAAGCCCTGTTCGTCAAGCTCATAGTCGATATAGCCCAGCTCGCTTTCCCCCGTCTCATCGCGAGGCAATGAACTGTTGCTGCCCAACCCGACAATGTCCGTGCCGAGGATCGCATCTCCCGCATTGGAGGCACTGTGATCGCAGTTCTGGTGTGGAGGCGAGAATCCGACGTCGCAACTGGATGCGTCATAGTCAGACAAAAGCTCAAAAGCTACCGCTACCTGGGTTACCGACGGTTGATCCAGGGTAACCTTGACGAAGACGCGGCGCGTCGGAAGTGTCAGCTCCCTGGTACCGGATACGGAGCCGTCATCGTTGTAGAGATTAATGGTAACGCTGTGCTCACCCTCGGTTTCAAGATCGGGCAAGGTGCATTGTTCGCGGTTACTGGCAGGGATTTCCGGGCTTTCACCTTCCGTAAACGGCTCTGCATCCAGAGACATTACATTGTATTTCACGTCAATATCGAACGGCTGGGCGCCGGCCATGCGGCCGTCGGTTGTTACCAGATTGATGCCTTCGGTCTTGCCCAGGTCCGCCTCTCCTCGACTACCGCCGGTGAGACCGGGGACACCGCGCATAATGATGCCCTGGCGAGCCTTGTTACTGGTGTCCTCGAGCGCCAGCCAGGACGGCGCATTGGTCAGGGAATAATCAAGGATATCTTCGCCACCGTAGGCCCCGAAGTTGTAGGAGTATTCAACACCGAGATAGGCGAACACTGGGGGTACGCCAAGGATTGTGGGCTGGTCGGGATCCTTTTCCGTCTTGCACGCAGCAAGCCCCAGTGAAAGCAGGGCCAGAACGGCAAGTTGGCGAACAGGATGAATGCGGGAGTGAAAATCGGCGCCCATGAAAAAATCCGTTTCTATCGTTGTTGTTATGGTAGCGACCGCCCGGATGAAACATGAACACCGGGCGGTTTACACACCGTTACAGAACAACGCCATGGTAGCCAATTTGATACGCAGGGGATCTGCGCGAGTTCTCAGATTCGGTTAGCCCGCGCCCTGGCCGTGCTCTTCCAGCAACGCCACCAGCCCGGCTTCATCAAGAACAGGTACCTCTAACTGTTCAGCCTTGGCCAGTTTGGAACCGGCGGCCTCGCCAGCCACCACGCAGGCCGTCTTTTTAGAAACGCTTCCGGCCACCTTGGCTCCAAGGGATTCCAGCTTCTCTTTGGCTTCGTCCCGTGTCATTCCGGAAAGCGTACCGGTCAGCACCCAGGTCTGGCCTTTCAGAGGCTTCTCTCCCTCCCGGACTTCCTCTTCCTGCCACCTCACACCGGCTTCACGCAGGGCATCCAGGGTTTCGCGATTGTGGGTCTGCTCGAAAAAGCTACAGATATGACCCGCAACGATCGGCCCGACATCCGGAACCGTTTGAAGGCTCTCTTCATCCGCTGCAGCAATGGCCTCCAGAGTTCCGAAGTGGCCCGCCAGGGCTTTAGCGGTGGCCTCCCCCACCTCCCGGATGCCAAGGGCATAAAGGAACCGCCAGAGCACGGGGTTTCTGGCCCGATCAATGGCAGCCACCAGATTGGCCGCCGACTTTTCTCCCATTCGCTCAAGTTTCACCAGGTCGTCGGTGGTCAGGCGATACAGATCGGCAACGGTTTCCACCATGCCCTGATCCACCATGATATCTATCCACTTGTCTCCAAGGCCCTCAATATCGAGGGCTTTGCGGGAGGCATAGTGGCGAATGGCTTCCTTTCGCTGCGCGGGGCAGAACAGGCCCCCAGAGCAGCGGGCAACGGCTTCACCTTCGATCTGGATAACATCCGAGTCGCACACCGGGCACTGTCGGGGCAATTCTACTTCCCGGGCGCCTGAGGGGCGTTTTTCGGCCACCACTTTGACTACCTGCGGAATCACATCTCCGGCGCGGCGAATGAACACGGTATCGCCGATATGAACATCCAGTCGGCGAATTTCGTCCATGTTATGGAGGGTGGCGTTGCTCACCGTTACACCGCCCACGAACACGGGTTTTAACCTCGCAACCGGGGTAACCGCGCCAGTACGACCGACCTGGAATTCCACGTCCTCGATAACCGTGAGTTCCTCCTGAGCCGGAAACTTCTGGGCAATCGCCCAACGAGGGGCCCGGGATACAAAACCCAGGGCCTTTTGCTGGTCAAGCCGGTTCACCTTGAAGACGATACCGTCGATTTCGTAGGGGAGTCCGTCCCGTTTGTCCATCAGCGCGCTGTAGGCTTCGAGGCATTCCTCCGCGCCCTTGGCCTTGCGCATCTCGGGATTAATACGGAAACCCCAGCTCTGGACTCTCTTGAGCCCCTCCCACTGGGTATCCGGCAAGAGGCTTTCGTCGGTTACCGCAACGCTGTAGGCGCACATTTCGAGAGGGCGTCTGGCGGTTACTGTCGATTTTTTCTGCCGGAGGCTGCCGGCCGCCGCATTACGGGGATTAACGAAGGTCTTCTCGCCACGCTCCGCCAGGCGGCGATTAAGCTGCTCGAAACCGTCCTTCGGCATGTAGACTTCGCCGCGGACCTCCACCAGATCGGGCACGTCGTCGCCACGGAGCTTCAGCGGCACCGAGGGAATGGTTCGGATATTGGCGGTTATGTCCTCCCCGGAATAGCCATCCCCCCGGGTGGCGGCGGTCGTCAGGGCGCCATTCTCGTAGTGCAGGCTCACCGCCAGCCCGTCCAGCTTCGGTTCACAGACATACTCCACGTCCTCAGTGATACCGAGCCGATCTTTTACCCGCCGGTCAAAGTCACGAAGTTCGTCCTCGCTGAACGCATTATCCAGCGACAGCATGGGCAGCCTGTGCACTACCTCCTCAAAGCTGGTTTCCGCGGCGCTGCCAACCCGCCGCGTGGGCGACGTGTCCGAAGCCAACTCCGGATAATCGGTTTCCAGGCCCTGCAATTCCCGGAACAACCGGTCGTATTCCGCATCGGGAACACGCGGGTCATCCAGCACGTAATAGCGGTAGTTATGGTCATCAATCGCCGAACGGAGTTCTTCAACACGCTGAATGATGTCGGGCGTGGCTTTGCTCATGGACTGGCACTCTCGTCTCTCAAAAAAATGCCCGGAACAAACCGGGCATCTGGCCTTCTTTTACCGCCTGGTTTCAGACTCGCTGGGAACGTTGCTTGCGCTCGAACTCCCGAATCCTCTGGCGGCAGTGCTCGATTGTCTGAGGGGTCATCACGCTCCGGCGCTCATCCTTAAGCTCGCCGCCAAGGTTACGAACCACGGCCTGGGCTGTCTCAAGCATGAAGTCAAACGCCTGCAGCGCATTGGTGGGCCCGGGCATACTCATGAAGAAACTGATACCGGGCGTGGCCAGGGTCGGCATATCGCCCGGCTTGAACGTGCCGGGTTCCACGGCATTGGCAACACTGAACTGGACCGGGCTGGTGGTATCGGACTCCTCGTGCCGGTGATAAATGTCCATATCACCATGCTCCAGACCACAGGCTTCGAACAACTTCTTCAGGGCCACCCCCTTGAAGTCTTCACCGCTCTTGGCCAGGACATTGATCACAATCACTTCCCGGGCCTCAGGGCGATTCGCACCTGCCAGCGGCTGACCACTGACCGCTCGGGAAGGTTCACGCCGTGCCGTATCTTCCTCTACTTCGGTTGTTACCGTAGGCGGGACTGCTTCCGCCTCATCTTCGATGGCCCCCCAACCTGATTCGAGCTCGGTTTCTTCGGGCTCATGACTGGACAACCTGAAATCGGGATCCGACTCAACGGGTTCATCGTGATACCCGGCAGCCGGCTCGCTTTCCGGCTCCGGATGCAGATCCGGTTCTGGCGACTCCCGATGTTCTTCCCTGGCAGCAGCTGTTACCGGGCGGGTCGGTTTGGGTTTCGGAGAACCAAATCGGCTGGGCTTTTCACGCTTTACATAGCCACGTTCTTCGAGTGTGTCGCGGGAGATGGTTCGTGCGCCGCCGTTGGGCAACTCCGGGTTGTACTCGTCATCGAGTGGCGAATCCTCGAGCTCATCGGCGCCCATGCCCGATGAGATTGCCATGGATTCCTTCCGGGCACGCCGCATGCGGCGCACGCCATCAATGACAATGCCGATAATAACCAGGGTACCGATGGCAATTAACCATTCCCTAAGTGACATAGTGCTGCTGTCCTGTTTGCAGATCCCGTAACGTTGCTACTCTAAGAAAAGCCCGTAATGAATACAACGCACACCCGGGCCAGATGGCGTTTTTGTCATGGTTGCCCGATTTCTGACCAGCCTCAAGCCTCCGCCAGCGCCGCAGCCTCGTCCACGTCCACCGACACCAGGCGCGAGCAACCCGGTTCATGCATGGTTACCCCCATCAACTGATCCGCCATCTCCATGGCAATCTTGTTGTGGGTAATGTAGATGAACTGAACCTGTTTCGACATTTCCTTGACCATGTTGGCATAGCGACCCACGTTGGCATCATCCAGCGGCGCATCTACCTCATCCAGCATACAGAAGGGTGCCGGGTTCAGCTGGAAAATCGAAAAAACCAGGGCGATAGCCGTGAGGGCCTTTTCACCACCTGACAACAGGTGGATGGTGCTGTTCTTCTTGCCGGGCGGCCTGGCCATGATCGCAACGCCGGTTTCAAGAAGATCCTCGCCGGTTAGCTCCAGATAGGCGTTACCGCCTCCGAAAACCTTCGGGAACAGCGCCTGCAGACCGCCGTTCACCTGGTCAAAGGTTTCCTTGAAGCGTTGCCGGGTTTCCCGGTCAATCTTCCGTATGGCGTTGTCCAGTGTTTCCAGGGCTTCCATCAGGTCTTCATGCTGGGAATCCAGGTAGGTCTTGCGCTCACTCTGAACCTGATATTCCTCGATGGCCGCCAGGTTAATCGCGCCCAGGCGCTGAATTCGGTTGCCGATTCGCTCCAGTTCGTCTGCCCAGTCTTTTTCATTCGCACCCTCGGGCAACTGGGCGAGGATATCCTGAAGTTTTACGTCCAGCTCCTTGAGCTGATCGACATGGTTCCCGGAACGGATTTCCAGGGCCTGGGACTCCATTTTCAGTTTTTCGAGTCGGGACCGGACTTCCTGAATGCGATGATCGGTTCCGCTTCTGCCCTGTTCCTTTTCCCGCACTTCCCGATCAATCTCTTCCAGCGCGTCGCGAGCAGCGCCCAGCTTTTCCTCTTCCGCCAATCGCCGGTCCAGCAGCCCTTCGAGCTGCATCTGCAGGTCTTCGATGGGCTCTTCGGCGCTTTCCCGGGACTCCCTCAGAATCTCCAGGCGCTCGTCGATACGCTCCTTCTGCAACTGCATCCGATCAATCGTCTGCCTGAGGCCGTCACGTTGACTGTGCAGGGTCTGCAGCTGGAGCTGCAGCTGATGCGCGTGGTCGCGGTCGTGCCGGGCCTCCTGGCGAAGCCGATCCAGGCTTTCGCGCAAGGTATCGCGCTGCTCAAGCAACCGCTCTTTCTCTTCATCGCTGTCTTCGGTGGAAGCCAGCGCCAGTTGCCAGTCTTCCCGGGCATCCTGAAGACTCTCTTTCTGGCCCTCGAGGTTTTCGGACACGTCCTGGATATCGTCCCGGATTCGCTGCAGACGGGCATCAATCTGCTCGGCACGTGCTCGTAGGCCGCTGACCCTGGACGCCAGGGTGCTCAGTTCACGATCTGCCTCGCTCAGACGGGTCTGGGCCTCATCCCGGGCTGCTTCCGAACGCTCTGCCCGTTCCTGGAGCTCTTCCAGCCGTTCGGTAGCCGCCTCCAGCGACTCCTCCGCCTCGGCCAGTTGCGCGGTCAGTTCGGTCACCTTCTTCTGCCGCTCAATCACCCCGACCTGGCCGGCGTCAGAGTCCGGCATCAGGACCCACTCCCGGGATATCCAGACGCCCTGGGGTGTCATCAGGCTTTGACCGTCCCGAAGCCCCGATCGCATACCCATGGCGTCAGAGACGGTTTCCACGGTATCAATGCCGCGAAGCAGCGAGGCGATTCCCGGCACGCCGGATACCTTGGCCGCCAACCCGGAACGCTCACTGCCATCTGTGGCTTCTGCCTCCACCAGCGCCAAGCCCTTTGGCGCTTCTTTCATGGCGGATGAGAGCTGATCAATATCGGGAAGGCAGAGACCCTGGGTAAAACGCCCGATAACCTGTTCGACAGCAAACTCCCAGCCATCGGTAATCTGAAGCTGGCTGGCCACCCGGGGCATATCGCTGAGGGCGTTCTGTGACAGCCAGGATTGCAGAACATCATCCCCGGCCCCCATCTGCTCATCCAGAAGGGATTGCTGGGACTCCAGGGACGCACGAAGGCTCTGCACCCGTTGGCGTTCTTCAGAGAGCGCCTGCTCGGCATCACGCTGTTGCTGCCGGGCTTCGTAGAGCTCGTCCTGAACTGAAGCAATCCGTTCGGCCGCCTCTTCGCGCTTCAGCTCCAGCGTTTCCTGCTGTTCCAGCAGCTCTTCGAGCTCGGCGCGGTCCATCTGACCTTCCAGCAATTCCTGTTCGTCCTGAAGCTTGCGTTGGCGGGCCAGCAGTTGCTCAATGGCATCCTCAAGCGAGCGGATTCTGGACTGGGCCAGCTCTGCCTGGCGCCGCGCGTCCGATGAACGGGCACTGAAGTCTTCCCACTGGTGCTGCCAGTCACTCATTGCGTCTTCGGCCTGCTGCAACTTCTCACCAGACTCCTCGGAGCGAATTGCCAGCGCTTCCTGCTCCGGCTCCATCATGTCGAGTTCTTCCTGGATTCCCGCAAGCTTGTCCTCATCCTGCTCCAGCTCGCGGGCCAGTTCTCTCTGGTTCGCCATGGCCTGGTCCAGCTCCGCCGCCATTTGCCGGCTGCGTTCACGCTGGTGTTCGAGGCTCTGCTCAATACGGGCGATATCGGCCCCGGCTTCGTAATAGCGTGCCTGTGCCCGGTTGAAATGCTCGGTCCGTTCCTGGTGATTGTCGCGCAGGGATTCCAGGGAGGTCTCCAGGCTGACCCGCTCGGTGAGGTATTTCTCAAGCTCGAGCTCGGTATCCCGGATCTTGCCTCGCCAGGCTTGCAAGTCATTGTCGAGGGATTGCCAGCGCAGCACCGTCAGTTCGGCTTTTTTCTGGCGCTCTTCCTGCTTGTAGGCCTTGTACTTCTCGGCTGCGGCTGCCTGACGCTCCAGGTGTTGCAGTTGGCGGCCCAGCTCTTCCCTCAAATCGGTCAGACGCTCCAGGTTTTCCTGGGTCCGGCGGATACGGTTCTCCGTTTCCCGGCGCCGCTCCTTGTATTTTGAAATGCCGGCCGCTTCTTCAATATAGATCCGAAGCTCTTCCGGTTTGGCCTCAATCAGCCGGGAAATCATGCCCTGTTCAATGATGGCATAGCTCCGCGGGCCGAGACCGGTGCCGAGGAACAGGTCTGTAATGTCGCGACGCCGGCACTTGGAGCCATTCAGGAAATATTCGGACTGCCCTTCCCGGGAAACGCGGCGGCGAACGGAGATTTCGTTGAATTTCACGAATTCACCGGGCGCGGAACCATCGCTGTTATCAAACACCAGTTCGATAGAGGCCTGTCCCACAGGCTTTCTTGCACTGGAACCATTGAAAATAACGTCTGTCATGGATTCGCCGCGCAGGTACTTGGCGGAGCTCTCGCCCATGACCCAACGCACCGCATCGATGATGTTTGACTTGCCGCACCCATTGGGGCCGACCACGGCCGTCATGTTGGAGGGGAACGGAACCGTGGTGGGATCTACGAACGATTTGAAGCCGGACAGTTTGATGGACTTCAGACGCATATCAGGCGCTCGCTTCCTGCCGGAGGATCGTCAACACCTGCTGCCGCTGGTGCTCCCCAAAGGCCTGGATAACGGCTTGCAGCCGATCAGTGTCGTCGTTGACGGCGGCATCCGCCAGTTGCCGAAAGAAGGTAGCAGTTTCACCGATTTCTTCCCGGAAGTGTTCCAGCGCCACAAAATAGGTGCGGCTGATGGCCGGTCTGAAATTCTCGAGGGTTTCTTCCAGAAACGGGTTTTCGACCAGGCCGTAGGCGTAACGCATAACCCCGAAACCCGCATCAATAACCTGCTCGGCGGCGTCGGCACTGGTGGCGTTAAGGGCATCAATGACTGCCTGTAATTCACGGACCTGGCCCATGACACCGCCGAGCTCCCTGCCAGACCATCGCTCAAGTACCTTGCGCCCAAGCATGCAGAGGAGGTCGATATAGATGTCGTAGAGGCTGTTGACGCTTTCTGGCGTCAGGCTGGACACCACCGCACCCCGCCGGGGGAAAATCTCGATCAGATGACGGCGTTCCAGAATGAGCAGTGCTTCCCGAACGGAGCCACGGCTGACATTCAGTTCTCCCGACACCTTCAATTCCTGAATGCGTTCGCCGGGCTTGAGATCTCGCGTGATGATTCGTTGACCCAGATGCTGGGCAATTTGTTCAGACAGACTTTCCGGGGCCTGAAACCTCATAAAGTTGGTCACTCATTCCTGAAGACGGCACGATTTCAAACGCAGAAGTTTACCACAGGGAATCTATAGCCCCACCCCTTGTCTGACATTTTGCACAGCCCGGGAACATCGCGGCAAATCACTGCCGGTTTTTTGACGGCAAATCAGGAACGACAGCCGAAAAATCAGAAACCAAGTGATTTTAGCCTCGTTACTCGCTGTTTTTGTTCAATTTTAATGACTGGGCACGGTTTCTGCTTTGCATACGCAAAGCACTGTAAACTTCTGCGACAGAGTGAACCGTAGTGAAAAACATACCGTCGATCCATCAGTCTCCTTCCCAGCCCCAGAAACTGGCCGCGCTGCGTCAGGCACACCAGGACTGGAACAATACGCCGGATGTACTCACCAGGCTGACGCGCCGGCTGTCCACCACCCTGTCGCTGGAACAGCAGCTGGCGATCCTGGCCGAAGAGCTGGTCGCTATTGTTCCATTCAGTGCGCTCAACTACCGGCACCGGATCGGGAAACAGGATTTCGTCTATGCCACAGGCATGGGGGGCCCACACCGCTGCGAGTACCGGCTGAGTCTCGAAGGTGTCAATTATGGGACCCTGGTACTGCAACGTCGGCAGAGGTTCTCGGAACAGGAGCTGGAAGGCGTCGAAATGGTTCTGAGTGCGGCGATCTGCCCGATTCGCAACGCCTGCCAGTACGTGGCCATTGAGCAGGCATCTCTGACAGATTCCCTGACCGGCATACCCAACAAACGCGCCCTGGACGACGCTCTGCAACGCTCCAGCCTGTTATCAGAGCGCCATGGCGAGCCCTACTCGCTCGTCCTCTGCGATCTGGACCACTTCAAGACGGTGAACGACACTCACGGCCATGTGGTTGGAGACCATCTTCTGCAATTGGCCGCATGCGAGATCGAAAAGTCGATCCGAACCTCGGATTCAGTCTACCGCTTTGGCGGCGAGGAGTTTGCTATCCTGCTCCCGCATACCTCGGAGCAGGATGCCAGGGATGTTGCAGAGCGCGTTCGCGAGGCGATCGCCGCTATCCGGGTTGATGGCGGAGAGAAGGAACTGAGGGTCACAACGAGTTGTGGCGTTGCCACTTTCCTGCCCAAGGAGGCGCCCCAGGCCTGGCTGGCAAGGGCGGACGAGGCACTCTATCGTGCCAAACACCAGGGCCGTAACTGCACCCGGGTGTTTGCCACCATTTCGTAACGATCAGCCCCGGGGCGTCTTGCTTCGGGCTCTCTCTGGCCGGGGAGCACGCCCGGCTGGTTTGGCAGGTTTGGTGTCGCTGACAGCCCATTTGTTGCCGGGGGTTTTCTTACCGGACCGGCCAGGGCTTTTCCGCCTCTGGCGGTCGTGGGCCGCTTTCTCATTTGGTGTTTTCTGCGGAATTTCAACCGCTTCGAGACCAACCGTGCGACTCAGGGTGTCTACTGCCCGCTGATCCAGCTCTTCCCATTTTCCTACGGTCAGCCTGCTCGGCAGGAAGATCGGCCCGTAGCGCACGCGCTTCAGCCGACTGACGCGAACACCCTGGGATTCCCAAAGACGACGCACTTCCCGATTGCGCCCTTCCAGCAAGGTCACGTGGAACCAGCGATTTATACCGCTACCGCCGGCCGGAGAGATATCGGTGAACTTGGCCATGCCATCTTCAAGGAGAACGCCCTGAAGCAGGCGCTCGATCATCGCATCGTCCACTTCCCCGAAGATCCGTACCGCGTATTCCCGATCAATCTGGTTGGACGGGTGCATCAGGCGATTCGCCAACTCGCCGTCTGTGGTGAAGAGCACCAGTCCCGTGGTATTGATATCCAGCCGTCCGATGGAAATCCACCGGTGCTCCTTGAGACGTGGCAAACGATCAAACACCGTCGGCCGCCCCTCAGGATCCTTTCGAGTGGTAACCTCACCCTCGGGCTTGTTGTAGATCAGTACCCGGCGCATCACTTCCGCCGCACCGGACACTTCAAGTCGCTTGCCGTCGAGTTCGAAGCGATCCTCAACAGTCGCTTTTTGCCCGGGCGCCACAGGTTGCCCGTTGACCAGCAGGCGGCCGGCTTCCATCCAGCCTTCAATTTCCCGGCGCGAACCGATGCCCGCGCGGGCAAGCAATTTCTGAATACGCTCTGGCCCACCCTGGCTCGCGTTGTCCTTGGCTGGTCTGGCTGGTTTGTTGGGGCGTTCTGCCGCCATGAAATCAATCCTTAGTATCTGACTGACACCCGAATGGCGTCAGTGAAGTGTCTGGCTCGAAGATTCGTCGTCGTTCTCGGCAGTCGTTGATTCGAACTCGATCTCCGCCTGCATGTTCTTTTCAATTTCCCGGCCGATCTCTTCAAGATCGCGGACTTCATTCAGGGGCGGCATCTGATCCAGGCCCGTGAGGTTAAAGTAGTCCAGAAACTGTTTCGTAGTCGCATACATGGCCGGACGGCCGGGAACATCCCGATGCCCAACGACGCGAACCCACTCTCGCTCAAGCAGGGTGCGAATGATATTGCTGCTTACCGTAACACCCCGAATATCCTCGATTTCACCCCGGGTGATGGGCTGCCGGTAGGCGATCAAGGCCAGGGTTTCAAGCAACGCCCGGGAATAGCGCTGGGGCTTTTCCTCAAACAAACGCCCGACCCAGGGCGCGAATTCCTCGCGCACCTGAATACGGTAGCCGCTGGCAACCTTCTTCAATTCAAAACCGCGCCCTTCGCAGGCCGCTTCCAGAAGTACCATGACATGTTCCATTACCTGGCGTGCGGGGCGCTCCTCTTCACTGAACAGGTCCCGGAGCTGGTCGAGAGACAAGGGTTTGCCCGCAGCCAGCAGGGCAGCTTCGGCGATCGCCTGTATTCTCAGCAGGTGTTCTTCGTTCATGGTGTCTGATCCGTATTTCCGTGCTTTGAACGTTGGGAGGCCCTAGCTGGCTGCCCTGGCTCGAACATGAATCGGGCCCAGAACCTCGGCCTGAACAACCTCGATCAGCTGCTCTTTGACCAGCTCAAGCGTGGCCAGGAAGGTCACCACGACGCCGAGCCGGCCCTCTTCAATCGTAAACAGGCTTTCGAATGTCACAAAATGATCGTCCTGAAGCACCGACAGGATTGCGGACATGCGCTCCCGGGTCGAAAGCCTTTCCCGTTCAACATGGTGACTGGTAAACAGGTCTGCCCGCTGAAGCACGCCTTGCAGAGCCAGCAGCATTTCCCGCAAGTCTACATCCGGATGGGGCTGACTGGAGGGCATCTTCGGCAGCGCGGCGGAGGCGGCAAAGGTATCGCGTTCCAGGCGCGGTAATTCATCAATGTCCTCGGCAGCCTGCTTGAACCGTTCGTATTGCTGAAGCCGGCGAATCAGTTCGGCCCGGGGATCAACCTCTTCCTCATCGTCGCTTTCCTGTCGAGGCAACAGCATCCTCGATTTGATCTCCGCCAATGTGGCGGCCATCACCAGGTATTCCGCAGCCAGCTCGAACCGCATGGCCTCCACGGCACCGATGTAATCCATGTATTGCCGGGTAATTTCGCTAACGTCGATGTCCAGAATGTTCATGTTCTGGCGACGGATGAGATACAGCAGAAGATCCAGCGGCCCTTCGAACGCCTCAAGGAAGACCGCAAGGGCGTCCGGCGGAATGTACAAATCCTTGGGAAGATCCACCACCGGCTTGCCGGACACCCGCGCCAGGGGCGACTGCTCCGGTGCAGCGTCCTCGGCTTCGGGCGTGGCCTGATCGGTGGATTCTTCAGTCATAACCTTTCACTCCGGGTCGGCGCACTGGCTGTATGCTCGTGGCACCGACTCCTGCGGATTCAGCGGTAATGAAGCCCCATGGCGGCCCGGACTTCCTCCAGGGTGTCGCGGGCGGCGTCACGGGCGTGTTCGCGACCTTCCTGGAGAATGGAATGAACCAGATCCGGATTGCCCTCATACTCCCGCGCGCGTTCGTGGAGCGGACGCTGCTCCTCGACAATCGCGTCAATCAACGGCTTCTTGCAATCCAGGCAACCGATGCCGGCACTGCGACAACCGGTCTGCACCCACTCCTGAGTGTCAGCATCGGAATAGATCTTGTGCATTCCCCACACCGGGCACTTTTCGGGCTCACCCGCATCGGTGCGCCGGACCCGTTGGGGGTCGGTCTGCATGGTGCGAACCTTCTGGGCTACGCTGTCCGGCTCTTCCCGCAGACCGATATAGTTGTTGTAGGACTTGGACATTTTCTGCCCATCCAGCCCCGGCAACTTGGATTCCGGCGTCAGCAGCGGTTGGGGCTCCGGCAAAATCACCTTACCGCCACCTTCAATGTAACCGTAAAGACGCTCACGATCGCCCAGGGAGATATTCTGTTGTTCTTTCAACAGAGCACGGGCCGTTTCCAGAGCGTCCATGTCGCCCTCTTCCTGGTAACGCCTCTTGAGATTGCGATAGAGCTTGGCGTTTTTCTTGCCCATCTTCACGATGGCACCTTCCGCCTGCTCTTCAAAGCCTGGCTCACGACCATAGATGTGGTTGAACCGGCGCGCGATTTCCCGGGTGATTTCAACGTGGGAAACCTGATCTGCACCAACGGGCACTTTTCCTGCCCGGTAAACCAGAATATCTGCACTCTGAAGCAGCGGGTAACCCAGGAACCCGTAAGTCGCCAGATCCTTCTCCCGCAGCTTCTCCTGCTGATCCTTGAACGTCGGCACGCGTTCCAGCCACCCGAGTGGCGTGATCATCGAGAGCAGCAGATGCAGTTCGGCGTGCTCGGGCACCTGAGACTGGATAAACATCGTGGACGAGCCCGGGTTCACGCCGGCCGCCAGCCAATCGATGACCATATCCCAGACGCTTTGTTCAATGCCGGAGGGGTCATCGTAGTTGGTGGTGAGTGCGTGCCAGTCCGCCACAAAGAAAAAACATTCGAATTCATGCTGGAGTTTAACCCAGTTTTTCAGCACACCGTGGTAGTGGCCAAGGTGAAGCTTGCCGGTCGGACGCATGCCGGACAAAACCCTTTGCTGGGAATCTACAGAACTCAAAGCACGAACTCCTTATTTGGTATTGGAACCGCCATCATAGTTCAGGCGACCCGCCATTATAAATAAAAAACCCCCGCTCTGCAGGGCAGAAACGGGGGTTTTTACTGAAAGAAGGCCAGCTTACCAGCCAGTGACTTCCTTCAGGGCCTGACCGATCTCGGCCAGACTGCGTACGGTGCGAACACCAGCGTCTTCCAGGGCGGCAAACTTATCGTCTGCTGTACCCTTGCCACCGGAGATGATGGCGCCCGCATGGCCCATGCGCTTGCCCGGAGGCGCAGTAACACCAGCGATGTAGGAAACCACCGGCTTGGAGACGTTCTGCTTGATGTAGGCCGCAGCTTCTTCCTCGGCGGTACCGCCGATCTCGCCAATCATCACAATGGCTTCTGTCTCGGGATCTTTCTCGAGCAGGGCCAGAATGTCGATGAAGTTGGAGCCCGGGATCGGGTCACCACCGATACCGATACAGGTGGACTGACCGTAGCCGAAGTCAGTGGTCTGCTTGACCGCTTCGTAAGTCAGGGTGCCTGAACGGGAGACGATGCCAACCTTGCCCTTCTTGTGGATGTGGCCAGGCATAATGCCGATCTTGCACTCGTCCGGAGTGATAACACCCGGGCAGTTCGGACCAATCATGCGAACGCCTTTGCGATCCACGTATTCTTTGGCGTACAGCATATCGATAGTCGGGATACCTTCAGTGATACATACGATCAGCTGAATGCCGGCATCCGCCGCTTCGATGATGGCGTCCTTACAGAACGGCGCAGGTACGTAGATAACGGTCGCTTCAGCGCCGGTTGCTTCAACGGCGTCACGCACGGTGTTGAACACCGGCAGACCCAGATGCTCGGTACCGCCCTTGCCGGGGCTGACGCCACCAACCATCTTGGTGCCGTAGGCGATCGCCTGCTCTGAGTGGAAGGTGCCCTGTGCGCCGGTAAAGCCCTGACAGATAACCTTGGTGTCTTTGTTAATCAGGATGCTCATTATTTACCCCCTGCGGCTTTAACAACTTGCTCTGCCGCATTCGACAGACTGGTAGCGGCAATGATGTTCAGACCGCTCTCGGCGAGTACCTGAGTACCCTTCTCCGCGTTGTTGCCTTCAAGGCGAACCACAACAGGAACCTTGACGCCGACTTCCTTCACGGCACCGATGATGCCCTCTGCAATCATGTCGCAGCGAACGATACCACCGAAGATGTTGACCAGAACCGCCTTCACATTCGAGTCAGACAGGATGATCTTGAATGCCTCGGAAACACGCTCCTTGGTTGCACCGCCGCCAACGTCCAGGAAGTTGGCAGGCTGGCCGCCGGACAGCTTGATGATGTCCATGGTACCCATGGCCAGGCCGGCACCGTTGACCATGCAGCCGATGTTGCCTTCCAGGGCCACGTAGTTGAGCTCCCACTTGGCCGCTTCCGCTTCCCGGGAATCTTCCTGGGAGGGATCGTGCATCTCGTGGATCTTTTTCTGGCGGTACAGTGCGTTGCCGTCGACGCCGACTTTGGCGTCCAGGCAGTGCAGATCACCAGCCGGGGTAATAACCAGCGGGTTGATTTCTACCAGTGCCAGATCGCACTCTTCGAACAGCTTGGCCAGACCAACGAAGATCTTGGTGAACTGACCGATCTGCTTGCCTTCCAGGCCCAGTTTGAACGCGAGCTCGCGGCCCTGGTACGGCTGAGCGCCAACCAGCGGGTCGATTTCGGCTTTCAGGATCTTCTCGGGCGTTTCTTCGGCAACCTTCTCGATCTCAACACCACCTTCGGTGGAGGCCATGAACACGATGCGGCGAGTGCCACGGTCAACAACCGCGCCCAGGTAAAGCTCCTGGTCGATGTCGGTGAGGGATTCAACCAGGATCTTGCTCACCGGCTGGCCGTTTTCATCTGTCTGGTAGGTTACCAGGTTCTGGCCCAGCCACTTCTCGGCAAACTCACGGATCTCTTCTTTGCTCTTGACCAGCTTTACACCGCCAGCCTTACCACGGCCACCTGCGTGAACCTGGGCTTTCACAACCCATGCATCACCGCCGATTTCACCAGCTGCGTCTACAGCTTCCTTCGGAGTATCACAGGCAATGCCCTTGGATACTGGCAGGCCATATTCAGCGAAAAGCTGTTTGCCCTGATATTCATGCAAATTCATAGTTAATGTCCCGAATTAAAAAATTCCTGGTTTGCGTTACTTCTTCTTGCGGCGGTTGGCGATGTGGATCGCGCCACCACCGACGGCCAGAGCTGCTTCATGCACGGACTCGGACAGAGTCGGATGTGCAAAACAGGTCAGGGCCAGATCTTCGGCGCTGGAACCGAATTCCATGGCGATTACGCCCTGGGCAACGATTTCAGAGGCCTGGGGACCAACTACATGGAAACCGACAATGCGGTCAGTTTTTGCGTCAGCAATGATCTTGACCAGACCGGACGCCGAGTTTGCAGCCATTGCACGACCGTTGGCCGCAAACGGGAAGGTACCTACGTTGTACTCTTCACCTTCTGCCTTCATCTGCTCTTCGGTTTTGCCAACCCAGGCAACTTCCGGGAAGGTGTAGACAACGTTCGGGATGCAGTCGTAGTTCACCTGAGGCTTGTGCCCGGCAATACGCTCCGCAACCATGATGCCTTCTTCAGACGCCTTGTGGGCCAGCATGGGTCCACGAACCACGTCACCGATCGCCCAGACACCCGGGGCTTCGGTTTTACAGTTGTCATCAACAAAGATGAAGCCGCGCTCATCCATCTGGACGCCGGAATCTTCCGACAACAGGTTGTCGGTGTAGGGTCGACGACCAACAGCCACGATCAGCTTGTCGAACTTGGCTTCGTGCTTGCCCTTGGAATCCTCGTAGTTCACGTTCACCAGCTTGCGCTTTACTTCCGCGCCAGTCATACGCGCACCCATGACGATGTTCAGTCCCTGCTTCTGGAACTGTTTCAGGGCATCTTTTGCTACCTGCTGGTCAACGGCCGGCAGGAAGGTGTCCTGGGCTTCCAGAACGGTGACTTCCGCGCCCAGGCGGGCCCAGACACTGCCGAGTTCCAGGCCGATAACGCCGGCACCAATCACACCCAGGCGCTTCGGCACCTCGGTGAACTCGAGGGCACCCTCGGAATCCACGATGTATTCGCCGTCGAAGGGTGCGGGCGGAATCTGGATCGGCTTGGAACCGGTGGCCAGAATGATGTTTTCGGCTTCGTAGGTCTTCGACTTGCCGTCCTTGTCGGTTACTTCCACCTTACGGTTGGCCAGCAATTTGCCGTGGCCATGGATGGAAGTCACGCCGTTGGACTTGAACAAGCCTGCGATACCGCCGGTCAGCTGCTTAACGATGCCGCTCTTGCGCTCCATCATCTTGCCGATGTCCATTTTGACATCCTTGGCGATGATGCCCTGCATCTCGAAATCGTGGCTGGATTCCTCAAACTTGTGGGAAATCTCCAGCAGCGCCTTGGAGGGGATGCAACCAACGTTCAGGCAGGTGCCACCGAGCACCTGTGCCTTACCGTCTTCTGAAGTCCAGGACTCGACACACGCGGTCTTGAGACCCAGCTGTGCCGCTTTGATGGCAGCTACGTAGCCCCCGGGGCCTGCACCAATGACAATGACGTCGTACTTATCAGACATACTTTTATCCCGTTTCCGATTCGTTAAATGTCGGCTCAGACGTCCAGCAGAATACGTGCCGGGTCTTCAAGCATTTCCTTGATGGCAACGAGGAACTGCACCGCTTCCTTACCATCAATCATTCTGTGGTCGTAAGAAAGCGCCAGGTACATCATCGGCTGAATTTCCACCTTGCCGTTCACGGCCATCGGACGCTCCTGGATCTTGTGCATGCCCAGGATGGCTGTCTGCGGCGGGTTCAGGATCGGTGTGGAAATCAGCGAACCGAAGATACCGCCGTTGGTAATTGTGAAGGTACCGCCGGTCATGTCTTCAATGGCCAGTTTGCCTTCTTTCGCCTTGGTGCCGTACTCGACGATCTTCTTCTCGATGTCGGCCAGACCCATGGCGTCGGAATCACGCAGAACAGGAACCACCAGGCCGCGATCGGTGGAAACCGCCACGCCGATGTCCTGGTAACCGTGATACACCATGTCGTTACCATCGATGGACGCGTTCACCGCCGGGAAGCGCTTCAGGGCTTCGGTGGCAGCCTTGGTAAAGAACGACATGAAGCCAAGCTTGATACCGTGACGCTTCACAAAGCTGTCCTGGTACTGCTTGCGCATCTCCATGATCGGGCCCATGTTCACCTCGTTAAAGGTGGTCAGCATGGCTGCGCTCTGCTGGGCATTAACCAGACGCTTGGCGATGCTCGCACGCAGGCGGGTCATCGGTACGCGCTTCTCGGGACGTTCGCCCTGGCTGACGTTGACTTCCGGCATACCAGCCGCAGGCTGGGGTGCGGCAGCACCGCCGGAGGACTTGGCGCTGTCTACGTGGTTCTGAACGTCTTCCTTGGTTACGCGGCCATCTTTACCGGTACCCTTGATGCTGTTCGGATCGACGTTATTTTCCTCAGCCAGCTTTCGGGCCGCCGGGCTCAGGATGGCTTCGCCGGAAGATGCCTCACTCTTGGCTTCTTCCTTCGGAGCCTCTTCCTTGCTTTCTTCTTTCTTACCCTCGGCAGGCTTGGATTCGCCCTTGGCGCCTTCCTTGAACTTGCCGACTACCTCACCACTTTCAACGGTATCGCCTTCGTTCTTGATGATTTCCTCAATCACGCCGTCAGCAGGCGCAACGACCTCAAGAACAACCTTGTCGGTCTCGATATCGACAATCAGCTCGTCACGGGAGCAGGCTTCACCCGGCTGTTTGTGCCAGGTCGCGACAGTACCTTCCGCGACCGACTCCGGGAAAACGGGGGCTTTAATCTCAGTTGACATTACAGATCCTTAGTTCGGTAGCTCGTCAAATTTCAAACGCGTCGTTAACCAGTTTCTTCTGCTCTTCAATGTGGACCGACATATGGCCACAGGCAGGAGCAGCCGAAGCGTCACGACCGGCATACTGAAGGTACAGCTTGGGGTTCAGGCGGTGCAGCGCATTACGCATGTGATGCTGGCTGCAGTACCAGGCACCCTGGTTCATCGGCTCTTCCTGACACCAGACGACGTGCTTGAGCTTGGAGTACTCGCTCAAGAGCTCGTCAAGATCGTCTCCGGGGAAAGGATACAGCTGTTCGATCCGGACAATGGCCACGTCATCACGCTCGTCCGACTTCTTCTTTTCAAGCAGATCGAAATACACCTTGCCTGAGCACAGGATCAGACGGGTGACCTTCTTCGGATCGGACGGTTCTTTCTCGGGCAGCACCGTCTTGAAAGTACCGCTGGTCAGATCATCAAGATCAGACGTCGCTTCCTTGTGCCGCAGCAGGCTCTTGGGCGTAATGGCTACCAACGGCTTGCGCAACGGGCGTTTTACCTGGCGCCGCAGCATATGGAATACCTGGGAAGGCGTGGTGGGCACGCAAACCTGGATATTATGCTCTGCACTCAGTTGCAGGAAACGCTCAAGGCGCGCCGAACTGTGCTCCGGCCCCTGCCCTTCGTAACCATGGGGCAGCAAAAGGGTCAGACCACAAAGGCGTCCCCACTTGTGCTCACCGCTGGTCAGGAACTGATCGATTACAACCTGAGCACCATTGGCAAAATCGCCGAACTGCGCTTCCCAGACCACAAGGCCATCAGGCGCGGTAGTGGCGTAGCCGTACTCGAAAGCCATTACGGCTTCTTCCGACAGCAGCGAGTCGTAGATTTCGAACTTGGGCTGATCTTCCGACAATTCCGCCAGAGCAATATGGGTCGAGCCATCTTTCTGGTTGTGAAGGACGGCATGGCGGTGAGAGAACGTGCCACGGCCAATATCCTGCCCCGTAAGGCGGATTGGGTGACCCTCGTCCAACAGCGTCGCATACGCCATGACTTCACCGTAGCCCCAGTTGATAGGCAGGGCGCCGGCGGTCATTTTTTCGCGGTCGGAAACAATCTTGGAGACCTGACGCTGGATACTGAAACCTTCAGGGACCGAGGTCAGTTTCTTGCCCAGCTTCTGGATCGTCTTCAGCGCAACGCTGGACTTGCACTTGGCTGTCCACTCGTGGCCGAGGTAAGGAGTCCAGTCAACGTAGAGCTCTTTGTTGGGCTCTTTGACCAGGGATTTGACCACGTGCTCGCCATTATCCAGGGCGTCACGGTAGTCGTTCTCCATCTGCTTGGCTTCTTCCTCGGTGATAACACCGGCTTCCACCAATTGATCCACGTACAGGTTGCGGGTGGTCTTCAGCTTGCGGATTTTCTCGTACATGACCGGCTGGGTTGCTGCCGGCTCGTCCGCTTCGTTGTGACCACGACGACGATAGCAGACCAGATCGATCACCACGTCGTTCTTGAATTCGTTGCGATAATCCATCGCCATCTGTGTCACGAACATGACCGCTTCAGGGTCATCCGCATTCACATGCAGAATCGGCGCCTGGATCATCTTGGCAACGTCGGTACAGTATTCCGTGGATCGCGCATCTTCCTGCTTGCTGGTGGTAAAACCAACCTGGTTGTTGATCACGATATGAATGGTGCCACCAACGCCGAAGCCGCGGGTCTGGGACATCTGGAAGGTTTCCATCACCACGCCCTGGCCGGCAAATGCTGCGTCGCCGTGCATGATAATCGGAACGACCTTGGTGCCCTCATTGTCGTTACGGCGGGTTTGACGAGCCCGGACAGAGCCCTCAACAACCGGAGAAACGATTTCAAGGTGTGACGGGTTAAACGCCATTGCCAGGTGAACTTCGCCACCCGGCGTCATCACGTTGGATGAGAAGCCCTGATGGTACTTCACATCACCGGAGCCAGAATCTGCGAGCTTCTTGCCCTCGAATTCGTCGAAAAGCTCACGCGGATTTTTGCCCAGGGTGTTTACCAGAACGTTGAGGCGGCCACGGTGAGCCATACCCAGGACGATTTCCTTGGCACCATAGGAGCCGGCACGCTGAATCAGCTCGTCAAGACATGGGATCAGACTCTCGCCACCCTCAAGGCCGAACCGCTTTACGCCGGGGTAGCGGGACCCCAGGTACTTCTCGAGGCCTTCGGCGGCCGTCAGGCGCTCAAGGATATGCTTACGGGTGTTATCTTCGTATGCCGGGCGTGAACGAACCGGCTCCATGCGCTGCTGGAACCAACGCTTGATGCGAGTATCCACCACGTGCATGTATTCGGCACCGATGCTTTCGCAATAGGTCTGGCGCAGGCCATCGACAATGTCTCCGAGCTTCATGGTCTCGGAGCCAAGGTTCAGGGAGCCGGTCTGGAATTCGAGATCCCTGTCAGAGTCGGATAGCTCATGAAATTCGGGATCGAGGTCTTCGACCCGGGGACGCTGCCATACACCGAGCGGGTCCAGCTTCGCTTCCTGATGACCGCGGAAGCGATAGGCGTTAATCAGCTGGAGAACACGAATCTGCTTTTTGTCCGCATCAGACGTGGCGCTTGCGGGAACGCCGCCGCTGGCAAGAAAGCGCTGATTGCGGGAAATGTGTTCAAACTGTTCGCGGATGGAAGAGTGGACAATGTCACGGCCCTTGTAGCCATCGACACTGGGAAGCTTGTCGAAATAGCTGCGCCACTCTTCGGGAACGGCGTTGGGGTCTGTCAGGTAGGTTTCAAAAAGCTGTTCAACATAGGCGAGATTTCCACCCTGGAGGTGGGAAGTCTGCCATAACTGCTCCATTATGCTTTCGTGCATCTTGAATAGCTCACCTTGGGCTGGTGCGGGGAGCCCGATATGGTCGGCCAGGGGTATTTCTCAGTCAATACGGGTTTTTACGGGATCGACTTTGGCCACCACACCCGACATGGATGTTTTCCATTCCCCGGTGGTTTTTATACTCAGCAAAACAGGGAGAAAACTTTATAAGTTCCCGCCACGGCTTGCGTAGTGTGCACCCGGGTAAGACCTTTGACTATAAGCCTTTGGTTGAAGGCCCCGCAAACTTGCGAGGCCTTCCGGGTACTAACCTGATCAGAACAGTATAGCGTCTGTCGCAAATCCTGCTGCTTAAGTAGCCCTTTGCAGCAGAAGATTCCGAATGTGGCCGATAGCCCTTGTGGGGTTCAGGCCTTTCGGGCAGACACTTACACAGTTCATGATGCCCCTGCAACGGAATACGCTGAACGGGTCATCAAGGTTGGCAAGTCGCTCTTCCTGGGCTGTATCCCGGCTGTCAGCCAGGAAACGGTAGGCCTGAAGCAGGCCGGCAGGACCGATAAACTTGTCAGGGTTCCACCAGAACGACGGGCAGGACGTGGAGCAGCAGGCACAGAGAATACACTCGTACAGGCCGTCCAGCTTCTGGCGGTCTTCCGGAGACTGCAGCCGCTCGATCGCAGGCGCAGGCTTGTCGTTAATCAGGTACGGCATGACCTTTTCGTACTGCTTATAGAAAAGACTCATATCTACAACCAGATCACGAATGACCGGCAGGCCCGGCAGCGGGCGCAGAACCAGCTTATCGCCCTTCACCACCTGGGAAACAGGCGTGATACAGGCCAGCCCGTTCTTGCCGTTCATGTTCATGCCGTCGGAGCCACAAACGCCCTCCCGACAGGAACGGCGATAGGCCATTGAAGGATCCCGCTCCTTGACCAGGTTCAGCACGTCAAGAACCATAAGATCCTTGCCTTCCGGAATTTCGACATCCACGTCCTGCATATAAGGCGCGTTGTCGGTCTCCGGGTTATAACGATAAAGGCTTACTAACATTTTCGGAATCCCCCTTAGTAAGTCCGGACCTTCGGCTCGAACTTGTCCACCGTCTTCGGTGCAAAGTTCACATCACGCTTGCCCACACGCTTTTCCAGCGGGAAGTACATGGAGTGCTTGAGCCAGTTCTCGTCATCACGCTCGGTGAAATCGTTCCTGGCGTGGGCACCACGGCTTTCCTTACGCTCGAACGCGGAAATCGCTGTGGACAGGGCAACCTCATAAAGGTTGTCCAGTTCGAGCGCCTCGATACGAGCAGTGTTAAAGGCGTTGCTGGTATCAGCCAGCTTGGTGTTGCGAACGCGCTCACCAATGGCTTCCAACTTCTTGAGCCCCTCTTCCATGCTCTTGCCGTCACGGAATACACCGAAGTACAGCTGCATACAGTTCTGGAGATCTTTCCGAACTTCCGCAACACTCTCGCCTTCGGAGGCGTTGTTCAGGCGGTCAAGCCGCGCCATCGCGCGTTTGATGTCGTCTTCGCTGGCACCGTCCACTTCAAAGCCGCCACGAAGCTGCTCCTCGATGTGCAGACCCGCTGCGCGACCGAAGACCACCAGATCCAGCAGAGAGTTACCACCCAGACGGTTGGCACCGTGTACCGATACACAGGCTGCTTCACCACAGGCGAACAGCCCGGGGATCGGCTTGTCCTTGCCATTTTCGTCCTGGGTCAGCGCCTGGCCACCAACGTTGGTCGGAATACCGCCCATCATGTAGTGACAGGTCGGAACAACCGGGATCGGCTCTTTCACGGGATCAACGTGCGCAAAGGTGCGGGACAGCTCACAGATGCCCGGCAAACGCAGGTTCAGGGTTTCTTCGCCCAGATGATCAAGCTTCAGCAGCACGTGATCCTTGTCGGGACCACAGCCACGACCTTCCAGGATCTCGATAACCATGGCGCGGGCAACAACGTCCCGGCCTGCCAGGTCTTTCGCGTTCGGCGCATAGCGCTCCATGAAACGCTCGCCCTCGGCGTTGATCAGATAGCCACCCTCGCCCCGGCAACCTTCGGTTACCAGCGTGCCAGCACCGTAGATGCCGGTCGGATGGAACTGCCACATTTCCATGTCCTGCATCGGGAAACCGGCGCGCAGCGCCATGCCGATACCATCGCCCGTATTGATCAGGGCGTTTGTTGTGGAGGCGTAGATACGACCCGCGCCACCGGTAGCCAGAACGGTTGCCTTGGACTTGATGTAAGCAACTTCGCCGGTCTCGACTTCGATGGCGACCACACCAACGACTTCGTCCTTGCTGTTCTTGACGAGATCAACCGCGTACCACTCGTTCAGGAACGTTGTGCCGCCCTTGATGTTGGCCTGATACAGGGTATGCAGAAGCGCGTGACCGGTACGGTCGGCAGCTGCACAGGTACGAGCTGCCTGAGTCGGGTTATCCGGGCCCTTGGACTGGCCACCGAAAGGACGCTGATAGATACGACCCTGCTCGGTACGGGAGAAAGGAAGACCCATGTGCTCAAGCTCGAACACCGCCTGAGGGCCTACAGAACACATGTACTCGACGGCATCCTGGTCGGCAATGTAGTCCGAGCCTTTTACCGTGTCATACATGTGCCAGCGCCAGTCGTCGTTCGGATCAGCACTGGCAATAGCACAGGTAATACCGCCCTGCGCAGAGACCGTATGAGACCGCGTGGGGAAAACCTTGGTGATACACGCGGTATTGACGCCGGATTCGGTCAGCTGAAGCGCGGCACGCATGCCGGACCCGCCACCACCGATAACAATCGCGTCAAAAGACATGGTCTTGATATTAGCCATCGATTAAAGCCCCCAAAGAATCTGAATGCCCCAAACCACATATACGAACATGGTCAGCCCACAAGCTGCCTGCACGATAAACCTGGGACCCATGGCCTTGATGTAGTCCGTGGTCACTGTCCAGAGCCCTACCCAGGCGTGAGCGCCAATTGACAGCAATGCCATCAGGGTAAAGATGCGAAACCAGGTCTGGTCAAACAACGCGTTCCAGGTGTCGTAGTTAACATCGGTCGTCAACATATAACCGAGCAGGAAAATTGTATACAAAGCAAGTACGTAGGCAGTTACCCTCTGGATCAGCCAGTCGAAGACACCACTGCGACCCAGGTTCGTGACGCTATTTACCATACCCAGACTCCTGCCAGAACGATGAGAATGACGGAAACCACAACCGTGATCTTCGAGGCGAGGCGGCCGCTCTCGAGCTCTTCACCAATGCCCACATCCATGAACAGGTGCTTGATACCCGCAACCAGGTGGTACAACAGAGCAGACAAGATGCCCCAGATAATCAGCTTGGCAAGGAAGCTGTCCAGCAGTTCATTGACGCGACTGAAGCCCTCTTCCCCGGACAGGGAAAGCTGAAGTCCGTAAAGCATGAACGCAACACCAACAAAAATGATGATGCCGCTGATACGGTGCAATATGGACGTAATGGCTGGCAGCGGAAAATGAAACTTGCCGAGATCGAGATTTACTGGTCGTTTGCTATTCACAGCGCTCTCACACTCTCTCTTGGTTCCGCGGGACCGGAAAACCGGATGCGGATGGTTGGTATGTAAGGATCGGCGTGCAGATACGAAACCGGCACACGATTGGCTCAGAAGGGAGGAAACCTCACCGGCAACCCGCTATTTACAGGCAGCGGGAAAAGGTTTATCCCCGATTCCGGGCTAGGGATTATAAGGAGTACCCTAACCAATTACAAACGTGCAACGTCGCTCAGGCCGCGTATTTCAGGGGGTTAAGCCAGCTATAAGGAGGATTGACAAATCCTTTTCCTGCCCGAATCCGTTGTCATTCGGGATATCCCTGATTTACAGCCAATGTCAAATTATGGGTTTTCCCGACTCTTCCATTGACAAAAAAAGCCAACGCCCTATATTTTGCCGCCAGTTTTGCGATAATACGCGCCTTCTAGCGCATCTATAACTGTAGATAAAGCTGTCAAAGCTGATAAATAGGAGAGCACCATGACCGACAGGAAAGCCACGCTCTCGGTGGGGGACAAGTCCATTGAGCTACCGGTTTATTCAGGCACCGTCGGCCCTGACGTTATCGACGTACGAGGCCTAGTCCAGGAAGGCGTTTTCACATACGATCCCGGATTCGTATCCACAGCAGCCTGCGAATCGGCCATTACCTACATCGACGGAGCAAACGGCGTTCTCCTGCACCGCGGCTACCCGATTGAGCAACTGGCCGAACATTCTGACTACCTTGAAGTCTGCTACCTCCTCCTTCACGGCGAACTCCCGAGCGCCGAGGAAAACCAGAAGTTCCACGACACCATCAAAAACCACACCATGCTCCACGACCAGATGCGGAACTTCTTCCAGGGTTTCCGTCGTGATGCACACCCGATGGCGATCATGTGTGGTGTAGTCGGCGCTCTGTCCGCCTTCTACCACGGCGAGATGGACGTTGCCAGCCAGGAGCAGCGGGAAATTACCGCGCATCGCCTGATTGCAAAGATGCCGACCATTGCCGCCTGGTGTTACAAGTACGCCATTGGCCAACCTTTCATTTATCCGCGTAACGACCTCTCGTACTCCGAGAACTTCCTGCAGATGATGTTTGGCGTTCCTTGCGAGGAGTACAAGCCGAACCCGATCCTGGCCAAGGCCATGGACAAGATTTTCATCCTGCACGCGGATCATGAACAGAACGCCTCAACGTCTACGGTGCGCCTGGCCGGCTCTACCGGCGCCAACCCCTACGCCTGCATTGCCTCCGGCATCGCGGCTCTGTGGGGACCCGCTCACGGCGGCGCCAACGAAGCGGTTCTGGACATGCTGGCCGAGATCGGCGATGAATCCAACATCGAGAAATTCATTGCCAAGGCCAAGGACAAAGACGATCCGTTCCGCCTGATGGGCTTCGGCCACCGGGTATACAAGAACTTCGACCCGCGCGCCAAAGTAATGGCTGAAACTGCCCACGAAGTGCTGACCGAGCTGGGCCTGGAAAACGACCCGCTGCTGAAGATCGCCCAGCGTCTCGAGAAGATCGCGCTGGAAGACGAATACTTCGTCAAGCGCAAGCTCTACCCCAACGTGGATTTCTATTCCGGCCTGATCCTCAAGGCAATCGGAATCCCGACGTCGATGTTCACCGTTATCTTCGCTCTGTCGCGTACCATTGGCTGGTTCTCGCACTGGAACGAAATGGTAAGCGGCGACTATCGCATCGGCCGTCCGCGTCAGCTCTACACCGGCTCGGATTCCCGGGATTATCCGGCCAAATAAGTCTGACTTGCCGGGTAAAACACGTAAAGGCCGCTGATTCAGCGGCCTTTTTTATTGCGTGCTGCCCTGCCCTTATGTGCTAAGTTAACCCGATAAAAACATAAGAGGAGAAAGCGATGACTAAAGCAGCATTTATCGGCCTGGGCGTCATGGGTTACCCGATGGCCGGCCACCTGGCGAAGGCGGGGCTCGACGTCAGGGTCTGGAACCGGACCAATGCCAAAGCCGAGCAGTGGGCAAGCGAATACTCGGGAACCAGCTGCACCACCATTGCTGAGGCCGTGAGGGGCGCGGATATTGTTTTGACCTGTGTTGGGGCCGATACCGATCTTATGGCCGTTTACGAGGGTGATGAAGGTATTCTCGCCAATGCCTCTGAAGGCGCTGTGCTGGTCGATCACACTACGGCTTCTGCCGGCATTGCCGAGTATCTCGCTGAAGCTGCCAGCAAAAACAACATGGGATTTGTAGACGCGCCTGTATCCGGCGGCCAGCAAGGCGCTGAAAACGGCAAACTGACCATCATGTGCGGCGGCTCGGAACAGGACTATGCGAAAGCCGAGCCGGTTATGGAGCACTATGCGCGGGCACTCAATCGAATGGGCCCGGCTGGCAGTGGCCAGAAAACCAAGATGGTGAACCAGATCGCGATTGCCGGTCTCGTCCAGGGGCTTTCAGAGGCCCTGCACTTTGCCGAGCAGGCTGAACTGGATGTGGCGAAAGTGGTGGACGTGATTTCAAAAGGCGCAGCCCAATCCTGGCAAATGGAAAACCGCTCGGGAACCATGATTGCAGGAGAGTTCGAACACGGTTTCGCCGTTGACTGGATGCGCAAGGACCTCGGGATTTGCCTTGAGGAGGCGAGAAAAGTGAATGCGTCTCTGCCGGTGACCGCACTGGTCGATCAATTCTATGCGGATGTCCAGTCGATGGGCGGTAAACGATGGGACACCTCATCTCTCATACAGAGACTGAGGAAATTCCGCTAAGGTATTGAATCCGGGGTCGTTTGACGGCAATCAGCCCACGACCCCGGAAACCAGCAGACGTTACTTTTTCTTGTCCTGTGGTTGCCACTTACCGTTCACATACCACGCGGACCAGCCCGTCGCCTTGCCATCCTTTTCAGACATGACGTACTGCTCCTTGCTCTTACGGCTGTAGCGAATCACCGTCGGATTACCCTCGGGGTCACGCTCGGGCGCATCCATCAGGTAATCGTACTTCGGATCAATCTCCTTGCGGTGCGGTTTAATCTCCATCACCAGCGGTGGCCGCGTTTCCCGGTTTTTCGGGAATTTGCTGGCAGCCAGGAATAAACCGGACGCACCGTCCCTGAGAACGTAAGTATCATCGACTTTCTGACATTGGAGCTCGGGCATTGGCACCGGGTCCATTTTGGGCGGAGCGGGCTCGCCATTTTTCAGCAACTTGCGGGTATTCTTGCACTCGGCATTGGTGCATCCGAAATACTTGCCAAAACGCCCGGTTTTAAGCTGCATCTCGGAGCCACACTTATCGCACTCAAGAGTCGGCCCATCGTAGCCCTTGATGCGGAAGGTGCCCTTTTCCACCTCGTAGCCAGAGCAATCCGGATTGTTACCGCAAACATGCAGCTTGCGGGTTTCGTCCACCAGGTAGCTGTCCATGGCGGTGCCACACTTGGGGCAGCGACGTTTCTTGCGCAGCAGACGGGTTTCGCCCTCACCCTCGACGTCATCGTCGGCGCTGACAACCTCATCACCGGATACGAGGTTAATGGTAGTCTTGCAACGCTCTTTCGGTGGCAAGGAATAGCCAGAGCAACCCAGGAAAACACCAGTGCTGGCAACCCGGATCTGCATGTTCCGGCCACAGCTCGGGCATGGAATGTCCGTTTCAGTCGGCGTGTTGGCCCTCATGCCGCCGTCTTCACCACTCTCGGCTTTTTCCAGCTGCTGCCGGAACCGACCGTAAAAGTCATTCAGGACTTTCTTCCACTCGACATCGCCCTCGGCAATCTCGTCGAGCTCATCTTCCATCCTCGCGGTGAAATCGAAGTCCATCAGGTTCGGAAAAGATTCCGACAGGCGCTCGGTAACGATCTCGCCCATCTTCTCGGCGTAGAACCGACGGTTCTGCAGCCTCACATATCCGCGATCCTGAATCGTGGAAATAATCGATGCGTAGGTCGACGGACGGCCAATGCCCTGCTTTTCGAGCTCTTTGACCAGGCTGGCCTCGGTGTACCTGGGCGCCGGCTTGGTAAAGTGCTGCGTAGGATCCAGTTTCTTGAGATCCAGCACTTCATCCACCTTAATGTCAGGCAGAGCAATGTCTTCATCTTTCTTCGCGGCCTGGGGCGCCGCCTTCAGGAAGCCATCGAATTTGATGATCCGACCCCGGGTACGGAGTTCATAATCGCCGTTGGCCACCACGATGGACGTACTCAGGAATTCGGCGTCGGACATCTGACAGGCAATAAACTGACGCCATATGAGGTCGTAGAGCTTCTCGGCATCCTTCTCAAGGCCACTGATATCCGCCGGACGACGGCTGACTTCGGTTGGGCGAATGGCCTCGTGCGCCTCCTGGGCGCCCTCTTTGCTGCCGTAGACACGGGGCTTTTCGGGCCGGTATTTGTCGCCGAACTGCTTTTCGATGTACGCACGGCAACTGTTGATCGCATCCTGACTCAGATTGGTCGAGTCCGTACGCATGTAGGTAATGAAACCGGCCTCATAAAGACGCTGGGCCAGCATCATCGTCTTCTTGACGCTGAACCCCATCCGGTTACTGGCAGCCTGCTGCAGCGTAGACGTAATAAACGGCGCAGACGGCCGCGAACGGGTCGGCTTGTCTTCCCGCTTGGCAACCTTGAACGTACCGGCCTTCAGCCGGCTGACGTGGTCACTGCTCTGCTGCTCATTGACCGGACGATACGGCTTGTCCTCGTGGCGAGTCACCTCGAAACGGACCGGTTGATCGGCCTTGGCAGACGCCAGATCGGCGTGTAACTGCCAGAACTCCTCCGGAACGAACTTCCGGATTTCACGCTCACGCTCGACTATCAGCCGCACCGCAACGGATTGAACACGGCCGGCGGAGAGGCCGCGGGCAAGTTTGGCCCAAAGCAGGGGCGACACCATATAGCCAACAACCCGGTCGAGGAAGCGACGGGCCTGCTGTGCGTTAACCCGGTTATTGTCGAGAGTGCCTGGATCCTTGAACGCTTCCTGAATCGCACGCTTGGTGATTTCGTTGAACACCACGCGCCGGTACTTCTCGGGTTCGCCACCAATGGTCTGCTGAAGATGCCAGGCGATGGCCTCTCCTTCACGGTCCAAATCCGTTGCCAGATAGATATGGTCTGCTGATTTGGCCAAACGCTTGAGTTCGCTGACCACCTTCTCTTTGCCGGGAAGGATCTCGTAACGGGCACTCCAGTCCTGGTCCGGGTCGACACCCATCCGGGCAACCAGCTGTTCGCGGGACTTGCGCTTTTTATGAACCGCCTTTTCTTCAGGGCTCATCTTCCGGGTGATAGCAGCCTGCTTGGCACGCTCTTTGGGATCGGACTGGGATCCGCTGCCACTGACGGGAAGATCACGAATGTGCCCGACGCTCGATTTGACGATGAAGTCAGAGCCCAGGTACTTGTTGATGGTCTTCGCTTTCGCTGGTGACTCGACAATTACGAGACTTTTACCCATATCGGAGTTCTGTATCCTTGGCGATAAATCGGTCAATAAATCAGCAAACCGTAAACTCGCTGTAAAATCAGTCGGCTAGAAAACACAAATACGCCGCTATTTTGTATAGGCTCACTGTTTTACAGGGTCAAGAATAGCAAGACAACCCATTCTTTGGTTTCAATCCTGCTTTTTTTCACATTCGGGAACCCTGTTGGTCCCGCCCGCTGAAACAGAAAGGCCCGGCATTTGCCGGGCCTTTTGAAACCGCGAAATGCAATCCGCTTAATGGATTACAGACGCTCCCAGACCGTTGCAATGCCCTGGCCCAGACCGATACACATGGTGGAAACACCAAGCTTACCGCCTTTGGCCTGCATTACATTCAGCAGGGTTGTAGAGATACGTGCACCAGAGCAGCCCAGCGGATGGCCCAGGGCAATCGCGCCGCCGTTCAGGTTCACTTTTTCTTCCATAACGCCCAGAAGTTTCAGGTCCTTCAGGACAGGCAGGGACTGGCCGGCGAAAGCCTCGTTCAATTCCCAGAAGTCGATATCCTCGACTTTCAGGCCTGCACGCTTCAGGGCTTTCTTGGTGGCCGGCACCGGGCCGTAACCCATGATCGCGGGATCACAGCCGGCAACGGCCATGCTGCGGATCTTGGCAATCGGCTTGAGACCAAGTGCCTCTGCACGCTCTGCAGACATCAACACCATCGCTGCCGCACCGTCGGTCAGCTGGGAAGACGTACCGGCTGTTACGGTACCGTTCTTCGGATCGAACGCCGGCTTGAGCTGGCTCAGGGACTCGGCCGTGGTCTCGGGACGAATGGTCTCGTCTTCCTCGATCAGCACCTTGAAGCCGTTCTCGTCGTGACCTTCAATGGGCACGATTTCGTTCTTGAAACGGCCTTCTACGGTCGCTTCATGGGCCAGACGGTGGGACCGAGCACCGAACTCGTCCTGCTGCTCACGGGTAATCCCGTGCATTTTGGCCAGCATTTCCGCGGTCAGGCCCATCATGTTGGACGCTTTTGCGGAGTACTTGGACGCAGCCGGGTTGTGGTCGAAGCCTTCGGTCATGGGTACGTGCCCCATGTGCTCAACACCACCCACGAAGAACACATCACCGTTGCCGGTCATGATGGCCTGGGCTGCAGTGTGAATCGCGCTCATGGCAGAGCCACACAGGCGGTTCACGGTCTGAGCGGCAGACTCGTGGGGAATGCGGGTCAGCAGGGAAATCTGACGCGCCACGTTGAAGCCCTGCTCCTTGGTCTGGTTTACACAGCCCCAGATAACATCTTCAACTTCTTTCGGGTCGAGCTTCGGGTTGCGCTCAAACAGTGCTTCGATCAGATTGGCGGACAGGGTCTCTGCACGCACGTTCCGGAAACAACCGTTTTTGGCACGACCCATCGGAGTCCGCACGCAATCGACGACGACAACGTCTCTCGGATTAAGGCTCATAGATCTTTCTCCGTTCGGAAATCTCGTTCAGGGTTAGCCAAAGAACTTTTTGCCAGTCTTGGCCATTTCACGCAGCTTCTCGGTCGGGTGATAAAGAGGACCAAGGTCTGCAAACTTGTCTGCCAGTTCGACGAACTTGTCTACACCCATATCGTCGATATAGCGCAGGGCACCACCACGGAATGGCGGGAAGCCGATACCGAAAATCAGGCCCATATCAGCATCTGCCGGATCTTCGACAATGCCGTCTTCCAGGCAGCGAACGGTTTCCAGGCACAAAGGCAGCATCATACGGGCGATAATGTCTTCGTCACTGAAATCGTTCTTACCCTGAACAACCGGCTCGAGCAGCTTGTAGGTCTCTTCATCGACAACCTTCTTCTGCTTGCCCTTGCGGTCCAGTTCATACTTGTAGAAGCCCTTGTCGTTCTTCTGTCCGTAACGGTTGTTATCGAACATCACGTCAATGGCTGTTGTACCTTCGTGCTTCATGCGATCCGGGAAGCCGTCTGCCATCACTTCACCGGCGTGCTTGCCGGTATCCATGCCGACCACGTCTAGCAGGTACGCAGGACCCATGGGCCAGCCGAACTTTTCCATAACCTTGTCAACGTGCTGGAAGTCAGCACCGTCACGTACCAGGCCGATAAAGCCGCCGAAGTACGGGAACAGAACACGGTTGACCAGAAAGCCAGGGCAATCGTTTACAACGATCGGGGTCTTGCCCATGGCCTTGGCGTAGGCAACCGTGGTTGCAATGGCGCGATCACTGGTCTTCTCGCCACGGATTACCTCAACCAGCGGCATCATGTGCACCGGGTTGAAGAAGTGCATGCCGCAGAAGTTTTCCGGACGCTTCAGGTTCTTGGCCAGCAGGTCGATGGAAATAGTCGAGGTGTTGGAGGTCAGGATGGTGTCCTCGCGAACCGCATCTTCAGTTTCACGCAGAACGGCATCTTTCACCTTCGGGTTTTCAACAACCGCTTCAACCACCAGGTCAACATTCTTGAAGTCGCCATAGTTCAGGGTCGGCGTGATGCTGTTGAGCACGTCGGCCATCTGATCCGGCTTCATCTTTCCTTTTTCAACACGCTTGGACAGAAGCTTCTTGGCTTCTTTCAGACCCAGGGCGATGCCGTCCTGGTTGATGTCCTTCATGATGATCGGCGTGCCTTTCAGGGCAGACTGGAATGCAACACCACCACCCATGATACCGGCACCCAGAACGGCAGCCAGGTTCACGTCGTTAGCTTCTTTTTCCCAGGCCTTGGCCTTCTTCTTCAATTCCTGATCGTTCAGGAACAGGCCAACCAGGCAAGCCGCCACATTGGTCTTGGCCATCTTGGCGAAGCCTTTGGCTTCGACTTCGATTGCCTTGTCGCGGGTCATGCCGGCATGCTTCTGCATGACCTTGATGGCCTCGACAGGAGCCGGGTAGTTCTTGCCAGCCTTGCCGGCAACAAACGCCTTGGAAATCTCGAATGCCATCATGCTTTCCATGGCATTGAGCTTGATCTTGCCCTTCTTCTCTTCACGACGGGCTTCGTGGTCCAGCTTGCCTTCGTTGCACTGATTAATAATGGCAACAGCAGCATCAACCAGCTTGTCGGACTCGAGCACGGCATCGACAGCGCCGACTTTCAGAGCGACATCAGCACGGTTCTCGGTACCACCGCTGATCCACTCGACGGCATTGTCCACGCCGACCAGACGGGACAGACGCACGGTACCGCCAAAGCCCGGGAAGATGCCAAGCTTCACTTCCGGAAGACCAACCTTGGCCTTCTTGTCCATCACGCGGTAGTCGGTTGCAAGACACATTTCAAAACCGCCACCCAGCGCCATACCGTTGATCGCGGTAACGGTGGGGAACGGCAGATCTTCAACAGCGTTGAAGACTTCGTTGGCCTTGAGGTTGTTGGCTACCAGATCCTCTTCCGAGCCTGCAAAAAGCTCGGTGAATTCGGTAATGTCGGCACCAACAATAAAGCTGTCCTTGGAGCTGGTGACTACCAGACCCTTCAGGTTCTTCTGCGCTTTCAGTGCGTCAGTCGCGGCGCGGAGCTCTTCAATAGTAAGACGGTTGAACTTGTTTACTGACTCGCCCTGCAAGTCGAAGTTCAACTGAGCGATCCCGCCTTCGATCTCTTTAACCGTGATGGCTTTACCTTCGTAAATCATCAACTGATCTCCAGTCTGTGTTTGGAACTGCTTCCAACCGGGCGGTACTTTTGATTTACCGGCGCGGCTGTTTGTGCAGCGAGATTTCGGTCACTGCCCGATCATCCGATCCAAAAATTCATACAGTCGTTTGAATCGTGAGGGCACACGATGAAAAAAAACGGCGCATTTGTCAATTTGTTTCTTTCTGGAGGGCTGCAAAAGTCCCCGAAATACCGGGGGCAACCGAAGAAAATTGGAGCGGAATTGTTATGTTTCAGTGAACTGGAAGCCACTGCTCAGAAAAAACCGGAACTTCGTCACGCAAATTTCAAAGTTATTTACATTTACGGGCTACACCGCCGCCAAAACTGCTTGATTGGCTGACGGAGTTACTTTACCTTCGATCTACGACTTTGGTCCACAATAATAAAACCGCATTACGGAGACCCATCCGATGAAAGACGCAAACCTGCGGATACGTTCCCTTGTAGCCGCACTGATTCTCCTTGCACTCACGTCCATGGGTGCCCGCGCTCAGGACAGTGCCGACGGATTTCTCTCCGATCTTCACAATTTCCGGGTCAGCAACTACATGGCTCTGGACGCCTACTACCGTTTCAGCGGAACCGGTGATACCGGCACTTTGAACGAGATTGTGCAGGGCATCAACTCGGCCAACGATTCCATGAACTCCATCGCGGGCAGCGATTCAGGCGTACTGTCAGCCGAGGAAGTTGAGGGGCTGAACCAGGAATTCGACAAGTTCAAGAACCTGATGCGGGACAACATCAACGATGTGCGCAACCAGGGCTACCCCGATTTGCGGCTGGTCTCAGACATGGCCAACCAGGCACTCACGATGAACGAGAAGGCCACCGAGCTATACAAGGTGGCCCAGGAAAGCTCACAGACCGAGACCAACCCAAGGGTAGAAGCCGCCCGTTCGGCGGCCGTAAAAATGGCCCAGATGATGGCGAAATACTCGGTCAGGACAAACTCTTCTGTCGCCCAGACCTTCCAGGGCTCCTCAACCGAGACCCCGCTGGATGAACAGGCCCGGGAGCTGGACCAGTTGCTGGCATCCGTAATACAGGGCGAGGGAACACCGGAGCTCAAGGACGCGCTTAACGACATTTCCGCCAAATGGCAGTTTATCCGTGGCTCCTACATTAACTACAACGAAAACAACGTGGGCTTTGTAATCGATCGCTATTCCAAGGGTATCCTCAAAGGACTTGCGACAACCATTGAGCTGCTCAAGGGCAACGCCTGACCGCCCTGCTCTTTCTGGCAGGCCTAATTGCCTGCCAGAAAAGCACTTTTCCGCCTCTGTTTTTGATACCCGTCAGTTTCCCGCTACACTTTCCCGACCCGATTTAAGGTACTATCCTCAGAATAATATCCCGTGTGCGAAGGAGCGATACGATGTCTGCCTATAAAAAGATGCTTGTTGCGATTGACCTGACAGAAGAAGCCCCACAGGTACTGGACAAGGCAAAGGCCATAAGCGAAGCCCATGGTGCGGAGCTGATGCTGGTTCATGTGGTTGAGCCTGTCGGCTATGCCTATGGTGGCGATATTCCGATGGATCTGACCGAGCTACAGGACCAACTCGACAAAGCAGCTCGCGAGCAATTGGGAACCTACGGCGACAAATACGGTGTGGCCAAAAACAACCAGGTGGTGACAGTCGGGCGCCCCGAGTCCGAAATCCACAGGCTTGCGAAGGAACAGGAAGTAGACCTTGTGATCGTTGGCAGTCATGGCCGGAAGGGTTTTCAGCTTTTGCTGGGCTCCACCGCAAACGGGGTTCTGCATGGAACCGAATGCGATGTTCTGGCCGTTCGCATTCACTAAGGCTTGACCAACAAAAAGGCCCGGGGTGTGGACCCGGGCCTGCTGAGAACGAAAGCCGCGATCAGCCCCCTTCCCCCTCCATTTTCGCCTCAAGTTTGCGAAGCTGACTTTCCAGCGAGAAACTGACACTCGAGGCCATCGAGAAGAAGTTCAGTAGTGCCTTCAGATTGCTGTCACCCTTGCAGACTGAGTGTATTCTCTGCCACAGGGCCTGATTCACCAGTTGTAGCCTCTGATTCCTCTCCACCAGCCCCTTCAATTCCCAGTCTGGGGTCTGATGATTCCGTTTCGCGAAGTATTGCTGCAACAGGTAATGGGAAACGCTGCGCATAATGAATTCATCGGTGTTTGCAAACGGCAGGTGATGAACCGCCATGGGCTTGAGCTCTGACAGAACCGGGCACCCGCTGGTCGCCATTTTCAGCCCGAGCAACGATCGAAGTGCCTCCTCAAGCGCCGTCTGCTTCTCATAGCTTCGACGATCATCGGTTACCTTCACTTCCACCTTCTGGTAGGCATCCTCATCCCGAAAGGCCTCCACAACCGGCAATATCTCGGTTGCCGCGGGACAGTGGGAGGATTCGGAAACCTTCAAAGGACAGTTGCTACACTGGCAATGTTCCAGCTGTGTCCAGGACGGAAGTTTTCCGGAAGGCCGGGACGGCTTGTCCGTTACTTTAAACTCAACCCTACGGCCGTCCTGAAATCTGAAATCGTAATGTACATTCATTGATTTGCCTGTTCTTCCAGCTCCATCCACCGCTCAATGACCTGCTCCAAACGGTTTTCCTTTTCCGTCAATGCTTCCAGAGTGGCCGAGACTTCATCCGGTGGGCCTGAATAAAAATCAGCCTGGGAAATTTTTTCCTGCAGGCCGGCGACTTCCTGCTCAAGCTCCTCGATCTGCCCTGGTAACTGCTCCAGCTCGAGCTTGAGCTTGTAACTCAGTTTCACGGGCTTGCCCTTTTCAGGTTCTGCCCGCGGTTTTGCGTTCTCTGCCGGTTTCTTTGATACGACCTTTTCGGTGCTACCGGATGTCTTGCCGTTTTTATCCTGCTTGTCCGGCCGGTTACCCGTGGCTTCTGAGGGGAAGCAGCCGCCCTGCCGACGCCAGTCCGTGTAACCGCCAACGTACTCACGCACTTTGCCCGAACCGTCCAGGAAAACCGTTTCGGTGATCACATTATCGAGAAACTCACGGTCGTGACTGATCACGATCACTGTGCCGGCAAATTCCGCCAGCTGTTCTTCCAGCAATTCCAGTGTTTCAACGTCCAGATCATTCGTCGGTTCGTCGAGCACCAGGATATTCGCGGGCTTGCTGAAGAGCTTGGCCAGAAGCAACCGGGCCCGTTCGCCACCAGAAAAAACACTGACCGGAGATCTGGCTCGCTCCGGGGTAAACAGGAACTCCTGCAAATAGCCGAGAACGTGTTTGCTCTGGCCATTGATGTCGATGAACTCCCGACCCTCGGACAGGTTATCCAGTGCGTTCCGTGTCAGATCCAGCTCGCCTCGCAGCTGGTCGAAGTAAGCAACCTGCAGATTGGTTCCCAGACGAACAGAACCCTCGGTTGGTTCCAGGTCTCCCAATAAAAGCCGAACAAGGGTGGTCTTGCCCGTGCCGTTCTCGCCAACGAGCCCGATCTTGTCCCCGCGAAGGATGGTAAGATTCATATCTCTTATTACCGGGGTGCCATCCGGATAGGCAAAGCCCGCGTCCCTGGTTTCAACCACCAGCTTGCCAGACCGCGCCGCGTCCTCCACTGCAAAGCTGGCGGTTCCGCCCCGCACACGACGCTGCCTGTGCTCCTCACGCATGGCCTTCAGGGCACGAACACGCCCCATATTACGAGTCCTGCGAGCCTTGATGCCCTGCCGAATCCAGGCCTCTTCCTGCTTGAGGCGCTTGTCAAACAGCGCGTTCTGCCGTTCTTCTTCCTCCAGCGCTTTTTCCTTAAGGTCCAGGTAGCGGTCGTAGGTGGCAGCGAAGCTCACCAGCTTCCCGCGGTCCAGCTCTACAATCCTGGTCGCCATCCGCCGGATAAACGCCCGATCATGGCTGACAAACAACATGGCGCCGCGAAATTGGCCAAGGGCCTCCTCCAGCCAGGCGATTGCCGGAACATCCAGGTGGTTCGTGGGCTCGTCCAGCAACAGTATGTCCGGATCGGCAACCAGCGCCTTGGCCAGCAAAACCCGGCGCTGCCAACCGCCGGACAGAGTATTCAGCGTCTGGTCCGGATCAACGCCGTACTGACCGAGAATGGTGGTGACTTTCTGGTCAAGGCGCCATCCGTCCAGAGCCTCCAGGCGCTCCTGAACCTTCATCAGCCGGTCGAGACTCGCCTCATCGGCCTGCTGGGACAGCTGATGAAATTCAGCGAGCAACTGGCCCGTTTCCGGAAAGGCACCGGCGACAACTTCATAGGCGGTACGGGTATCTTCCGAGGGCAGGTTCTGCGGAAGCACCGCCAGCACGGCCCCGTCATCGAGACGAACAACGCCACCGTCGGGTATCACTTCCCCACTGACAATCTTGAGCAGGGTCGATTTTCCCTCGCCGTTTCGTCCCAGCAAACACACGCGCTCGCCGGCATCGATAACCAATGAGGCCTGATCCAGCAGCGGGTGCATTCCATAAGCCAGGGAAACTGAGTCCAGCGTTAACAGTGGCACGTTTGGTTCTACTCCGATTGGTTGGCAGTAACGGGATCACCCACCCGAATAATGCCCGGTGATTCATGAATGGCGTTCTGGCCGAAGATGACGCCCTCCTGGGTTCTGCGATAGCCGGAGAGCGTCCTCAGGGGCTGCAGGGCAGCATCCTTCTGGCCCGTGGAAGGATCCACGGTGGTCATTACACAGCGCGAACAGGGCTTTACGATGCTGAGATGGTTGTCGCCAACGCTCAGGCTCTGCCACATATCTTCATCCCAGGCCCCTGCCCCCTCAACCACAATGTTGGGGCGGAATCTGCGCATCTCCACGGGCGCCTCAAGCCGGGTATTCAGCTCTGCCAGGGAGGCGGTATTGGTCACCAGAAAGGGGAACCCGTCGGCGAAACCCACCCGGCGGTAGTCGTTGACCCGGCCTGCATCAACGCGGCGAAAAGAGCTGTCCGGCATAAAAACCAGGCGAACAGGCTTACCGCAGAAACGGCTCAGGGCAGCATTCGCCTCGGGCAACCCCGCCAGGGCCTTGACCCAGTCTCTCCAGACCAGAACCCGAACCTCTTCATCTGAGACACTCAGGACAAACTCGCCCTCATCGGGAATGCTGATCGCGACCCGGTCACCTTCCAGACGGGTTCCGACACGGGCAAGTTCCGGGTGCTCCCTCTGGGTAACAAACCGGCGGTCGTCATCCACGATCATCCATCGACGATCCCCAACCGGCCCGAAATCATCGGTATTAAAACTGGTCACTTCAATTCCAGACAGGGATTTGACGGGGTACACGAACAGCGAATGGACCTTCATGGCGGGCAGCCTCCCAAAGAATCAGGATACGCAACAGGCTGCTGAGTATACCTGACCACACACCCTGGCGCCGAGTTTGGAGATGCCCGAAAACGAAAAAACCCGGACCTTTTCAGGACCGGGTTTTCTGAATCTGGAGCGGGAAACGAGATTCGAACTCGCGACCCCAACCTTGGCAAGGTTGTGCTCTACCAACTGAGCTATTCCCGCAATGCTGATCGGCTGTTACCGACAACGGAGGCGTATTCTACGGATCCCGACGAAGCCGTCAACCACTTTTTTGCAGGTTTTTTCCAGCCAGTGTCTTGTTGTCACATTTCAGGAAACCGGAACTGTGCAGCCACTCCTGGTCTGGGTAGTACTTGAACACCAACTGCCCGCCTTTCAGGTTGTCCACCACACGCTTGACGATCTGGTTATCCACCGCCGGGCAACCATGACTGCGGCCTATACGTCCGTACTTGCTGACCCAGTCCTCATTCACATAATCGGCGCCATGAATAACGATGGCCCGCTGTCTGGCGAGATCGTTGATGCCCGGTTCCAGACCATCCAGTCTGAGTGAATATCCATGCCGACCGTAATAGGATTCCCGGGCCTGAAAAAGCCCGATACTGGACTGGTGGCTGCCCTCAGTATTGGAGAAGGCGGTGGATTCGAAATTCCCCGAATTCTTGCCGTGCGCAACCAGGTCCCGAAGCAGCAACTCCCCCTTTTCAAGGTCAAAGATCCACAGCCGTTCCTGGCTGGACGGCAGGGAGAAATCGATAACCGCGAGCCGCTCGGGCATCTCTACACCATTCGAGACAGCGCAGCGAGACGCACTGATGGCTGTCTTGAGAACTTCGGCATCAAGCTTTGGAGCGACTGTGCGCAGGCGGTCGACAAGCTGATCATCCAGCGAATCGCCAAGTGATGAGAGAGGAAGCGCTGCGCATACAGCCAGAAGTAAGCCGGCGGGCAAAAAACGCCGCATCTTTTGCATTATACGTCCCCGATAAAATGATTGCGGGTGGTAACCAAACGCCGCCACCCGGTCGAAAGTAAGTGTTGCGCATTTTATCAGGGAATTTTGCTAACCCCGTCAGAATGTACGTTTTTCATACAAAACTTTAAGAAACCACCGCGTACCTTTCTACCTTACTGGCCAAATCGGCGGCCGCCCTCAAGGTAAGCCTCTTCGTCTGCGGTCGATATCCTTCCCAGTGCCTTGTTTCGATGGGGAAAGCGACCGAACTGCTGAATAATGGCCCGGTGATCGCGGGCAGACTGAAGAAAGCTGCCCATAAAATCGGCGAGAATTCCCTGGGTCGAGCGCGCAAGCTGTTCGTAACATTCCACAGAGACGTCCTGATCGTCCCTGAGCTCGGAATGCTGCAGTGGCATGTAGAGGAAAGCCCTGTGGACCGGCGCAAGCATCATATCCTGCCCCTTCTGCATGGCTTCCCGACAGAGTTTCCGGGCCTGACGGTCCTGATCAAACGCCATGGCACTGCCGCGGAAGATGTTCCGGGAAAACTGATCCAGCAGGATGATTTCGGCGAGTGTCCCACCGGCCTCACGGCGCCAGTGGTCCAGACCCTGCTCAGACGCGAAAAGCACCATGGACAGGAAACGCCGGCGAATCTCCTGATCGAACTTGCGGTCTGACCGGAACCATTTGTTCCGATGGTCGCTGTCTGGCAACCCATTTTCGTCAAGTTCACCAAACCAGAAATCCAGAATCTCTTTCCAATCGAACATTCAGCGTCACCCTGTTACTTTAGAGACTGCCGGCCCTGACAATGGGCGGCACCCCGGATTTACGACAGGCCCTATCAAATTGACTACTCCAGGAGCGACAATGACGAGTCCCCGCATTATTCTGTTGGCACATGGAAGCAGTGACAAGCGCTGGTGTGAAACCTTTGAAAAGCTCGCCGAGCCAACCCTCAAGTCCGTGGACAACGCCCGGGTTGCCTACATGGAACTGGCGGAACCATCCATGGACACCGTCATCAGTGAAGCTGTTGCGGAAGGCGCCAGTGATTTTACGATCATCCCCCTGTTCCTGGCAGCCGGACGTCACTTGCGCAAGGACGTTCCCGCGATGATCGAAGAACTCGAAAAGGCACATGGCGCAACCATCAGCCTTGCGCCACCGATTGGAGAAAACCCTTTGCTGGGGCAGGCGATCCGGGATGTTGTTATGCTTCAACTGGAACAGACGCCAGCCTGAGCCGGGTATTTTGGAAACCGATCCGGCGGGTAGCGCGCAACAGGAGCAACAATTATGTCGAAAAGGATTCTGATTACCGGTGGTACCGGATTTATCGGCCATGTTCTGTGCCGTGAATTGCTGGCACGAAACTATGAACTCACAGTGTTCAGCCGGCAACCGGCAGAAGCGGTCAAGTCCAGTTGCGGTCGGGTCGAAGCAATTCGCGACCTGCAGCAGCTTCGCTCCCACCCTGGATACGATGCTGTAATCAACCTCGCAGGTGAAGGCATCGCCGACAAACGGTGGTCTGAAGCCCGCAAGCAGGAACTGCGGGACAGCCGGATAGGTGTAACCGAAACGCTGGTGGAGGTTATTCGCAGTTGGGAACGGGCACCGGAGGTGCTGGTCTCAGGGTCAGCTGTTGGCTTTTATGGGGATCAGGGGGCTACAACCGTAACCGAAGATACCAGCCCCAACGATGAATTTACCCATCGCCTTTGCCGCGACTGGGAAAACGCCGCCAAACCCCTCGCCGACGATGGCGTGAGGGTGTGCTTCTCCCGAACCGGTGTGGTGGCAGGCCCTGACGGAGGGTTCCTTGAACGGATGATTCTACCCTTCAAGCTGGGACTTGGCGGGCGTCTGGGAAGCGGCAAGCAGTTCATGCCCTGGGTACACCGCGACGACGTCGTTGGCGCCCTTATCTGGATGATGGAAAACCCGAGCGCCTCAGGCCCGTTCAATGTGGTGAGCCCTAACCCGGCAACCAACGCAGAGTTCACCCGAAGCCTGGGTAAGGTTTTGCACCGTCCCACGCTTTTTCCGGCGCCAGCGCCGGTACTCAAGATTGCGCTGGGAGAAATGGCGCGGCTTCTTCTGACTGGCCAGAAGGCGGTTCCGGAAAAGCTGATCAACCAGGGTTTCCAGTTCCGGTATCCCGATCTGGAGCCGGCACTGGCTCAATCCATTGCTCCCGGAGCATCCCGGTGACTTTTTTCAAAAAAGACGTTGACAGGGTTTCGAAGCTTTCTTAATATACGCGCCACCTCGACGAGGCAAGGTGTTGAAAACGTTGCGTCCCCTTCGTCTAGTGGCCTAGGACTCCGCCCTTTCACGGCGGCAACAGGGGTTCGAACCCCCTAGGGGACGCCAATTTTTCCGCGTTGAAATGTCAGGGAAACCGAAGTTTCCCAATGACATTGTCAGACCGGCTTTTGGCCTTGCTTCCCTTCTTTTCTGTCCTGGTGTCCGTGCTCCTTCTGATCTTTCATCACGAAGATGCCAACACCCACGAAAAAGCCAACCATCAGCAGTACAGTAGCAATACCCGCGATTACAACGGCGTCCATATACATGCTGTTTCCCCTTCCGGCAATTAACTTGATTAAACTCAGGTTACGCCCGGGCTGCCCGCAAGGTATTGATCCAGGTCAACGTATTTGTCAGACCAGCTGTACGCATAAATACTGAACCACAACACATTTCCTTCGATTTTTCCTGCATTTGCAAGGCATTTGAAAGAAACTGCTGCTATAGTCGGAAACAAAGGAAGTGTCCGATCTCCTAACCGGTCTGGGTGGCTGAAGTTCAAGACATGCCAAAACTGTCGACGCGTCTTCAACGTTTTCGCACAGGCTCGCCCCTGTCTTTCAGGCTGCTGGCCTGGATTCTTCTGTTCAGCTCCGCCTTTACACTGGTAGCCTCCGCGCTCCAGATCTACTCCGATTATCGAAAAGACCTCTCACAAATAGACAACCGCATGCAGGTGGTTGAAGCCGGCTATGCATCCAGTCTGGCCCGCAGTCTGTGGGCCCTGGACCAGAAACTGCTGCAAACCCAGATGGAAGGCATACTCAGTTTGCCCGATGTGGTTCATCTGCGGCTGAGGATCGAACCCGATTCCGAGCTGGTTATGGGAGAAATCCCGCGGGACGCCAAAACCACCTCCCACAGTTTCAATCTCGTTCATCAGGGCGATGAAATGTTCAAACTGGGTGAGCTGACGGTGACCGCAGACCTGGACCGGGTCTACGATGAGCTCAAGCGGAAGGTGGGGGTCATTCTCCTGACCCAGTTCCTGAAGACGTTCTTTGTATCGATCCTCATTATCTGGATATTCCAGCATTTCGTGGCACGCCATCTGACTACCATGGCGAATTACGCCCGGGACTTTTCGCTGAAAACCACCTCGAAGCCACTAACACTGGATAGGCCCAACACACCATCCAACCGGAACGACGAATTGGGTCGCGTCACGGACGCCATTAACCAGATGCGCGAGCGACTGAACGCGGATATGGAGCGCCAGCAAAAAGATGCGGCGGAAATCCGGAAGTTTTCCAAAGCCATTGAACAAAGCCCCTCCTCGGTCCTGATCTGCGACCGGCAGTGGCGCATCGAATTTGCCAACCAGAAATTTACCCAGTTAACCGGCTACGAGGCTGCTTCGATCATTGGCAAACACCCTGGCGCACTTGGGGACAATGATATTGAAAACCGTGAAAGCCGACACCTGTGGCAATCCATCCGCCTGCAGGTGCAGCGCGTCGGGGTCTGGCAGGGTGAAGTGAACAGCGTGCGCCGTAATGGTGAACGCTTCTGGGAGCAACTGATTGCCACCCCTATCAAGGACGAATCCGGCGGCACCACCGGTTACCTCATCCTGGGTGAAGACATCAGCATCCGCAAACGCTATGAACAGCAGCTCCTGCGCCAGGCCAACTACGACATCCTGACCGGGCTGCCCAACCGGATGCTGGCCCTGGACCGTCTGAAACTGGCACTGGCCCAGGCACGTCGGGAAAGTACCCTCGTGGGCGTGATGTTCCTCGATCTCGACAACTTCAAGCACATAAACGACACCCTCGGCCACGATGCCGGAGACAACCTGCTGATTGAAGCGGCCCGTCGAATTTCCAGCTGCCTCCGTGGCACCAGTACCGTTGCACGGCTGGGGGGCGATGAGTTCCTGGTCATCCTGCCGGGGCTGACCGGCCCGGAGGCTTCGTCGCAGGTGGCAGAGCGTATCCTGAAAACCTTCTCACCGCCCTACATACTCAATGGTCAGGAGGTTTTTGTAACCACGAGCATCGGCATCGCTATTTTCCCGACGGACTCTGACAACAGCGGCACGCTGCTGCAGCACGCCGATGCCGCCATGTACCAGGCCAAACACAAAGGCAAGAGTTCCTTCGCGCATTTTGCCCCGGAAATGACCGAGGTCTCCCACGAGCGCCTGAAGATGGAATCCAGCATGCGCAGGGCTCTGGAGCTGAAGGAATTCGAACTGTATTTCCAGCCGATCGTGAATACCGATTCCGGCACCCTTTGCTCGGTGGAGGCACTGCTGCGCTGGAACAACCCGGCCATGGGCATGGTGATGCCCGATCGATTTATTCCCCTGGCCGAGGAAACCGGCCTGATAACGCCCATCGGCGAGTGGGTTCTTGAGGAGGCTTGTCGGGCCGCCGTGGGATGGAAGCAGGCCGTCGGAAAAGACATTGGTATTTCCGTGAACGTGTCCCCACGCCAGTTCCGGGATCCCGGCTTTACCGAGGCCGTGATGCACGCCCTCTCTACCAGCGGTCTGGCACCGGAACAGCTGGAACTTGAAATTACCGAACGACTGATTCTGGACAACTCCATTGAAACCGCCGAAATCCTGCGCCAGCTCGACAAAGCCGGGATCCGGCTGTCAGTAGACGATTTTGGTACCGGCTACTCGGCCCTCAGCTATCTGAAGAGCTACCCGTTTGATACCCTGAAGATCGATAAATCGTTTGTTCAGGATGTCATGAAGGAACCTGAAGATGCTTCACTGGTGCGGGCCATTATCAACATGGCCCACAGCCTGGGCCTGCGGGTGATCGCTGAAGGAGTGGAAGAAGAGGCTCAGACCCACTTCCTGAAAAAGGAAGGTTGCGACTTCTCTCAGGGTTACTTCTACAGCCGCCCCCTGCCGGCACCGGATTTTGAAGCCTGGCTGGCCAGCAATCATCGGGTATAGATCGAAAACCGTTGGAACCTGACTCCCATGGAAGACACCGTACTTGTCGTGAACTGCGGCAGCTCATCCCTGAAACTCGCCTTATTCGATGACCAACACAGAAAGCTGGCATCCGCTCTCGCTGAGCGTCTCGGTCAAAACGACGCATTTGCTCGCGTTGAAGGCCAGGAAGGAACCATTCCTCTGGACCCGGGCGCCAACCATGATCAGGCGCTGACTGCACTGGTTACAGCATTCCGGGATCAGGGGCTGATGGCGTCCGCCCCGACGGCTGTTGGTCACCGGGTGGTTCATGGTGGCGAGACTTTCCGTGAAGCTGTACTGCTTGATGACGATGTCATCAATGCTATTGAGGACTGCGCTGGTCTTGCACCACTGCACAATCCGGTCAATCTGTCCGGTATTCGAGCAACCCTGGCCCAGTTTCCCGGGGTGCCCCAGACTGCCGTTTTCGACACCGCCTTTCACCAGACCCTGCCCAAAAGGGCATTCCTCTATGCGCTACCAGAGGCCTGGTATCGCGATTGGGGCGTCCGCCGTTATGGGTTCCACGGCACCAGTCATGCCTTCATGGCCGCCGAAACTGCCCGTTTGTTGGGAAAAACACCGGCAACCACCTCGGTCATCTCGGCGCACCTGGGCAATGGATGCAGCATTACGGCCATCCGGGACGGCATCAGTGTCGATACCAGCATGGGCCTTACGCCACTGGAGGGACTGGTAATGGGAACCCGCAGTGGGGATGTCGACCCTGGCCTGTTCGACTTTCTAAGCGGCAAAGGCTTCGCCGCCGATGAGGTTCACCGGATCCTGAACCAGGAAAGTGGCCTTCTCGGCCTGTCCGGCCAGACCAATGACATGCGCTCGCTCTGTGAACTCGCGGATCATGGCCATGAGCCATCACAAACCGCCATTGATGTTTTCTGCTTCCGGCTCGCCCGTTACATTGGGGCCATGATGGCGTCCCTTAGCCACCTCGACGCGCTGGTTTTCACTGGCGGCATTGGGGAAAACAGTGCCCGGATCAGAGCCGAAACCATCAACCATCTCAAGCTCATGGGGTTTGAGCTCAGTCCGGACCTCAACAACCATCATGGCGAGTTCAGCGACGGGCGGATCGAAAGCCCCGACTCCAGGTTTCCCGTGTTGGTGATCCCCACCAACGAGGAACTGGTTATTGCACGGGAAGCATCCCGGCTTGCCGGCTCGGTCGCCCCGGCCTGACCCACGCGCATCATCAGGAATACCACCATGGCAAAGAGTCTCTTTTTTGCACCGACATCCATAGATTCAGGGCTCACGTCAGTTTGCCTGGGTCTGCTGCGCGCCCTTGAACGGGTAGGCGTCAGCGTTGGCTTCTACAAACCCTTCTGCCAGGCGGTTCACCGCGCAGAATCCATGCACAACGCTGGCCAGGACTCGTCGGTGGCGTTTGTGAGGGCCAGCAGCCACCTGAACCCGCCAGACCCGATTGCCCTCAAGGAAGCGCAACAACTGCTCAACAGAGGCAAAGCCGACTACCTCCTCGAAACAGTCGTGGGTGAATACCAGAAGGTTGCCCGGGATGTGGATGTGGTGATCATCGAAGGCCTCGTCCCAGACCGCAGCGAAGCCTATATCGCCAGGCTGAACGTGGAAGTTGCCCGCAACCTCGGTTCCGAGGTAATCCTGGTGAGCACGCCCAAAGACCTGGACGCCAGGCAACTGGATGAAGAACTGGACTTCTCGTCGCGCCTGTTTGCCAGTCCCAGTGATCCGGACGTTATTGGCGTCATCCTGAACAAGGTTGGGGAGCCCGAGCAGTCGGGCCTTGAGCCTCGTTCCAACAACAACCACCCTGCCCCCGTCACTGTCGACTACCAGACCGAGTGCACGGTATTCAGCGAGGGCCGCTTTCACCTCTTAGCCGAGATTCCATGGCAGGCGGATTTGCTGGCCCCCAGGGTATCCGACATTGCCAGGGAACTCGGGTTACCGGTCCTCAATGAGGGGCAGATGCACGCCAGGCGGGTCCAGAAGGTATCGGTTTGCGCCCGTAGCATTCGGAACATGACGGAAACCCTCAGGCCTGGCACTCTTCTGGTCACGCCCGGAGATCGCGAAGACATCGTGGTGGCCACAGCTGTTGCCGCTCTCAACGGGGTTCCCCTCGCCGGCCTGATGCTGACCGGTGGCCTGATACCCGACCAGCGAGTGATCACCCTGTGCCACAGGGCCCTGGAAACAGGCCTTCCAGTTCTGGGGTCAGACGCCAATACCTATGAAACTGCTCATATGCTGGCCAACCTGTCGGCGGCCATCCCGATTGATGACCCCAACCGGATTGAAAAGGCGATGGAAGCGGTTGCAACCCGTATCGACACCAACTGGTTGCAACAGCATCTCAAGGTTGCCCGGCAGGACAGGCTTTCCCCTCCTGCCTTCCGATACCAGCTGTCCGAGCGGGCCCGGGCCGCGAATAAGCGCATCATATTGCCGGAGGGCAGCGAGCCAAGAACCGTACAGGCCGCCATCATCTGCCATCAACGCAGGTTGGCAAGGTGTGCCTTGATCGGGAATGCGGCAGAGATAAAACGGGTAGCGGATTCCCAGGATCTGGAACTGCCCGGGGATATCGAGATCATTGATCCAGGGGAGGTGCGACAACGCTACGTCGCTCCGATGGTAGAACTTCGCAAGCATAAAGGACTGACATCAGACATGGCGGAAGCCATGCTCGAAGACAACGCGGTTCTCGGTACCATGATGGTGGCTCTGGATGAAGCTGATGGACTGGTATCCGGTGCCATTCACACGACGGCGAATACGGTGCGCCCTGCCCTGCAACTGATCAAGACCCATGAGCATGCAAAGGTAGTCTCTTCCGTGTTCTTCATGTTGTTGCCGCAACAGGTGGTGGTCTACGGGGACTGCGCCATCAATCCAGACCCCAATGCCGAGGAACTGGCCGACATCGCCATCCAGAGTGCGGAGTCTGCGGAAGCCTTTGGTATTGAGCCGCTGGTCGCCATGATCAGTTACAGCACCGGAGAGTCCGGCAGCGGCCAGGATGTCGAGAAAGTCAGGGAGGCGACGAGGATCGCTCGCGAGCGCAGGCCGGATCTGCTGATAGACGGACCACTCCAATACGATGCAGCGGCCATCGAAAGCGTCGCAAGAAGCAAGGCGCCGGACAGCAAAGTTGCAGGCAAGGCAACGGTCTTCGTATTCCCGGATCTGAACACCGGAAATACCACTTACAAGGCGGTTCAGCGAAGTGCCAATGTGGTCAGTGTCGGGCCAATGCTTCAGGGCTTGCGCAAGCCGGTGAACGACCTTTCACGTGGGGCTCTGGTGGAGGATATCGTGTTTACGGTTGCATTGACCGCTGTGCAGGCCAAGCAGGTGGAAAGTGCGGGGCCGGATCAGGAATAAGTCCTGAGCCCGGCCACTCACTCAGCGCTTGAGGCTCTTCTGACGCTGTTTTTTCGGACGACGGCCCTTCTTCTCGTCGTTGTCCTTCTTGACCCTCTGACGCGGAGTTAGCCGATCCACTTTGCCGGCAAACGGATTTTCACCCGATTTGAACTCGAAGCGAATTGGTGAACCCGTTACCTTCAGAACCTTACGGAAGGTATTCTCAAGATACCGCTTGTATGCGCCCGGCAGGGAATCCACCTGGTTACCGTGAACCACAATCACAGGGGGGTTGGAACCGCCCTGGTGCGCGTAACGCAGCTTGATCCGGCGACCGTGCACCATGGGCGGCTGATGCTGGGCAATAGCATCCTGCAGAATCGCAGTCAGGCGGTTGGTTGGCCATTTCGCCATCGCGGACTCGTAGCAGGCTTGCACCGACTCATACATCACGCCGACGCCGGAGCCGTGAAGCGCCGAGATATAGTGCTTATCAGCGTAATCCAGAAAGTCCAGGCGACGCTGAACCTGTTCTTTCACCCGGGCGCGGTCTTCCGGGTCCATGCCGTCCCACTTGTTGACGGCAATGACTAGCGAGCGGCCGGCATCCAACACAAACCCGATCAGGTGAAGATCCTGATCAACCAGACCTTCCCGGGCATCAATAACCAGGATAACCACATGGGCGTCATCAATCGCCTGCAGCGTTTTTATGATGGAGAACTTCTCCACCACTTCGCTGACATTCTTTCTTCGACGGACACCGGCAGTATCAATCAACGTGTATTGGCTGCCTTGCCGCTCGTAGGGTATATAAACGCTGTCCCTGGTGGTTCCGGGCATGTCGTAAACCACAACACGGTCCTCACCGAGCATGCGGTTGACCAGTGTGGACTTACCCACGTTCGGCCGGCCAACCACGCCAATGCGGATGCCGGGGTAGCGATCTGCACGGTCCTCTTCCTCCCGCTCCTCTTCAGAGGGCAGCAGGATTTCAAGCATGGAGCGGATTCCGCGGTTGTGGGAGGCTGCGATCAGGAACGTGGATTCAAAGCCAAGACTGTAGAAATCCGACGCGGCGATGTCCGGATCTTGTCCATCGGTCTTGTTCACGACGAGATGCGCCTGCTTGCCCGAGCGGCGAAGACTGTCTGCAATCAGCTCATCGCCTGCAGTAAGGCCGGCCCTGCCGTCCACCAGGAATAGCACGATGTCGGCTTCTTCTACCGCCTGCATGGACTGCCGGGCCATTTCCAGGTCAAGGCCCTGCTCGTCACCGGTAAGGCCACCAGTGTCTATAACGATGAAACGCTGGCCCTCATAGCTACCCTCACCGTATTTGCGGTCTCGAGTAAGCCCCGGAAAGTCCGCAACCAGGGCATCCCTGGAACGGGTCATCTGATTAAATAATGTCGATTTGCCGACGTTAGGGCGTCCGACAAGGGCAATAACTGGGGTCATAATTGGGGATCAATCCTGCGGCTTAACCTGGAATACGGCCATCTTTCCGCTGTTGCCAAAAACCAGCAGGTTACCATTGGCAAGGCGCTGTGCCGGTACGCGGATACCCTCATCGTCGAACTCCAGCTGGCCAACCAGCTTGCCATCCTCACGGTCAATGACATGCAGGTAGCCTTCGAAATCGCCCACCACCAGATAGTCTTCATAAACCATTGGCTGGGTCAGCTGGCGCCAGGCAAGACGATCCTGGGTCCAGACTTCCCGACGATCCGAGCCTCTCAGGGCAACAATGTCGCCATTGGCCGAGGCCAGATAGATCTGACCGCCACCAATCATTGGCGAGTAGAGGCTGGACGCCTTCCGGCTCCAGATCTCCTGGCCCGTGCGAATATCAACGAGGGCAAGCTTACCCTGGTAGCCAACCACCATAACGGCGGTCTCAATAACCAGGGGTTGCCCAGTCACGTCAACCAGCCTTTCCAGCTCGGTACGCCCCTGAGGCTGGCCCACTTCGTACTGCCACATGGGCTGCCCCGAGGCTGCTGCCAGAGCGATCAGTTTGCCGCTGGCAAAGGATGCAATCACCACATCACCACCGACCAGAGGTGCAGCGGCGGCCCGCATCGAAAGGACCGGAACGGTTCCGTCATACTGCCATAGCTTCTCGCCATCAGCGGCGCTGAAGCCGAGAACCTTGCCATCAGTGGTCTGGGCAACAACGAGCGAGCCATTGGACTGGGGCGCTGACAGTACTTCCGTCGGCAGAGGCTGACGCCAGACCTCGGAGCCGTCCTCACGGGAAAGGGCTACCAGATCCGCGTTCTCGGTGGTCAGGTAAAGATACTGCCCATCACCGCCGAGACCAGAGAAGATGCGCTCCTCAAATTCTGATTCCCAGACAACCTTGCCGGAATCCGAGGCCACTGCGTAAAGCTCACCATCTGCCGATGCGGCGTAGATCAGATCACCGGTATTCAGGGGTGCCAGGTAGAGAAAATCACCATCATGACCGTCGCCCACGGACATGCTCCAGACTCTCTTGAATTCGGCAGACGCCTCAATCTCGGGAACCGGAAAAGGTTGTTCGAACGTATCGGTCGCGCTACAGCCGGAAAGTGCGGCCAGAAAAGCCAGCCCCAGGAGAAGTCCGCGTTTTGAGATGCTGTCGCGGAGAACCGGCATCAGGCATCCTCCCCGACACCGAGGTCTGCCAGTTTCAGCTCCAGAATACCGCTGCGACCTTGCTGGCTCTGCTCACGGGCAGCAAGATAGGCCTCACGTGCACCCTCCCGGTCGCCTTGCGCCAGCAGGATATCGCCACGTAGCTCGGAGTATATGGCATCAAACGCATCGGCATCACCGGCGCCCTCGATGGTGGCCAGAGCAGCCTCGTACTGGCCTGCGGAGAATTGGGCACGAGCCAGACGATTACGGACCACAAGCGCCAGTGCCTCATGCTCTCCGGTTTTTTCCAATGCCCACTTCAGGGAATCAATGGCGGCTTCGGCGTTACCCTCCTGCATCAACTGCTGACGGGCGAGGATCAGGTTACCGTAAACCGCATAGGCGCTATCCGTATAGTCCTCCCGCAGGGTCTGCGCTACGAAAGCGACGGTCTCGCCACTGGTTTCATCAGCCTGATCACTGAAGGCATTCAGCAGATTGGCAAACTGGTTGGCTGCCTCGGTGCGCTGCTGCGCCTGATGGTTCTGCCAGGCCTGCCAGCCAAAAACAATGGCCAGGGCTGCACCAATGCCGATCAGCAGAGAACTGCCGTTTTTCTTCCACCAGTCCTTGATCGCCTGGACCTGTTCTTCTTCGGTGCGCAACTCTGCCATGGGGACTCCTATCGTTGAATTTTTGCTTTTATATCAATATTTTTGGTCAGATTCAGCTGGCCAGCGACGTTGCCAGAATGTCGGCAAGTTCGTCCTGGGCAACTTCAGTCTGGGGCTCATCAGCTCGTAAGGGCTTCACCCCTGCGGTACCCTTGGCCACTTCGTTCTCACCCAGAATCACCGCATACCTGGCGCCACTCCGGTCAGCCTTTTTCATCTGGCTCTTGAAGCTACCGCCGCCACAATGGGAAACGATCACCCGGTCCGGCAATGCTGCGCGTAATTTTTCGGCCAGCACCAAAGCTGGCGCCAGCGACGCGTCACCCATCGCTGTCACATAAATATCGGCGTTACTGTTCACGTGCTCAGGAACCAGTTCCAGCGTTTCCAGCAGCAGGATAAGGCGCTCAAGGCCCATTGCAAAGCCCACTGCAAAGGTCGGCTTGCCACCCAGCTGTTCCACCAGGCCATCGTATCGACCACCTGCACACACCGTACCCTGGGCGCCGAGGCTGTCGGTAATCCACTCGAACACCGTCTTGCCGTAGTAATCGAGGCCCCGCACCAGCGCTGGATTCACTGAATAATTCACCCCTGCAGCCTCAAGAAGCGCCTTCAGGCGCTCGAAGTGCTCGCGGGATTCTTCGTCGAGATAGTCGTCAAGGCTGGGCGCGTTTTCGAGGATTTTCCGAGTGGAAGGATCCTTGCTATCCAGAATGCGCAGGGGGTTCGATTCGAGGCGACGCTGGCTATCGGCATCCAGGTCTGCCTTGAACTGACCGAGGTAATCCACGAGGGCGGACCGGTAAACCCGACGGGACTCCGACGTTCCGATGGAATTGATCTCAAGCCGGGTATGCTCGGCAAGCCCAAGCTCTTTCCAGAGCCTTGCCGTCAAGATGAGCAGTTCGGCATCAATGTCCGGACCGTTCATGCCAAAACATTCCACGCCAATCTGATGAAACTGGCGATAGCGGCCTTTTTGCGGACGTTCGTGCCGGAACATCGGGCCGGTGTACCAGAGACGGCGGGTCTGATTGAACAGAAGACCGTGCTCTTCGGCGGCCCGAACACAACCGGCGGTGCCCTCCGGGCGGAGGGTCAGACTGTCACCGTTGCGGTCTTCAAAGGTGTACATTTCCTTTTCGACGATGTCGGTCACTTCACCAATCGAACGCTTGAACAGATCGGTCTGTTCCACAATCGGCATGCGGATTTCCTGGTAGCCATACTGGGCCAGTACTCTGCGAACCGTGGATTCCACAAACTGCCAAACCGGCGTCTGCTCCGGCAGGATATCGTTCATCCCGCGAATTGCCTGAATCTTTGCCAATGTTAACCCTTAACTTTTTCTGGATGGTTATGCCGGGAACTGGAAACAATCAGTTGTCTGACCGGGCAATAATCGAATCTTCCTGTTCCTTGCGCCGTGCCACTTCCTCGCGAATCAGGCGCTCCAGATCATCCGTCAATGTCGCGTTGTCCAGCTTCTGGTTCGGCTTTCCCGCCATGTAGAAGAGGTTCTTGGGGCTCCCGCCGGTAAGTCCGAGATCCGCCACTTTCGCCTCACCCGGACCGTTTACGATGCACCCGATGATCGCCACATCCAGAGAATCGTTTACATCCTCCAGACGAGCTTCCAGATCATTCATGGTCTGGATGACATCGAAATTCTGCCGGGAACAGCTGGGACAGGCGATGAAGTTTATACCGCGACTGCGCAGGCGCAGGCTCTTCAGTATATCGAAGCCCACCTTGATTTCCTGCACGGGGTCCGCTGCAAGCGATACCCGGATGGTGTCACCGATGCCGTCCATCAACAGCATGCCAAGGCCAATGGAGGACTTCACGGTTCCGGATCTCAAACCACCGGCCTCGGTGATGCCAAGGTGCAGGGGCTGCTCAATCTGCTGGGCAATCTTACGGTAGGCATCGACCGTCATAAACACTTCCGACGCTTTCAGGCTAACCTTGAAATCCTGGAAGTCATGACGATCCAGGATATCGATGTGGCGCATGGCGGACTCCACCAGCGCGTCTGCCGTCGGCTCGCCATATTTGCGCTGGAGAGACTTCTCCAGCGAACCGGCGTTCACACCAATGCGAATGGGAATGTTGCCGTCCCGGGCCGCACTGATCACGGCACTGACGCGGTCATCGCGGCCGATATTGCCAGGATTGATCCGGAGACAGTCAACACCCAGTTCTGCTACCCGAAGAGCGATTTTGTAATCGAAGTGGATGTCGGCAACCAACGGCAGGGAAACCTGCTCCCGAATCTTCCCGAACGCCTCAGCGGCGTCCATGGACGGAACGGAAACACGCACTATGTCCGCACCTGCCTCCTGCAATGCCTTGATCTGGCCAACGGTGGCCTCTACGTCACAGGTTTCGGTGTTGGTCATGCTCTGCACCGCAATCGGCGCGTCACCACCCACAGGAACATTGCCCACCATGATCTGGCGGGATTTGCGTCTGATAATCGGGGAATCCTGTTTCATGTCTTACTGACCGATATGGAAAATTTGATCAAATTTCAGATTGTCAGGGTGAATTCTGACCGGTTGTTAACAACCCGGTAGCCACCGATATCCACTGGCTCGCCCTGGAAACGGATGGATTCAACCGCATCGACTGCGCCAATCACAACCCTCAAGGGCGTCGGCCCCTCGATATCAATCAGATCCCCGTTACGCTGGAGCGAATTCACCAGGCGGTTACCGGCTGCGTCACTGATCTGCACCCAACAATCGTCACTGAAGCGAATCTGGAGTCGACCGTTGTCCGAAGCATCCGACAGCCCATTCGGGTCTTCCAGAACCGGCTCGGGGGTCTGGACGACCGCAGGAATCTGATCGGTAACAGGCTCGGTTGCATCAGCCGCGCCATCGTCCGTAGCCAGTGTGTTTTCAGGCAACTGATTTTCACCAACGTCAGTTTCAGGCGCTTGAGCCTCAGTTTCTGTTTCAGACTGCTGCACGGTAGGCGCCTCCGCCTCCATAACTGCCGATTCCGACTCTTCAGCACTGGCAACAAGCACAGGTTCGGAGCGCTCTGGCTCGGCCAACGCAGCCGATTCCTCGGCTTCAGCAGGAGCAGGCTCCTCCGGCACTGATTCCGGTTCTGTCGTCGGCTCGGAAGGCGCCGGGCCCTGTGAAGGAGCCAGAAAGGTGAAAGCAAGGTATCCGGCAATGCCCAGCACCACCAGGAAAAACAGAGCCTTGGCAAGCTGACGTTTACGACGTCTGCGACGTTCGATGTCTACCAGCGGATTGGCTTCCTGCTCCTGTTCCCGCTGTTGCCGGATGGGTTCCAGTTCCTGGTCGAGGTCGGCAATCACTGCGTCTGCGTCCAGCCCAACCTGTTTTGCATAAGCCCTGACATACCCTTTCAGAAAGAGTTCACTGTCAATCTGGCTGTAATCTCCCGACTCGATCGCCTGGATTACCGAAGGACGCAAATGCTGCGCTGCTGCGACATCACCGGTACTCAGACCGGTTTTCTCCCGTGCCTTTTGAAGCTGCCGCCCTACGGGCTCCTTCATAGCTGGCTGTGAGTTTTCTTCAGTTGCCATTAGAAATCAGCACCTTATATTGTTGGTATTCGACTGACTCCGGAAATTTGTTTCTGAGTTGAAGCGCAAGGCTCGCCTCCTGGTTTTCATCACTGTAGAAGCGGGCAATGCGGATTCCGGTAAGAAGACTCTCCGGTGAGTGGACCAGACGCTGATTTCGCTGCATCAATGAAATCAGTCGCGAGTAATAGCGTGCCGCGTCGTCGTAGTCGCCAGTCTCTACGGACACCCGGGAGAGCGCCAGCAGGGAACGTGCATCGCCTCGTGTCAGCTCCACTGCGCGGCGATAGGATGTGGCCGCAGCTTCCAGTTCTCCGAGGCGCTCCTGGGTCATGCCCAGGTTAAAGAAAACCGAGCCGCGATCCTGATAACCGGTATCCCGGGACGCAGCACGGAATTGATCCCGCGCGTCTTCCATCCGGTTCTGGCCGAACAGGAAAGCTCCGTAATAAACCCGCGCCCGTGTGTACCCTGGATCCTCGGAAATAGCCTGTTTGAAATTACGCTCAGCCAGTTCTGGCTCACCCTCGGCGTTATAGACGAGCCCCATCGCAGCCCTGGCGCCGGGGTCATCTGAATCCAGTTTCAATGCCCTGTCGAGGTGATGGCGTGCACGTTCAAGATTGCCCTGCCCAATATAGGCCGTGGCAAGTTTCACATAGTTATCGAGCGCTTCCTGCTGATCTGCTTCCCGTGAAAACCGACTGTCGGTAGTGGTAACGCAACCTGTAACCAGCAGGGTCAGCAGCAGGGTGGCCAACACGAATGAACGTCGGTTTGCTGGTGGTGTTATCACGGGTGTCCCCTTCCTCGATTGGGCTGCAAGACGTATCTGGTTCAGGGATTCACCTGCTGAACCTGAATATACCGCTGACTCCGCCGGGTTCTGTCCTCGACCCGCCCGACCAGTTGCCCACAGGCGGCGTCAATGTCATCGCCCCGCGTGGTTCTGATGGTAGTGATGTAGCCAGCCTCGTTAAGAACGTTCTGGAACCGCCGCGTGGCATTCATACTCGGTCTCCGGAAATCGCTCTCCGGAAACGGATTGAAGGGAATCAGGTTGATCTTGCACGGAAGATCCCGCAACAGCACCGCCAGTTCCCGGGCGTGCTCGGGCTGATCGTTCATCCCCTCGATAACGGTGTACTCGATTGTAGCCTTACGCTTGTCTGGCAAACGGGCGAAATACCGCTTGGTGGCCGCAAGCAGCTCTGAGATCGGGTACTTTTTATTCAACGGAACCAGTTTGTTACGCAGTTCATCATTCGGGGCATGCAGGGAAATGGCCAGTGAAACATCGGTAACTTCCGACAGGCGATCCAGCGCGGGCACCACGCCAGAGGTACTGAGGGTCACCCGGCGCTTGGAGATCCCGTACGCCAGATCCTCCATCATGAGGTTCATGGCGTCCACGACATTATCAAAATTGAGCAGGGGCTCGCCCATGCCCATCATGACCACGTTGGTAATCGGCCGATCGGGGCCCGGCTCAAAAGGCATGAAGGCCTTGCGCGCAACCCACACCTGACCAATGACTTCCGCCGCAGTCAGATTACGGTTAAAGCCCCGCTTGCCGGTGGAGCAGAAGGTGCAGTCCAGGCTGCAACCAATCTGTGAGGAAACGCAGAGTGTGCCGCGTTCGCCATCGGGAATCAGTACCGTCTCCACGCTGTTGCCGTTGTCCATGCGCATCACCCATTTGCGGGTGCCGTCTTTGGAGGTTTCGTCGTACACCACCTCAGGACCACGAATCTCGGCAACCTGCTTCAGCTTTTCCCGAAGCGCCTTGCTCATATTGGTCATTTGATCGAAGTCATCGGCGCCACGCTGATGGATCCACTGCAAAACCTGAGTGGCACGAAAACGCTTCTCTCCCAGGGACTCGAAGAAGGCCTCGAGCTTTGCTTTTGGCATTCCCAGGAGATTGGTTTTTTCAGCGGCCGCTGTCATTTCATAACCTCGATCAGATAATCAATTCGGAGGCGACCGGATGATCGCCCCCGATCAACGCAATCAACCCCTCGGGCAGATCTCGTTGTCATTGAAGAAGTAAGCGATTTCGCGCTCGGCAGAAGCCGCGGAATCAGAGCCGTGAACGGCGTTTGCGTCGATGGACGATGCGAAATCAGCGCGGATAGTGCCCGCCTCGGCTTCTTTCGGGTTGGTCGCGCCCATCAGGTCACGGTTTTTAAGGATCGCGCCTTCACCTTCCAGAACCTGCACAACCACCGGACCGGAGGTCATGAATGCAACCAGGTCGTTAAAGAACGGACGCTCTTTGTGCTCTGCGTAAAAGCCTTCTGCCTGCTCCTGGGTGAGGTGCATCATCTTGGCAGCAACGATGTTCAGCCCAGCTTTCTCGAAGCGGCTGTAAATTTCGCCGATCACGTTCTTTGCTACCGCGTCGGGCTTGATAATCGAGAGCGTGCGCTCAGTTGCCATGGTATTTCTCCAGTTTGTGGATGGTTAAAATTCTGGCCTGCGATTATACGCAGTCCGGGGCAAACTTCCTACCGCACTGCGCGGAGGCGACTAACAACATCAACTATTTGCGCGCTGGCAAACGCCACTTCCTCGTTCGTGGTGTAGCGGCCGATGGAAAAGCGCAGCGCACGATGGGCCTGCTGTTCACTCAACCCGATGCCACGAAGCACATATGAGGGCTCTACCGTGGCTGAAGCGCAGGCCGAACCGGAGGATACCGCCAGATCCCGAAGGCCGAGCATGAGGGACTCCGCATCGACGCCTTCAAAGGAAAGATTCATTATGCCCGGGACGCGCCGGGATTCACTGCCGTTGAGAGTGACACCCTCGAGAGGCCGGAGCCCCGAAAGAAACGCCTCCCGCAGGGCTTCCAGCTTCTCCACTTCCTGTTCAAGCGCGGACTGGGCGATCTCGAACGCCTTTCCCATTCCGACAATCTGATGGGTGGGGAGCGTTCCGGAGCGCATTCCTCGCTCATGGCCACCACCATGAATCTGCGCCTCAATACGAACATCTGGCGACCGCCTGACGTACAGGGCGCCGACGCCCTTCGGGCCATAAACCTTGTGGCCGGAAAGCGCCAGCAGATCCACCGGCATGGAGCCAACATCAATTGCCATCTTGCCGGCGGCCTGGGCGGCGTCTACGTGAAAAAGAATGCCTCTCTGGCGCAATTCGGCACCAATGGCGGCAATATCATTGATTGTTCCAAGCTCGTTGTTCACCAACATCAGGCTGACGAGCACGGTATTTTCCTTGAGCGCGTCCAACACCTGATCAAAACCGATGGTTCCGTCGGCTGCCGGCTCCAGCCAGGTGACTTCAGTACCCTGATGCTCCAGCCACTTGCAGGTATCAACAACCGCTTTGTGCTCGATCCTGGAGGTAACGATATGAGCGCCCTGCCGGCCGGCAACCGCCCCTTTGATGGCGAGGTTGTCTGATTCCGTTGCCCCCGAGGTCCAGACAATCTCCCGCGGATCAGCGTGAACGAGACTGGCGACCTTCTTGCGTGCAGCTTCCACTGCGGCTTCTGCCTGCCAACCATAGGCGTGGGTGCGGGATGCCGGATTACCGAATACACCATCCAGCGTGAGGTATTTCATCATTTCATCAGCAACGGCTGGATCAACGGGCGTGGTGGCCGCGTAGTCCATATAAACGGGCTTTTTCATGGATTCCGGAAACTTGTTGGTGTCAGGCCGGCGCCTGATCGGACAGGCGTTCGGTATTGATGGTTTCAGAGCCACTGTCGGACTGGCGGCGATTTTGCCGGTCCGCAACCTGGCGAATTTCATGCTTCCTCATCAGATCTCCGAGACTGATCTCGCTGAGAAACTGATGAATCTGATCACTGAGATCAGACCAGAGGTGGTGAGTCAGACATTTCTCGCCATTCTGGCAATCGCCTTTGTTGCCGCACCGGGTGGTATCCAGCGATTCGCTGACGGCATCAACAACTTCGGCAATGTAGAGATCAGCCGCAGGACGACTGAGCCTGTATCCACCACCGGGACCGCGAATACTGACAACCAGTTTCTGGCGGCGGAGACGGGAGAAAAGCTGCTCCAGGTAGGACAGTGAGATTTCCTGACGCGCCGATATATCGGCCAGACTCACCGGCCCCTGGTCTCCATGCAGAGCCAGATCCAGCATTGCCGTAACGGCATAGCGGCCTTTGGTGGTCAACTTCATAGCGTCAGCCCCATGGCGGGATTGAATCTCAAAAATGCAGAACAGAGTATGAATTGACCAACCATTTCAGTCAAGTATTCAGCGCCGCACCTCTTCGTCGTCTCGCACGCAATCGAAATCCTCCTCGTGGAGCGGTGGCAGTTCGCCATTCTGGTATTCACTGTTCACCTTGCGCAACGCCTTGCACATATTCTCTATGCGGTCATCCACGGCATGCATGTGATCAAGCAACGAGCGCATGGCCCGTGCGACGGGGTCCGGCATTTCTTCTGTAACGCCGTATGCATCGAAGCCCATTCGCTCTTCCATCTCCTTGCGGCGGGCATCGTCTTCGCCCTGGCGTTTGACAATAACGCGGCCAGGGATACCTACAACGGTTGCTCCCTCTGGCACTGCCTTGGTAACCACCGAGTTTGAACCAATCTTGGCACCCTCGCCTACTTCAAAAGGCCCCAGAATCTTGGCGCCGGCACCAACCACCACACTGTTGCCAATCGTGGGATGCCGCTTACCCTTGTTCCAGCTGGTTCCGCCCAGCGTAACGCCCTGATAGAGGGTTACGTCGTCGCCAATCACCGTAGTCTCACCAATAACAACACCCATGCCGTGGTCGATGAAGAAGCGACGACCAATGGTTGCACCCGGATGAATCTCAATGCCGGTAAGCCAACGGGCGATCGTCGAAATGGTCCTCGCAAGCCATTTCAATCCCAAACTCCACAACCAATGGGAAAACCGATGGAAAAGCAGTGCGTGCAAACCGGGATAGTTGGTGAGCACTTCAAAGGTATTCCTGGCGGCGGGGTCCCGATGGAACACGCTGTTAATGTCTTCCCGCAAACGCTCAAACATGGCCATTGTCCTGTTCCGTCGCCGCAGTATCGGCCTCGGTTGATTTGCTGTTGTTCCGTGTGCCCGACGCTTTCTGCACAGCGGTGAGGATGCCCCGGAGGATATTGATCTCCATCTGATCAAGTCTGGCTCGCTGGAACAGCCGCCGCAAGCGCGTCATAAGCTGCCTGGGGTTCTCCCGCCGATGGAAATCAACATCGATAAGCACCTGCTCAAGATGCCCGAAGAAGCCCTCAACATCGTGGACTTTCGCCGGCGGCACATCCCATCCTTCGTCCCCGGGCCGGGTCATCGACTTTAAGTATGGGCTTCCCTCACCGCCTTCAAGGCTTCGGAGGTAATACATCCGCAATTCATAGCACATGACCTGCACCGCCATGGCCAGGTTGAGAGAGCTGTAATCGGGATTGGAGGGAATATGAATATGATAATGACAACGCTGCAGCTCATCGTTGCTGAGACCATGGTTCTCCCTGCCGAACACCATGGCCACCGGGCCACTGCCGGCGTGCTCTGCGGCCGCGGCCGCAGCCTCGGGCGGGGCGCACACCGGCCAGGGGACTTTTCTGCCCCGGGCACTGGTACCCATTACCAGAACGCAGTCGGCAAGCGCCTCATCGAGCGAAGACACCACGTGGGCGCTATCAAGCACATCTGAAGCCCCCGCCGCACGGGCGTATGAAGCCTCGTCCGGAAACGAAGACGGGTTGACCAGCCACAGGTTGCCGAGCCCCATATTTTTCATGGCACGGGCGACTGCGCCGATATTGCCTGAATGGGATGTCTCAACCAGAACGATCCGGATCTGATCCTGGAATGTTTCCGTCCCTTCCTGTGGAAGTGCGCTTTTATGCATTGTTAGCAGGCCCAAGGTTATTGATCAGGGCGGCAATGATAGCAGAAAGCAAAGGCACCCTGCCCCTCCGGAGTACCCGTAACCTCTGGTTATTCGTGCTATTGCTGAGTCAAAAAACATACAAGCGGGGAGATCTTTTGCTATGATACCCGGCCTTCACACACCCGGATAATGAACACTCAGATGCAACCAGCTATTAAAATGGCCCTGCGCGTCGCGCGTCAGGGGTCTGATTATCTGAAAGCCCATTTCGAGCGCCAGGAACCTACCGGCAAGGACGACTCAGAACGCCGTCGTCAGCTGGAACGGGTTGAGCAATCTATTTATGACAATTTTGCCGAACAGCTCGAAAAAGCCTACAAGGACCACAGCATCGCGCCCCTGAACGAAGCGGATGCCGGAACCAGCGAAAAGAGCTGGCATATTTTCCCTGTCCTGGGCCGTGAAAATTTCCTGCGGGGCATTCCGGAGTTCGCTCTGGCCCTGTCCCAGAAAAAGAATAACCGAACTGAAAACCTGCTGCTGGTTAACCCCGTTACCGGCGAGGAATACTCGGCCAGCCGAGGCCATGGTGCGGCGCTCAACAGCCGCCGCGTGCGCGCTTCGGAAATCAAGCTTCCGGAGAAAGCCGCCATCGCTACCAACCTGCTGGACCAGGCTCGAAAGAGCGAGGATCCGATGCTCTGGGGCGAAATGGCCGCTGTACTGGCCAGGGATTCCGGTATGTTCCGTACCTCCGGCTGCGTGGTGCTGGATATCGCCCGTGTGTCCGCCGGATTGATGGACGCAGCCATCATCTTCCGTCCGGAAGCAGCCGAGCTGGATCTTGGCGTCACTCTGGCCATGGAATCCGGTGCCCTGACCGGTGATTTCTCGGGCAATCCGTCCACCGGGAACGCCCGCCAGCTGGTGGTTGCAAACCCGAAGCTGTTCCGCGAAGTGCTCAAGGTCCTGCATCCGTTCCGGGGCCGTCTGCCCCGCTGAACTCCCGGGCTCTCTGAGACACAAAAAAACCGCCACATTGTGTGCAAGGCGTTTACTTTATGTGTTGCCAGGAAAACTGGCAATTTCTCGAAAGCCTCTCTATGAGCGGCCTTCAGTTATCCTGACCACCTAATTTTCTGGAAAGATATCTTTCCAGAAAATTATAAGTGACAAACGCAAAAAAGAAGAGGCGAAACAATGCGTTCCGCCTCTTCTCGATTTTGCCAGCCACACTTAAGGTAAACGCCTTGCATTGTGTGGCGGTTTTTTTATGCCCGGAAATCGGGGAACAACTACGATTACATCCGGTTCAGCCACTCCGGCGGCTGCTCTTCTTCTTCGGCATTTTCCGCGCCTTCTTTTGCCGGCACGATCAGGTCATCTCGAGACACGCCCATCACCATCAGCAGATTCGCAGACACGTATATGGAAGAGTAGGTACCGACGACCACACCAATAATCAGAGCCAGGGCGAAGTTGTTGATTGCCTCACCACCCAGGAAATACAACGCAAAAAGCACGACAAGCGTTGTCCCGGATGTATTGATGGTGCGTGCAATGGTCTGATGAATGGATTCGTTGATGATATCCCAGGGCTCACCCACACGCATTTTGCGGAAGTTCTCCCGGATGCGGTCAGCAACAACGATGGTATCGTTCAAAGAATAACCAATGACCGCAAGCAACGCAGCCAGAACGGTAAGATCGAAGGTCCACTGGAATAACGCAAATACACCCAGAACGATAATGACGTCGTGAGCCAGAGGCACCACCGAGGCAATACCGAATTTGAACTGGAAGCGCATACCCACGTAAATCAGCACCACTGCAAGGGCAATCAGCAATCCGAGGCCACTGTCCTCCTTGAGCTCCTCACCAACCTGGGAACCGACAAACTCGGAGCTTACCAATTCCAGCTCCGCGCCCCCCTCCTCGAGGGTTCGGGTAACTTCAGGTGCCAGCTGATCATTGTCAGCTTCAGCCATGCGCACCAATACCGTGGTGTCAGCCCCGAAGTTCTGAACAGAAAACTGTTCGTAGCCGGCAGCCGTCAGCCTGGAGCGGATTTCATCCAGTTCCGGAGCCTCTGCATATTCAAATTCAACAGAGGTGCCGCCGGTGAAATCCATACCCAGGTTCAAGCCACGGATGGCCAACAGCGCGATAGACACAACGATCAGCGAGATGGAAATTACGGAAGCAATCTTCCGCAAACCCATAAAATCAAACGGTTGCTTTTGATCTTCAGACATTGGCGAGCTTTCCTCCGATCGACAGCTTCTCGACCCTGCGGCCGCCGTAAATAATGTTAACGATGCTCCGGCTGACCATCAGGCCAGAGAACATCGACGTCAGAATCCCGATGCAGAGTGTCACCGCAAACCCTTTCACGGGGCCGGAACCCATTGCGAAAAGAATCACGGCAACCAGCAATGTGGTGATGTTTGCATCAAAGATGGAAACAAAGGCTCGGGAATAACCGGAGTTGATGGCCGTCTGGGGCGGCACGCCCGATTTCAGCTCTTCCTTTATCCTCTCAAAGATAAGCACGTTGGCATCCACCGCCATACCGACGGTCAGAACGATACCGGCGATGCCTGGCAGGGTCAGTGTCGCCGAGAGGATCGACATGCACGCAACGAGCAGCATCAGGTTCAGTGTCAGCGCAATGTTCGCTACCACGCCAAATCCGCGGTAGTAGACAAGCATGTAGAGCAGCACCAGCCCGAAGCCAAGCGCAACGGACATCATGCCGGCGTCTATATTTTTCTGGCCGAGGCTCGGACCAATGGTCCTCTCCTGAACAAAATACATCGGGGCGGCAAGTGCACCGGCGCGCAAGAGCAGCGCCAGTTCTGCGGCTTCCGGAATGGAATCAAGCCCGGTGATCCGGAAACTGCTGCCCAGAGCGGATTGCACTGTGGCAAGGCTGATTATGCCTTTCTCCACAACGCGGTTCTCCACCTCCTGAGGCTCGCCGTCTACCATTCTGGTTTCGGTTTCCGTGCGGTACTCGATGAACAGCACGGCCATCCTGCGGCCAATAGCATTGCGGGTGGCCCGGTTCATCAGGTCGCCACCGACGGAATCCATGGTGATATTGACCTGGGGTTGGCCGTTTTCGTCAAACGCCTGCTGGGCATTGGCCACGTTGTTACCGGTCGCGATCACCTCCTGCTCGAGGCGCGCGGTGCGCTGTGGCTGATCCCGGAAACCAAACTCCTCGGTCTCGCTGCTGGGGGCGTCCTGGCGGGCCTCCATGCGGAACTCAAGGTTCGCGGTTGCACCAAGTACGCGCTTGGCCTGTGCGGTGTCCTGTACGCCAGGCAACTCAACAATAATCCGGTCGGCACCCTGTTGTTGAACGAGGGGCTCAGCAACACCGAGCTCATTCACCCGGTTACGGATCGTTGTGAGGTTCTGCTCCAGAGCATAGTCCTGAATCGCAGTGACCTCAGCCTCGGAGAGCGTCAGGACGAGGAGGAATTCATCACCCTCGGTCTGCTCATCGAGAAGGAATTCGTTGTACTGGTCACGCACCATGTTGAACGCTTCGGTGCGGGAGGCTTCATCACGAAAGCTGAGAACGATCTCGCGGTTATCCTGAACATCTCCGCCACGATAGCGGATCCGCTCTTCCCGCAACTCCCGCTTGATCTGGCCAGACATGGCATCCAGACGCTGGCTGACTGCGGTTTCCATGTCGACTTCCAACAGGAAGTGGACACCGCCACGAAGGTCCAGACCCAGCTTCATCGGGCCGGCACCCAGGCTCTTCAGCCAACCGGGCGTGGAGGCGGCCATATTCAGTGCAACCAGGTATTCGTTTCCAAGAGCAGCCTGCACCAGGGGACGGGCCTGCAATTGGTCTTCAGAGTTGGTGAGACGGATCAGAGCATCCCGATCCTGAAGAGTACTGCTTTTCACCTCGATGCCCCGGCTTTCCAGCACACCAACGGCCCTGTCGAGCACACCGGCATTCACCGCGGTGCTACTGCGGGCGCCGGTAATCTGGATGGCGTAGTCGTCGGGGAAGAGGTTGGGCAAAGCGTAGATAAACCCGATCACGAGCGCGACCAGGATAACCAGGTTTTTCCAAAGCGGATACTTGTTCAGCATGGGATCCCTTGTAGCCGGCCTAGCGGCCAGACTTGGTGTTTCAGCCAGGAAGATTCAAACCGGCCACCAGGGATGGCCGGCTAAATGGCCCCCGCTCAGATGTCCTTGAGCGTGCCCTTCGGCAGCGCCGCAGCAACGGCTACTTTCTGGACCTTGATCTCTACGTTGTCAGCAACTTCCACAACGATGAAATCGTCAGTCACCTTGGTAATTTTGCCGGCAACACCACCAGAGGTCACAACTTCATCACCTTTATTCAGGCCGGACATCAGAGCCTTGTGCTCTTTCGCACGCTTGGACTGCGGGCGCCAGATCAGGAAGTAGAAAATCAGGATGAAGCCGGCGAAAAAGATCACCTGGCCCATAACACCCATTCCCTGAGCAGCCGGGTCCTGCGCCATGGCAAGAGCAGGCATCAGAGCCAAAAGGCCGGCAACGAGCATTTTAATAGCTTTCATTGAATATCTCCGTTGGTTTAGCGAATAGATCAAACATTGCCCAGGGGCGGAACGGTCTCTCCGCGCAGAGCATAGAAGTCGGTTACAAAGTCCGACAATGTACCTGCTTCAATGGCCCCACGCAATCCAGCCATCAGGTTCTGGTAGAACCGGAGGTTGTGGATGGTATTCAGTTGTGAGCCAAGCATTTCTCCACATTTATCCAGATGATGGAGATAACTTCTCGAAAAATTCTTACAGGTATAACAGTCGCAGCGATCGTCCAGCGGCGCGGTGTCATGACGGTGCCGGGCATTGCGGATTTTTACGATCCCGGTTGACGTAAATAGATAGCCATTCCTGGCATTGCGGGTAGGCATTACACAGTCGAACATGTCGACACCGCGACGTACCGCCTCGACGAGATCTTCCGGCCGGCCCACGCCCATCAGGTACCGCGGCTTGTCTTCCGGCATTTTCGGCGGCAAGTGGTCGAGAATCCGGATCATGTCTTCCTTGGGCTCGCCAACCGACAGACCGCCAATGGCGTAGCCATCGAAGCCGATCTCTGTAAGCCCTTCCAGAGAGCGGTCCCTCAGGCCTTCGTACATACCGCCCTGAACGATGCCGAACAACGCCGCAGGATTCCCCTCGTGGGCATCTTTGCTCCGTTGCGCCCATCGCAGCGACAGTTCCATGGAATCTTTTGCCTGACGCTCGGTGGCCGGATAAGGCGTACACTCGTCAAATATCATAACGATGTCCGACCCGAGATCCCGCTGCACCTGGATCGCAATCTCCGGTGACAGCTCCACCGGCGAACCATCTACCGGAGAACGGAAGGTAACCCCGTCCTCGGTGATCTTGCGCATCTCACCCAGACTGAACACCTGGAAACCGCCGGAGTCGGTCAGGATAGGCCCATGCCATTGTGTGAAATCGTGAAGGTCGCCATGGGCCTTGACCACCTCAGTACCGGGCCGAAGCATCAGGTGAAAGGTGTTCCCCAGAATGATTTCAGCACCGATTTCGTGGATATCGCGGGGCAGCATACCCTTGACCGTGCCGTAAGTGCCGACAGGCATGAACGCGGGGGTCTCAACGGTTCCGCGGGGAAACGTCAGCCGGCCACGGCGGGCGCGCCCATCCTCGCCCAGTTTTTCGAACGACATGAAACAGGTTTGTGTCACAAAGCCTCCCCGGCATTATCGTTACCGGCTTCATTGGATTCCACGGTCGCCCCGAGCAACATGCCCCGGCTGGGTTCCTGACCGTTGATAAACATGGCGTCACCGTAACTGAAAAAGCGGTAGCGTTCCTTTACCGCTTCCCGGTAGGCCGACATGACGTTGTCATAGCCGGCAAACGCGCTGACCAACATGATCAGGGTGGATTCCGGCAAATGGAAGTTGGTGATCAGGGCATCCACGGTCTGAAACCGGTAACCCGGGTAAATGAAGATGTCGGTCTCGCCCGTGAACGCCCTCAGGCGACCACCACGGCTGGCCGACTCAAGGGAACGAACCGACGTGGTACCTACGGCAACCACACGCCCTCCCCTTGCACGGGTTCGTTCGATGGCGTCGACGGCATCCTGGGGAACGTTCACCACCTCACTGTGCATGGTGTGATCCTCGATTTTATCGACCCGTACCGGCTGGAATGTGCCGGCACCGACGTGCAGGGTCACAAAGGCACTTTCAATGCCGCAGGCGGCCAGTTTCTCCAGCAAGCCCTCATCGAAATGCAGACCCGCCGTGGGGGCGGCTACGGCGCCTGCTTCCCGGGCGTAAACGGTCTGGTAGCGTTCCCGATCGGTGGATTCGTCCGGACGGTCCACATAGGGCGGCAGTGGCATGTGGCCAATCCGCTCGAGCACCTCAAGCACTGGCTCCTCAGACTCACAGACGAGATGAAACAGCGCTTCGTCCCGCCCCGCCATTCTCAAAGAAGTGCCATCCTCAAGGATAACCTTCTGCCCCTGTTTCAATGCTTTTGAGGCTCGAACATGGGCGATGATGTCATGTTCTCCGGTTACCCGCTCAACCAGAACTTCTACCTGCCCACCGGTCTCCTTCTTGCCAAAAAGGCGCGCAGGGATCACCCGGGTGTTGTTAAACACCAGCAAGTCGCCGGGTTGAAGCAGCTCAGGGAGTTCACTGAATATTCGGTGGTCAAGCTTGCCAGAGAGGCCGTCGAGACAAAGCAGCCTGGACGCGCTGCGATCCTTGAGTGGATAGCGGGCGATCAATTCGTCCGGCAGGTCAAAATGAAAATCGGAGACATTCATGGAATGGACTGTTAACGACGCCGAAGAAAAGAAGATGGTAGCGGCGGGCGGACTCGAACCGCCACGGGTTTTACCCCAACGGATTTTGAATCCGTCGTGTCTACCAATTTCACCACGCCGCCATCGGAGAGTGTTGGGGATTATACTGAGCTAAATCGCGAAAGCAATAAGCCAGCGGACACAACTGCCCGCCGGCTCAGAGTTTTACAATCGATCGAACAGTGACAGCTGCGAAACCTGGGCAAACGACTGCTGGGCCGCCTGCAACACGAAGCTCTGGAAACTCAGGGTGCTGATGGCCTCTGCGTAGTCCACATCCTGCAGCTGGGACCGTATTTCATTGCTGTAGACCGACGAATCCTCCAGGAATGACTTGGTCGATTCCACCGCGTTCATCCGGCCTCCCAACTCGGTCTGTTTAAGGATGATGCTCTCCTGGGCGTTGTCCAGGTTGATCAGGGAATTGGCGATCAGGTCATCGTAATCAGCCTGCCCGCCCGGGCTGCTCTTGTCGATGTTTTCCAAACCATAGACAAGCTTTTCGATTGTTGTGAAAACCGACTGCTTTTCGGCCGTTTTCAAAACAAAATCGAATCCGCCCGTTTCTTCAGCGTTGTAAAGCTCCACCTGCGCTCCGGCGACCTGGATAGTCATCCCATCGGAAAAGGAAACGGGGGGCGTCGGCTCAGTCAGAGGGATAAGAACATTTGTTTGTCGATTTCTCGCCGTTATGGTGCCATCTGCAGCCACACTGACAACTATGTCGTCAGGAAAAACACTGGAAAACGCTGCTTCATCAACCACCATTCCTGAGGAAATACGGGCGTTCGCACTGCTCCCTGACGCTACTTCAGCAAAAAAAGTAGGCTCTGAAGCCGGCACATCAACAAAGATGCCTCTACCATGATCACTGATCGGGACAGTTACACCATCGTCGATTTCCAGCATCCGCTGTCCCTGATCACCCTGGTAAACCCAGTCACCCGACACGTTTTGCGCAAATGGCTGGGTGTTACCCTGAAAGCCGCTAAAAATGTACTCACCTGACGCATCACGGGTGTTGGCAATATTTGCTAGCTGGCCAAGCCTTTCTTTGAGTTCCGAGGCAATAGACCTCCTATCATTAGCTGACAGCGATCCATTCCCAGCCTGCACAGTCAGCTCGCGCACTCGCTGAATCACATCCACAGAACTTTCCAGCGCGCTCTCCTCCTGCTGCAGCCGGTTATCCGCGAGATTCACATTGCGTTGGTAAGTCTCAACTCGGGAGAGTTCCTGATCAAGCTTCAAGATCCGCGCCGCAGCAACCGGGTCGTCGGACGGCTTGTTCACCCGCTGGCCGGTGGAGATCTGTTGCTGAGTGTTATTAAGGCCAGCATTCAGCTCCTGAAGCCGGTTAATACCACCCGAAAAAATCTGCTGTGATGAAATTCTAATCATGTCACATCACCTCAACGTTACCGGAAACTCTGTAACAGGGTATTGAAAAGGTCCTGAGCCACCGACATCACCTGGGCCGAGGCATTGTAGGCGGCCTGATACTGGATCAGGCGGCCGGCTTCTTCATCCAGGTTGACTCCGGATACCGATTCCCGCTGGTTGGTTGACTGCTCCAGCAGGGTTTTGCCGGCATCCACGTCCAGTTGGCTTTGGCGAGTTTTGACGCCAACATCCTCGACCAAGCCAGCATACCCCTCGGCGAAATTTTGAGTGCTGTTGTTCAGAGTATTTGCCGTTCCGAGCGCTGCAAGGAGTTCAGCGTTCCGGTTGTCCGAAACCCCACCACTGTTGAAACTGATGGTAAATACATCGCCCGCACCAGGCTGTCCACTTATCTGAAACTGAAATCCCTGATACGCGCTCCCGGCCGACGGATCCTCGGAGAACAGAGCGTTGGTCACACCAGAGTTGAATACCTGATCTGTCGGGCCTAATGAAACACCATTTGAATCGGTGATTGTGTACGTTAATTGAGAGCCGTTATCTTCAAAAGTAACGGTCAATGGGCCATTAGCTAAATCGCCAGGGGTTTGAAAACCCGGCAATAGCGAATTGGTGTTAGGGTTGCGGACATTAAGCATCGTGCCTTGATCAATTTGCCCCGTGCCAACATTCCCAAGATCTGCTTCTGCCCGGACAGGACTGGCGAAGGCCAAATCTTCTTCCCGATTAACCACCAGCCCAATATTTCCAGCGCCATTTCGGCTTGGCTGAATCGAATATTTATCGCCGGGATAAAAATCCCCACCCTCGATCTTGATATCAAAACCCGGCATCGAAATTTCAGACTGCACAGGATTCGGCAACCTACCCTGTTTTATTGCCTCACCGGTTGACTCATCCACCAGTTCAAAGTTGCGACCATCCCCACTGAACTGCAAGGTGTAACTACCAGCAGCTAGGGCAGAACTATCCGTGATCTCCACAGCAAGCTGACCGGTTTGCGGCGATTGGTTGTTGCCATTCGCAGTCACCCTTCCGCGTTGTACTGCCTCAGAATTTATATCAACGAAAAAGCGGCCACCCAGCTCACCCTCAAGATCCATACCTATTTCATGCTGGCTGTTGACGGCATCTGAAACTGCAATGGCGATTCGCCCCAACTCATCAAAAGCAGGTTTTAATCCTTCAGTATCGAAACGTCGCAAGCCACCGAGTTTTCCGCCCTGAATCTGATCGTCAATGTTCACGATCCGACTACCGTTGCTAAGGGTAAAAGACAGCCGAGTCGGATCCTGAGCACTCTCACCAGTTCCTAAACTAGCGGCATTCCCGCCAGTGACAAGAGATTGCCCATTCCCCAGAGAGACATTGACCTGGCTACCCTCGGTAGGGCTAACCTTGATAGCCACAAGCTCTGACAACTGACGCAGTTTCTCGTCCCGCTTGTCCAGCAGTTCGTTGGGCATTTGCCCCTGGGCAATGCCCGGTGATTCTGAGATCGCCAGGTTCAGTTCCGCAATGCTCTTGAGCAGGGTATTGGCATCCTTCACGCCCTGCTGCATCTGGGTCTTGATGGATTCCCGCTGCTGAATGAATTCCTGGTTAAGGGCCTGGAACCGGTTAACAACCTGTTGCGCCTCGCTCAGAACCAGTTGGCGCTGTGGCAGAGACGTCGGATCCTCGGCTGCGTTCTGAAGGCTGGCAAAAAAGTTGTTCAAGGCATTGCTCAGGCCCGTGTTTTCGCCCCCCAGAAGGTTATCAAGCCTCGAAAGCTCGGAGTTGAGGGCTTGCTGCTCGCCATACAGCGTGCTGTCTTCCCGCACCTGCTGAACCAGGTATTCATTGGCCAGGCGGCGAATGTCCGCAACGCTTACGCCGCTACCAATGGTGCCGGCGCCAGTGCGCTGACCTTCCTGGGTTTCAAACAGCACTTCCTGGCGACTGTAACCAGGCGTATTGGCGTTGGTTATATTGTTGCCTGTGGTATTCAGCGCAGCCTGTTGACTGAGGATGCCGGTCAGACCAATGCCTATCAGCCCTGCCATAAGGTTTACTCCTTCATCCCGTCACTGCCCATGGACAGTGTCATCAGTGAGTCACGGTTCATGATCTGGCGGATCTTGCTGCCGTAGTTGGGGTCGGTGGCGTAGCCGGCTTCCTGGAGTTTCTCCGCAAACACTTCAGGCCTGTCCGCCGCCGACAGCACGTCCCGGTAACGGGGGTTGGATTCGAGGAACGAAACATAGTCCCGGAAGCTGGATTCATAATCCTGGTAGGCCCGGAAACTGGCCTGCTCTTTCATGGGCAGACCCTCGCGGTATTCTGTGGTGGTGAGGGAAACGGCATTACCCTTCCACCGGCTATCCGCTTTGATACCAAAGAGGTTAAAGCTTGGCTCGCCCTGCTCCCCCCGGATCATATGCCGGCCCCAGCCGGTTTCCAGGGCCGCCTGGGCCACCATCAGTTTTGGGTCGATGCCGGTATCCCGGCTGATTCGCTCCGCTACCGGAAGCAAGGCACTCACGAAATGCTCCGGCGAATCGAACCGGTCCGGCAATTCGGACACGTTTTTTTCCGGGGCCGCAGTAAACCCTTGCGCCACCAAAGCGACTTTCTGAACCTGCCCGGGCAAGCTTGCCGAAAGCGCCGGCATACGCCGGTCATAATCCGCGAGGGAAGCCTTGTGGCCAGCCAGCTTATCGCCTTCACTGTCCAGGCCAGGAATTTGTTGGCTCAGTTGCCGGACCAGCGCCTCGGCGAGACCGGTTCCCTGCCCGCCGGCCATGGTCAGACTCACCTGGTTATCAAACATATCGCGATACAGATCCGACTGATTGCTTTTCAGGAAATTACCTTCGGAAAGCACGTCACCGGCCTTGCGCATGGACTTCAGCATCTCAGAAAGGAACAGGCTCTCGAACTGGCGTGCCACCTCTTCCAGCGCCGCCCTCTTGTCCGTCCGGGCCTGCGTTTTCAGCGCGTTCAGCCCGCTGAAATCGGTATATACCCGGGCCTGCTGAAGCGAATAGTCCTGCATCATGCCGCCTAGATAACAATCAGCTCGGCACGCAGCGCACCAGCCTGTTTAAGAGCTTCAAGTACCGCCATAACGTCCCCCGGAGCGGCACCCACCTGGTTCACCGCCTGAACAATCTCGTTCAGCGTGACAGCCGGACCAAACCTGAACATCCTGGCAGGCTCCTCGGTGATTGCAATCTGGGTATCGGGCTCAAGGGCTGTGTCGCCGCCGGCAAACGGATTAGGCTGTACCACCGCGGGATTTTCCTGAATGGTCACCGTCAGGTTGCCGTGGGTTACCGCTGCCGGGCTGACTTTGACATTCTGGCCGACCACGATGGTTCCGGTCCGGCTGTTGATCACCACTTTGGCGGCATCCTGGGCCGGGTCGACTTCAATGTTTTCAAGTATCGAAAGAAAGCTTACCCGCTGGGACGGATCCCGCGGCGCACGCACGGAAACCGAGGTGGCATCGTGGGCATAGGCCATGTCCGGGCCCAGACGATCATTCACCGCCTCAACCACCCGGCGAGCAGTCGTGAAATCCGGTCGCAGGAGATGAACGGTAATGGTGTCGCCCTCCGTAAACGGCGACAAGACCTCACGCTCGATGGTGGCGCCATTCGGGATACGGCCAACGCTGGGAATATTCACGGTAATCCTGGAACCATCCAACCCCTGGGCACCGAAGCCGCCAACCACCAGGCTGCCCTGGGCCACGGCATAAACCTTGTTGTCAGCGCCCTTCAGCGGAGTCATCAGCAAAGTGCCGCCGCGCAGGCTGTCTGCATTGCCAATGGAGGAAACCGTAATATCTATCTCCTGCCCGGCCTTGGCAAACGGTGGCAATGTGGCACTCACGGTTACCGCTGCAATATTGGTGAGTTTCGGGTTAACGCCCTCAGGCAAGGTAATACCGAACTGGTTCATCATGTTCCGGAAGGTCTGATTGGTGAACGGTGCCTTGTCGCCGGTTCCGTCAAGACCAACCACGAGTCCGTAGCCCACCAACTGGTTGTTCCTTACCCCTTTGATCCGGGACAGGTCCTTCAGCCGGTCCGCCATCACCGGTGCCGCACCCACCGTCAGGGCAAGTATCCAGACAAGAAAACGCCGCACGCTCATAGCAGCCACCACTCACTGTTAAAGAAACGGGCAAGCCAGCCCATCTGGTTGGCCTGGTCGAAGTCACCGGTACCGCCATAGGCGATACGGGCATCGGCAATACGGTTTGAGGCAACGGAATTGTCCGGCTGGATATCCCGGGGGCGAACCAGTCCGGTCAGACGGATGTACTCTTCACCATTGGTCAGCGACAGCCACTTTTCGCCCCGGATCCGCAACACGCCATTGGGCAGCACTTCAGTGACCGAGACGGTGATGCTGCCAGCAAGGCTGTTGCTCTGATCCGCGTCGGCCCTGGTTTTAAAATCGCGCTCATTGTTCAGTGACGTGCCGATCCCGAAGTTGCTCTTGCCCAGAATGTTTGGCTCCGGCAACTTGATTTCGTTATCCTTGATGATACGGGTGTCAGCATTCTTGCTGGCACGGGTGGACTCCTGGAGGGTCACTGTCAGTACATCACCCACGTTGAGCGCGACGGTATCCCCGTAAAAGTTATAGTTTCGGGAGACCTGGTAAATCGAACCAGACGCCCTGTCCCTCTGCATCATGGCCTGAGGGCGCACCGGTGCAAACTCGGGGTCATCCGGAATCGCCCGGGGCCGGCTCATGGCCGTGCAACCCTGTAGTAGGATCAGTACCACTAAGGTCGCCAGGGTACTGGCGCCCCGGTTTGTCCGGCTGGATGTCATCGGATTCACGACCTCACCTCTGGCGGCATTAGCCAATGTTGTTGGTAATGAACTGCAGCATCTGATCCGCTGTGGAAACCACTTTCGAGTTCATCTCGTAGGCGCGCTGGGTGGTAATCATGTTCACCAGTTCTTCCACGACCTCCACGTTGGAGGCCTCCAGGGAACCCTGTTCAATGGTGCCAAGCCCGAGCAGACCCGCCTGCCCCTCTATGGGGTTCCCGCTGGAAATGGTTTCCTTGAACAGGTTGTTTCCGATGGCCTGCAACCCCTGGGGATTGATGAAATCCACCAGGGTGATCTGGCCAACGTTCACCGGCGCTGCCTGGTCGTCCGTTATCGCCGTGACCGTGCCGTCGGTGCCAATGGTGATATTGGTGGCGTTATTGGGAACATTGATGGCCGGCTCCAGAAGGTACCCGTCCGGATTGACCACATCGCCGTTGACGTTCAGCTGGAACTGACCGTCCCGGGTGTAGGCAATCTGGCCATCCGGCAGCAGAATCTGCAGAAACCCCCGGCCGTTAATGGCCATGTCCAGCGGCTGCTCGGTAATCTGAAGGTTGCCCTGGGAGAACTGCTTGACCGTGCCCACAACCCGGACACCCGTACCCAGTTGCAGTCCGGAGGGCAGTTCGGAGTTCTGGGTGCTCAGGCCACCGGGTTGCCGGTTGATCTGGTACAGGAGGTCCTGGAAGACCGCCTTGTCCCGTTTGAAGCCGGTGGTGTTGACGTTGGCCAGGTTGTTGGAAATGGTGGACATGTTGATGTCCTGTGCGCTCAAACCGGTCTTGCTGACCCAAAGTGCTGGATTCATGCTGCTTACTCCATACCGGGGGGGGCAATCAGGCGGCCAGTTTTTGCCGCTTCAGGCCCGCCAGGCCACTGTGTTCGGTCGTTACTTAAAGGTTCTGCAACAGCCGTGCCGTTGCTTCGGAATTCTCGTTAGCGGTGGTCATTACCTTCACCTGCATTTCGTATTGCCGGGAAAGCTGCAGATTGGAAATCATCTCTTCCACCGCATTCACGTTGGAGCTCTCAAGAAACCCCGAGACCACTCTGAGGTTTGCATCCGGGGGCTCAGGACCATCGATTGCCTGGTCCGGTTTGCGGCGCACATGTCCGTCGAGGCCCTTCTCCAGAGCATCCGGTGGCGGGTTGACCAGCTTCATACGATCCACCTCAACCAACTGATTCGGCGGGCCGCCAACAGGAATAACAGAAATCGTGCCATCAGCGCCGATTTGCACGTTGTCGAAAGGCGGCAGTGCAACCGGTCCACCATTACCAAGCACAAGCTCACCAGTGCCCAGGCGCACCAGACCATTCACATCGATCTGAAGACTACCGCTGCGGGTAAACACCTCTTCGCCCTGATCATTCTGGATGGCAAGCCACCCTTCACCTTCAACCGCCACATCCAGTTTGCGGCCGGTATCGATAAGGGCGCCTGCGGAAAGGTCTGTGCCGGGTCGTTCTGTCATGGCATAGGCCCGGGTGGGATGGAATTCCCCAAAGACAGGCATGCTACGTGCCTGGGAGAAGTCCTTCTTGAAGCCGGTGGTGCTGACATTCGCCAGATTGTTGGCATGGGCTTGCTGGGCCAGCATGTTCTGCTTGGCGCCAGACATACCGATGTAGAGGGCTTTGTCCATGGGAAAACTCCTGCCGGAATTTTGACTGTTTCCAGTCTTGAAGCAGGAGTCATGCCACGTTCGCAAGTTCGCGAAATTAACGGAGGTTGATGATGGTCTGGGTGACCGCATTGGAGGTTTCGATGGTTTTGGCGTTGGCCTGGTAGTTACGCTGGGCAATGATCAGGTTGACCAGTTCCGCCGATAGGTCGACGTTGGATTCCTCGACCGAGCTGGCCTGAATCGACCCGAGGGTCCCGGTATCCGGAGCTCCAAAGATCGGTTGTCCCGATTCGAACGTTTCCGTCCAGGTTGTATCTCCAACCGGTGAGAGGCCGTTCGTATTATTGAAAGATGCCAAGGCTACCTGGCCGAGAGACTGTGACTGCCCATTGGTGTAGCGGGCGAAAATTACTCCGCTGTCCGAAACGTCGAGCCCGGATAAACGACCTGTAGTGTATCCGTTTTGCTGTTGATCATTGACCCCGAAGGACGCACCGTACTGCGTTGTACCTCCGAGGTTGACAACGAACGCCGAGCTGGTTGGCGGGTCTGGTATGGGAGTCACCACGCTTGCCGGATCTTGAGGTGGACCGTCAGCGCCATTGGGAACGCCGTTGGCATCTTTTGGCTCCCAGTCAGTAATCAGGATTTCGCCATTATTAGAAATGTTTCCATCGGGGTCACGAACGGACTCCAATTCACCACTGGCATTAAATGTTGCGACGAAGGGGTCCTGATTGGTACCGCCCACCGTTTCGCCATCAATTTGGGTGTAAATCGACCACTGACTGCTGCCATTACTGGCTGTCGGTGAAAGGTTTTTGACATAGAACTGCGTCAATTCGTGAGAGTTTCCCAAGCTGTCGTAGATGGTTGTAGAGGTTGCGTGGTTGTAGGTCCGCTGATCCAGTGGATTAAACTGGTTCGTTATCACAGGATCGGCTGCTCCGGCATTGAAATTGGCCCCCAGATTAGGTGTAGTCGGAGGAGACGACAGGCTCTCAGACGACAGACTTTCAATACTGTCATCTGCAGACAGGGTGCTCAGGAATCCGTTCGTCACACCTTCACCTGTTATAGAGGTGGGAGTATTCGGAAAGCTGGTTTCCAATGTAAAACCGCTGTTCTGGCGAATCAGCACGCTTCCATTTTCCACTTCGGCGCTGACGCCACTCAATCCAGGAAGTGAAGTCAGCAGCTCAGCAAAATCGATCGCCGTTGGAGGGTTTCCATTTAAACTGGATCTATCGATAGTGGCACTGCCCGCCTCGCCATTCTCGCCCACAGAAATCGAAAACTCAAAATCTGACTGAGCAAGAGCTGACTCCAGTTCAGTGGCGTCAAGAGTCTGTTCTGTAAGCGCGGACGCATTTAAGCCATCGATGCCGTTGAAATAGTTGGCCAAGTCGTTGGCACCGTACGCCGCCGACAAGGCAGCGGGCGTCTGTCCGCTACTAAAAGTGGAGCCGTCGCGGTAGGTAACTGTGAAGGACTCGTTCAAAATAGCATTAGTCTGCGCGCTGTCCGGCTCGGCAACACCAGGCCGACCAATTAGAAAAGCGCTTCGATTTTCAAGTACAGACTCTCGGGCATCTAGATTGACATCAGTTTCCAGTAAGGTAGTCCGTCTGGGCGCCAAGTTGTTAGAATCTATAACCAGATCACCGCGAATGCCCGAAAGATTTCCATCCGCATCCGCGGTAAATCCCTGTACGCGCATATTTTGGTTGTTGGTAACGAACCCGTCTTTATCGACTCCGAATTGACCTGCTCGTGAGTAACGAGTCTCACCGCCGTTATTCAAAATGAAAAATCCATCACCGCTAATCGCCATGTCGAGGCCATTGTCGGTAAAACTGACGTTTCCCTGACCGAACGACTGTTTTACATCCTGGACCCGGACACCGTCGCCGATCGGGTTGGTGCCTGCGCTCAGGAAACCGCTGGCGTATAGATCGCCAAACTGGGCCTTGCTGCCCTTGAAACCAACGGTACTGGCGTTGGCAATGTTGTTGCCGGTGACGTCCAGATCCACCGATGCCGCGCGAAGGCCACTCAAACCCGTATTAAATCCCATGGTTCACCCCTTGGTGTTTCACCGGTATCAGTTAATTTGTTTTACATCAGACAGGGCGATGGAGCCCATGCCTGCAAGATTCAGGGTAATGGAGCCACCCTGGCCCAGGGACACGCTGTCAACATTGGCACTTACCATCGTACCCAACTGCTGCGGCCCATCCGGGTAGGAAGCCTCGGCCACAATCCGGTAGGCGCCCGGCGGCAAGGGATTGCCGTTGCCGTCCTGGCCATCCCAGCGGAACGAGGTCACCCCTGCCGGACTACTACCCATGTCGATCTGGCGAACCCGCTCACCATTCTGACCCTGAATCGAAAGCCGAAGGCCACCGGTCGATGCCGGCACTTCAACGGTGCCGCTGATCTCACCGTCCGCACCCAGAACCCCGATCTGGGAAGGGGCAAGCACGGTTTTGCCGACCATGGCAGAGGCCTGCAGCGCCTGGCTGGAACGGAACTGACCCACCACATCCTCAACCGTACCGGAAAGGTTCTGCATTTCCTCCAGCGAGCTGAACTGGGCCAGTTGGGAGATGAATTCACCGTTGTCCTGGGGTTCCAGCGGGTTCTGGTTCTTCAGCTGGGCCAGCATCAGTTCCATGAACTCGTTCCGACCCAACTCGCTGGTGCCCTGGCCGCCATTCTGTTGCTTCAGCTGGTACTGGCTCAGAACATCCGACGCGTCTGTTGCATTTACTGCAGTCATGTTGTGCTCCTCACCCTGTTACTGCTGACCGAGAGTCAGAATGCGCTGCATCATGGACTTGGCTGTGTTCATGACATCCACATTCATCTGGAAACTTCTGGACGACGACATCATGTCCGCCATCTCTTCAACCACATTCACATTGGGGTAGTAGACGTAGCCGTCCTCGTTGGCCGCCGGGTGATGGGGCTCGTGGCGCATCTGCAGCTCCGCATCACTTTCGACAATACCGTCAACCCTCACGCCGGCGCCCGGCCCCTCATCGGCAGCCATGGGCAAGCCTCCCTGCCCGGGATTCATCAGAGACTGCTGAATCGCCGAGAAAACCGGCTTCCTGGCGCGATAGGTTTCCCCCGTGCTGGAACTTGCCGTTTCTGCATTGGCAATGTTGGACGCGGTTGTATTCAGCCGCAGTGATTGCGCGGTCATGCCGGAACCGGCGATGTCAAAAATGCTGCCCAGTGACATGAAAATTCTCCTTCGCTAATCCTGTGACTGCGGCTTATTCGCCCTTGAGGGCTTTGGTCAAACCGCTGAACTTGCTGTTCAAAAACTGGAAGCTGGCCTGGAAATCCATGGCGTTGCGCATAAACCGGGTCTGCTCCTGCTGGGCGTCTACCGTATTGCCGTCAACCGACGGCTGATGGGGAACCCGATACATCAAATCGCTTTCCGACGCCGATGGCGAGGTATCCATGTGCGCGTCATGGGTTTTGGCCATCTGGAATCCGCTGACCTGCTCCTGGGCCTTCTGCATCATGGCCTGGAAATCCAGATCCCGCGCCTTGAAACCCGGGGTGTCGGCGTTTGCCAGGTTGTTTGCCAGAACTTCGGCGCGTTTAACACGCGCTTCAACCGCGTGTTGATGAATGCCCAGAGCCGAATCAAACGTAATTGCCATGTTGCCTCCCGAAAACTGCACTGGTATGCCGAGCTGTTTTTGCCGGCTGTGCTCTTTGACAGGACTAAAGCAAGCTGAATGCCAGATTTATGGTCAGGTGTTAATTTGTCAGGAAACCCAGTGTTGGCAGGCCCTGCAGAGAATCCGAGTAGCGGTTACGGGAAAGGAGAAAGGAAAAGGGCAAGAAAAAGCGGCAAGCTGCTTCCCCCGGCAGAAGCCGGGGGTATTCAACAAGGTCTCAGGGCCAATGACTCACAAACTCGTCCACCGCCGGTCTGGGCACAGACGGCTTGGATGCCGAGACCGTACCGGTGTAGAGAAAGCCAACAATCTGTTCATGCTCTTCCAGGCCCAACCCCTGGTGAACCGAGGAGTGGTAGGCAACGCCGCCTGTTCTCCACATCACGCCGAAACCGGCATCCTGAAGGGCAAGCTCAACAAAACTCATGCCGGCAGCTGCCGACATGACCTGCTCGATTTCCGGTACTTTGGGATGCGTCCTCGGCGACGCGATACCAACTATGACCATGGGTGCGCGAAGGGGGGCACGCCGGAGCTTCTCGATTTCTTTCTCATCGCTGTTATTGGCACAGGTGGACGCAAACAGCTCTCCCAGGGCTTCAAGGCCTTTACCCTCGATCACCAGATAGCGCCAGGGCCTGAGCAGTGCATGGTCCGGTGCACGCGCCGCGCAGGAAAAGGCCCTTTCGAGGGTTGTCGAATCCGGCGCGGGTGATTCCAGCCTCGGTTCAGAGGAGCGGTTCAGGAGGAAATCGGTAACTGCGGTCATATCTGCTCGCTGTTTAAAGACTGTTGAAATATAGGTACGAACACAATTCATGGCTGTGAATTGTGGGTTCTACGTAATGCTGTTAGCCTTTAGTCGTAGTCGGGTCTACCAACAATTATAAATGACGCGGTCGTACAACGTTGAGTGGCAACACAATGAGCAACCAGCAAACCTTCAATAACTTTTCCGAATTTTATCCGTACTACCTCGAAGAGCACAGCGACGTCACCTGTCGCCGTTTGCATTTCGCTGGAAGTCTCCTGGTCCTGATAGTCGCCGTATGGGCTCTGGCTTCGGGCAAGCTGTTGTGGCTTCTGGCCTTGCCGGTCATAGGCTATGGCTTTGCGTGGGTTGGTCATTTCAAGTTTGAAAAAAATCGCCCCGCTACCTTCAAATATCCACTGTACAGCCTTATGGGTGACTGGGTCATGTTCCGCGACATGCTCATTGGCAGGATCCGTTTCTGAAATGATGAGTGCCCCGGCAGACCTGCGTAATGCCAGTAGCTCAGCTGGCAGAGCCCTCTCGTCCGAGGCGGCGGGCAACCCGATCGCCATTCCCCCGATGCCCGATTACAATGGCCGGGTACTGGCATACACCTCAACCGCCGCCATTATCGTAACCGGCGTTCTCCAGGGCGCCTTTCCGCAATGGCTTCTCTGGCTGGTTGCCGGGGCCCTCACCTGGCCCCACATCGCCCATGCCCTGACTCGCCGCACTTTCCTCAGGAATTCGCCACGCATCCGTCAGAAAATGCTGATATTTGATTGCGTGGTTGGTGGCGCTTTCATTGGTTGCATCGGGCTGATCGTCATCCCCTCCCTCGCCGTTGCACTGATGCTGATGTTCAGTTGCCTGATTGTTGGTGGTATCCGTCAGTGGGTCCTGGGCACCGGCTTCATGGCGGCCTCCATTGCGGGGGCGGTTGCGATCGTCGGCCCGGCAGACGGACCACACTCGCCCCTGCTGACCAGCATCGTGTCGATTTTATCCACCGGGCTTTATATTTGCGTTACGGCTTACTATTCCCACCAGCAGGCACGGGCGTTGATGCTGGCAAAGACCCAGATCCAGAACCAGCGGGAGCAGTCCATCGCGCTTTCACACAAACTGTCCAAATATCTCTCGCCTCAAGTCTGGCAGTCGATCTTCACCGGTGAGCGGGACGTGAGACTGGAAACCCAGCGCAAGAAACTGGCGGTGTTTTTCTCTGACATCAAAGGCTTCACCGAATTGTCTGAGGAAATGGAACCCGAAGCACTGACCGAACTGCTGAATCACTACTTCAATGAAATGTCGGAAGTTGCTCTCAAGTATGGCGGCACCATCGACAAGTTCGTTGGTGATTCCATCATGGTGTTCTTTGGCGATCCAACCAGCCGTGGCCAGAGGGAGGACGCATTTGCCTGTGTCTCCATGGCCATCGAGATGCGCAAGCATATGAAAATCATGCGGCAGAAATGGCGCAGCCAGGGCATCAAGACCCCGCTGGAAATCCGCATGGGAATAAGCACCGGTTATACAACGGTTGGTAACTTTGGCGCCGAGAACCGGATGGATTACACGATTATCGGCAAGGAAGTAAACCTGGCCAGCCGGCTTGAGTCCCTGGCGGAGCCGGGCGAAATCCTCGTTTCCTACGAAACCTTCGCGCTGATCAAGGACAAGATCATGTGCAGAGACAAGGGCGAGATTACCGTGAAGGGCTTTGTCAAGCCGGTGCCAATTTACGAAGTGGTCGACTTCCGGCGCGACATGGGGCCCAACCGAAGCTTCCTGGAACACGAACATAGCGGCTTCGCCATGTATCTCGATTCGGACAAGATCACCGAGAAAGAGCGGCAGGCCATCCTGACCGCTCTGGAAGATGCTGCAGATCGCCTGCGGCGGGAAGAGGATGTTTCCTGAGGCGCTTCCCTGCGCTCAAACAGAATCCTGCTACTGACGTATCAACCTTGGGCCGGCATCCCCGCCGGTTTCCGTGCTTCGCCACGGATTTATATCCAGCCCGCCCCGCCGTGTATACCGGGCAACCACGGTAAGCGACTCCGGGTTGCACCGCCCCATCAGATCGGTAAACACGGTTTCCACGCAATGCTCGTGGAAATCCTGTTTCTGCCGGAAGCTCACCACGTAACGCAACAAACCGCCCCGATCGATTTTCGGTCCGGTGTAGCTTATGAGGAGTGTCGCCCAGTCAGGCTGACCGGTTACCGGGCAGTTGCTCTTCAGCAGATGGGAGCAGAGCCGTTCTGTCACCACCTCCCCACTCGCTGAAAGCGCCTCAGGCGCGTATTCAAAAACCACTTCGCTGACCGGCTCGTCATCAATGAGCTCGAAGCCCTCCGGCCGGCCAATCGCTTCACCGGATTCGTCGACGCTCAACAGATTCACCTGAACAGCACCGCCGCAGGCGCTGGAAAGATCCTGGGTAATCACCTCCGCGACCTGCTCCCGAGAAGAGTAGACCGCCTGGTTCAACGAGTTCAGGTACAGCTTGAGCGATTTGGACTCAATGATTGCGGGCGAGGCCGCCGGAAAAACAATCTCCGCCCAGGCCACTTCCGGCACGCCGCTTGGACGCAGCCAGGAGATTTCCCAGGCCTGCCACAGATCCTCGCCAAACCAAGGCCAACGGCCATCCTCCAGACCAATGCGGCGGCGATTTTCCTCTCTCGCCACCGGGAAAAGCAGCCCAGGATCGTAGCTGTCCGGGTAGTCGCTTGTCTTGCCAAGCGGAGCGTCGTTAAGTGCCATAGTGGTTCCTGAAATCAGTGGCGAATGCCTTTACCACGCTCCAGCATTCTGAGAGCGATGAATGCCAGTACGGAGATGAAAACCAGAATCATACCAAGAGAAACAAACGGATTAACGTCTGACACGCCCAGAATGCCGTACCGGAAGCCGTTGACCATGTAGAGGATAGGGTTGGCCATGGATACGCCCTGCCAGAACCCCGGCAGTAAATCGATGCTGTAGAACACGCCGCCCAGATACGTCAACGGCGTCAATACGAACGTGGGCACAATGGAGATGTCATCAAACTTGGTCGCCAACATGGCGTTGATAAAGCCACCCAGGGCAAACAGTGCCGAAGTCAGAAATACCGTCAGAACCATCATTGGCAAGTTGTGGATGGACAGGCGGGTAAACGCCAGTGACAACAGCGTGACAATCAGCCCGATGCCAAGGCCTCGCGCCATGCCACCTGTCACATAGCCGGCCAGGATCACCCAGTTCGGCACCGGCGACACCAGAAGCTCCTCGATACTGCGCTGGAACTTCATGGAGAAAAATGAAGACACCACATTGGCGTAGGAACTGGTGATCACCGACATCATGATCAGCCCCGGCACAATGAAAGACATGTAGTCGAAGCCGCCCATCTCCCCAATTCGGGAGCCGATGAGGTTGCCGAAAATAATGAAATACAGGGTCATGGTGACCGCGGGCGGCAACAGGGTTTGCGCCCAGATGCGGGTAAACCGCCGTATCTCCCGGACAACGATGGTACTAAAGGCGGTGAAGAGCGCTTGTGGAGTCATGCTGCACCCTCCACGGTTTGAGTTGACTCCGCAGCATTCTCTTCGACCATGCGAATAAACAGTTCCTCCAGCCGGTTGGCCTTGGTCCTCATGCTGACCACTTTGATGCCCAACCGTTCAAGCTCCACGAACACCTGGTTGAGCCCCTGCCCTTTCTGCACTTCCACCTCGAGAGCACCTTCTCCGTCCAATCGAGTCGGGAAACCATTCAGTTCAGGCGCGGCATCAAGGGTCTTCTCGGTGTCCAGAACAAAGGTTTCCAGGCTCAGTTGCTGCAGCAGGGCCTTTTTGCTGGTGTTTTTCAGAATCTTGCCGTGATCAATAATGGCAATATTGCGGCAAAGGGCTTCCGCTTCCTCCAGATAATGGGTCGTCAGGATAATGGTGGTGCCCTGACGATTCATTTCTTCCAGAAAGGTCCACATGGACCGGCGAAGTTCAATATCTACGCCAGCAGTCGGCTCGTCCAGGATCAACAGTTTGGGCTCATGAACCAGGGCCCGGGCAATCATCAGACGACGCTTCATACCTCCGGAGAGCATGCGTGCCGGGGTGTCCCGCTTCTCCCAGAGTCCGAGCTTTTTCAGATACTTTTCAGCCGACGCCGAGGCCTGTTTAAGAGGAATTCCGTAGTAGCCGGCCTGGGTGGTGACAATGTCGAAGACCTTTTCGAACTGGTTGAAGTTGAACTCCTGCGGCACAACACCAAGGTTCAACTTGGCATCCGAGAGATGGGTGTCGGTGTCATATCCGAACACCCGCACCTTTCCCGCTGTTTTGTTTACCAGGGAGCAAACAATGCCCAGGGTGGTCGATTTGCCGGCCCCATTGGGCCCCAGCAAGGCGAAGAAGTCCCCCTCGGCGACGTGCAGATCAATCCCCTTGAGAGCCTTGAAGCCGTCACCATAGGTTTTGGTGAGGCCCTCAATTTCCAGTGCATTGGTCATAACTCATCCCGATTCGGTGAAAAACGGCAATGAACGGCCCTCGCCGCCAGCCAGAATTTAGATTGCTATTTATTGTGACAAAGTCGCTGATTTCAAGGCCCTTATCGGCCGGAGGCATCCCCGGACCAATAACGGAAACTGCGACAGGAATCCCGATATGAGGCAAATCACGCCCCTATAATGCGGTTACAACAATTTACAAAAGAGGCTGCTGCACCCCGGGTGCAGGCGCGCTGAAACGAAGGGAATGTACGTTCAACCATGAGATCCGTTCACCGCACCCGACTTACGTTCACCCTGCTGGGCACACTTGCTCTCTCCGGCTGTCTGGATGACGGCGGAGGCTCCGGCGACGACAGGAGCACCGGCCGAGTCAATTTCAATGGTTTTAACGGTCTTTCCTATCAGACTGCCAGTCAGTCCGGCACCACGAACACAGCGGGAGAATTCCGCTACTACCCCGGCGAAACCCTCACGTTCAGGGTTGGAGACCTGCCGCTGGTTAGCGATGTACCGGCCAGGCAATACGTAACCCTGCTCGAATTTTTCGAGACCACCCGCACAGGGCTGCAAACGCCAATGGTGGATGATGAGGGTTTGAGCACCCACACGCTGACTGAGCAAAACGTTCTGGAGAATACAACGCTGATGAATCTGTCCCGGTTCCTGATGCTCCTGAACTGGAGCCAGAATGTCGCTGAGGGCGACGGTATCGATATCCGCGACCGGGTTATTACGCAGTTGAACGCGGCCCTTCCGGGCCTGACAGCGCCGATTGATTTCAGTGTCAGCGAATCCGAATTCACGGCCAACAACCCGATGTCCCCCGCCAACCAGCTGCTTGCCGCGATCTGTTTTTACCCCGAGGACGATGAACTCTGTGAAGAGCCGCCAACCCAGGAGGAAATCGACAACGCACCGCCACGACCGGAGAATGATGAAGATCGCGATCCTGACATTGAATACAGTGAAGACCTGCAGGCCAAAAAGGACCGAATCGAAAACGCCGTGCGAACCATGGAAGACATCGATTCGGAGGATGCCCAGACCTATCTCACCCGGGAACTCAAGGCGATCAGTACAACCGTCGCAAACCGATATTTCCTGGATGAAGACGTTGCCAGTCATCCGGCCACTGATACAGCTTTGAAGCAGGTTGCGGTTCGGAAAATCTGGGGCGGACTTTCCCTGGCGGAGCTGGAGGCCATCAGCACACGCCCGCAGGATATCCAGATAAATTCAGCCGACTGGCAGAGCGGAGAGGTTGAGTATTTTGTCGCTGGTCCCTCCGGCGGTGAGTCCGAGCTGCTGCTCAGCTTCCGTCCGGAGGATACCTATCGGTGGGTTCGCAAACAGCTGCGAGTGCTTATCCGCTGATCAGGCCCGAGAGGCTCCAGCGTGATTCCACGCCGGTCACGTCGTAATAGGAAGGATCGAGGCCTTCCGTACCGTGCGGCAGACAATCGCGAACCCGCACGGTTTCTGGCGCTTCCTTGCCTTCGTTATATCTGGCCAGATCAATAATTTTGGCTGTTTTCAACGGCCTTGAGGCAGCATCGGTCATTACCATTACCCGCGGCCACAAACGGCGCTCAGGGGAATGGGAAACCACAATACCGCGCTGACCATCGGTCAGCTCGACCAGACTCCCGGTGGGATAGATACCGATCGCCTGGATGAAATTCTCGACCAGGTCCTCCTGGAACTCGATATTGCGCATCTCATAGAGCAGCGTGACCGCTTTTGCCGGTGTCATCGGCTCGGCATGAGACCGGGGCGCTATCAACGATTCGAAAAATTCCGCGATACCGGCAACCTTGGCCAGCAATGGAATCCGATCGCCGCGGACACCCTCCGGAAAGCCGGAACCGTTATGACGTTCCCGATGCCCCTGAACCACACTCAGCACGGCACGGGAGAGCCCGCCGTTTTCAAGCATCCTGACTCCACGGCCAACGTAACTCCGGTAGGTCAGATACTCCTCTGAGCTTAACTGGCCTTCCCGCGCCAGCAACTCGGCAGGCAGCGTGGTCTTGCCCACCTGGGACAGCAGGCAACCCAGGCCCAAATGGTTCAGCAGCCCCTCGTTCAACCCGAGATGGCGTCCACACACCAGGGCCCAGACAGAGGTATTCAATGCATGCCGGTACAGGTAGCTATCGTGGGCACGGGTGCGACTGAGCCACAATAGAGCGTCTGGCTGGCGAACAACGCTACTCACCATTTTGCTGGTGATCGCAGCGATCGGCCGGAGATCGGGCACGCCATCGGCACGAAGTGTCTCGAAAAGCTGATCCAGCGCGCCTTCCATATCGTCAAGCAGGCGCTTTGAGGTTTTCATTTCCTTCTTGAGACTGGTAACGGTTTCATACGTCACTGGCTCGCGAATACTCAGGGGCGGCAACTGGAGTTGCTCCCGCCCACCCCTGCGCTTGCCTTGCAATGTTCCGAAAGCCGGCTTGCTTCCGCCTTTTACCTCTTTGGATTCCCTTGCTTCCGCCACATCGACCAGAACCCATTTGCAGTGGGATACCAGTGCACGAATGTCATCCTGGGACCGGATATGGAAACCCTGAATCGGAAAGGGGGTCTGATGCCATGGCCTGTCCAGATCAGACACGAACATGCCCACTTCCAGATCATGAACTGCGACTTTTTTCTGTTGGACACCCACGGGCCACCTCACACAACAAACTTTTCGATAGCTACCATTCTGACCGAACCGCCGGAAGACACAATTACAATATCGTATCGCCAGGTAACCCAAACGCGACAAAACGTAACGCTAATGTTCAACAGGAAACAAAATGTAGCAACGTGATGGAAGTCACATATCAACGTCAGAAAGTGTCACTCTGCGTCACATACCGATTCATCAAATTCAGGCAATCGGGACCGCATTGAACCCCGCGGCGCCTTCCGGACATAAACCGTGTACGGAACTGATGATGCTCGCAGATAGTCAAGGTTCAGCACGTCATCACCCTCACCCTCTGCCAAGACGGCAGGGGTACAGGACACCAGCAACTCCAGTTTCCCTTCTATTTCTGCAATACGGGCATCCGGATCCGCCGGATTGATGGACATGCAGCGGGTTGAGCCGCTTGCCGGCTGCCCCGTCTGCGCCACCAGATCCCGGCCCGCTTCGCCACAGGCACGAATACCCTCGCCGCAGGCACTCGCCTCTTCGTCATCGCGGAGGCGCCAGACACGGTCGCTGCACTGGGTTTCCAGCTTCACGGGCGTGGCTTTATCGCCGGCAAACCACCAACCAGGATACTCCGCGCTTTGCCAGGACAGCCGCACGTGTCTTGGCTCACCGGATGAATTCTCAGCCGGAAACATCGCAAAATGTGAGTAATAGCTCGCACAGCCCGATACGGAAACCAGGACAAGGCTTGCAATAATTGGCTTGTAAGCTCTGGAAAAGACTGAAAAGATCATCTGGCTGTTGCATCCCTGACAGCGGTTGGTTGAACACTGCCATTATCCACGGCAGGGGCATTCAATCCGTCTATCAGTCACCATTTTGATCAAACTGGAGGCCGTACCCGTCGTTGGTTTTGCGCACGACCACCATTTCAAGTATCGGTGCTGGAACAGGTAGCCCCTGCACCTGCACGGTAACTGTGTCGCCGAGGTTTGGCGCAAATGGCTCAGTGTCCACAACGATGAAAACACCGCCGTCGGAGATATCGCGGGTCGAGAATATGAACTCGCCGAGCTCCTCGTGAACCACCTTTACTTTCGCACTCATTGCCGTGCGTATGTGCTCTCTTCGATCGTTCCCATCCATTTGAGGATTCCACTACTTTTTGCATAGTTTTTATAGTCTTCCGAAGCATAACACCATTTTCAGAAAAATATGCCAACGGAGAGATTGACTCTGGAGTCAATGGAAATGAGAATAGTTGGCGTTTTTAAAAACTTGCCGATCCTGGCAAAGCAAATTAATACCGGAAACACCCGAAAGGATGGGAATATGCGAATGAAACTGGCTGCTACCGCAGCAATCGCCCTCTCTGCCATGCCCATGGCCGCCTCCGCAGATGGCGAGGTCAATATCTACTCATACCGTCAGGCATATCTGCTCGAACCCCTGCTGAACGCTTTTGAACAGGAAACCGGCATCCAGAGCAACGTGGTCTTTGCCAAACAGGGTCTGGCCGAGCGACTGGAGCGCGAGGGTCGCAACAGCCCGGCAGATTTGGTGATGACCGTTGATATTTCCCGCCTCAACGAGCTGGTAGAACGTGATCTCGTTCAGAACGTCGACAACGAGACTCTGGAAGAGAACATTCCGGAAAACCTGCGCCATCCCGAGGGCAAGTGGTTTGCCCTGACCACCCGCGGGCGCCTGATCTTCGTTTCCAAGGACCGCGTGGAAGAAGGTGAGATCACCACCTACGAACAACTGGCAGACGACAAGTGGAACAACCGTATCTGTACTCGCAGCGGCAAGCACCCCTACAACATCGCCCTGTTCTCCTCCATGATCGCACACCATGGTGAAGCCGAAACCGAGAAGTGGCTGGAAGGCCTGAAAGACAATCTGGCCCGCAAACCCCAGGGTGGCGACCGCGACCAGATCAAGGCTATTGCCGAGGGCGTATGCGACGTCTCCATTGGTAACAGCTACTACTATGGCAATATGCTGCAGGATGAGAACCAGCGGCCGATTGCCGAACAGGTACGGCTTGTATTTCCGAACGCCGAAGGCCGGGGCACTCACGTAAATATCAGTGGTATTTCACTGACCAAGAGCGCGCCTAACCGCGAGAACGCCATCAAACTGATGGAATTCCTGTCTTCACCGAAAGCCCAGCGTATCTACGCTGAGGCAAACACGGAATACCCGGCAAACCCGGAGGTTAAGCCTTCCGGACTGGTTGCCGAGTGGGGTGAGATCAACCCCGACAACCTGTCACTGCAGGAGATTGCAGATAACCGCAATGCCGCAGTCAAACTGGTTGACCGCGTCGATTACGACGGCGAGTAATCGCCAACAGTGAGGGTGGTTTGACCACCCTCACATGCCCTTTGGCGGGCGCTTCCCTCTTCCGGTATGACACCAGTCGTTGCAGGCATCAGGTCAGGTGACTACAATCTGCAGCCTTCAATTGGACAGACTCCACATCCAGGCGCAGGGACACTATGAGCGAGGCCGCAACCAGCGTTAATCCAGGGCTATCCCAGCCCCTGCTGGCTAAGCGTACCTCTCCAAAATGGATGATCAGCGCACTTCTGACCACCGCCATCGTCGCCCTTCCGGTTCTCTCCGTTATTTTTCTGGCGTTTTTTCCCGAAGAGAACATCTGGCCACACCTGATCGAAACCACCCTTCCCCGGTACCTGACAACCACGCTCAAACTGATGATTGGGGTGGGTGCCCTTACCCTGGTTATAGGCCTGGCGTCGGCCTGGGCGGTCACCATGTGCGAGTTTCCGGGTCGCAAATTCTTTGAGTGGGCGATGCTGCTACCATTTGCAGTGCCCGCCTACGTTATTGCCTATGTGTACACAAGCCTCCTGGACTACGCTGGCCCCGTTCAGGGTGCCTTGCGAGACCTGTTCGGCTGGAGCAGTGCCGCAGACTACTGGTTCCCGGAAATTCGCAGCCTCGAAGGCGCCACGCTGATGATCGGGCTGGTCTTGTATCCCTACGTTTACCTTCTGGCCCGCGCCGCCTTTCTGGAACAGTCCCCGTCTCTGTTCGCGGTCAGCCGCAGTCTCGGCCACTCCGCGCTGAGCACGTTCTTCAGGGTGGTTCTGCCCATCGCCCGACCGGCGGTAGCCGTCGGCCTTTCCCTGGTGCTGATGGAAACCCTGAACGATTTTGGTACCGTGGACTTCTTTGCCGTCCAGACCCTGACCGCTGGCCTGTTTGATACCTGGATGAACCTCGGCAACCTCGGCGGGGCAGCTCAAATAGCCACCACAATGCTGATCTTCGTGGTGATCCTGGTTACCCTGGAACGGTATTCCCGCAGACGCCAGCAACAGTTCGCAGCGCGGGACAACCGTGAGCCGATCCAGCGCTTCACCATGTCCTTCCCGCGCCAGATGATTTGCGTAGCGGTTTGCGCCTTACCGGTTCTGTTCGGTTTCGTGATTCCCGGTGCAACCCTCGGGCTCTATGCGTGGGAATACTTCGGTGAAAGCTGGAACCCGGATTTTGTCCGAAACACCTTCAACAGCCTTTTCCTCTCTGGCACGGCAGCCCTCACCACTCTGCTGATTGGTGTCACGCTCGCCTACAGCCGCCGACTGCACAACACCCGCAAGATGCAGGTACTGATGCGCCTTTCCAGCCTGGGCTATGCCATGCCCGGCGCCGTGCTGGCTGTGGGTGTGATTGTGCCCCTGGCAGGTTTTGACAACTGGCTGGATAGCCTGATGCGGGACATATTCGGAATCAGCACGGGCCTGTTACTGAGTGGCTCGGCCTTCGCCCTGGTGTTTGCCTACACCGTGCGATTCCTTGCCGTTTCGGCCGGTAGCGTGGAGAGTGCGTTGCAGAAGATTACCCCGAGCATGGACATGGCGTCCCGCTCCCTGGGCCACACCCCGGGCAACACCCTGGTCAGGGTTCACTTGCCAATGTTGCGAGGCACACTGGTGACAGCGGCCCTGGTGGTTTTCGTGGACTGCATGAAGGAATTGCCGGCCACCCTGATACTCAGGCCGTTCAACTTTGAGACACTGGCGACCTACGTGTATCAGTTCGCCTCTGACGAGCGGCTTTACCACAGCGCCCTACCCGCTCTGATTATCGTTCTGGCCGGCATCATTCCGATTATTCTGATGAGCCGCTCAATCTCCAATAGCCGGTCAATTGCCTGACAAGCTCAGAACGTTACCCGGCTTTTTACATCCTGAACCACGAACCGCCCCTGGAAAACCGCCACAGGATCCCCCTCAGGCATTGTGTTTGGTTCGCCGCAAAAAACCTCAGCCGTCAGATCCAGCCGTCCCTTGCCATGCCGGGCCAGACTTTTGCGAAAACGTTCCGGTACCTCCTCACCCGGCAGTCGGCAGATCACATAGAAGTCCGACGACACGGGCTCGAGGTAGTCGATATTCCCGCTCTGCACCACCACATTGCCCTTCAAGCCAAGATCCCATAGTGCCAATTCAGTCAGACCCCAGGCCGCAGTAACCGCCGCAGAGTACACGCTGCCTCCAAACCCCGTACCCTGGTGGTTCTTGTTGGGTTCCAGCGGCGCACTAAGCAGCAGCGAATGGCCATCCCAGGAATGCAATTGAATCCCCAACGCCCGGGAAAGGGGAATTTCGTCCTGGATACGCTTCTGGAAAAGGGACAACTGGCTCATAACATCCTCCTGATATTCATCCAGTTTAGGCCCGCTTCCTCCTTTTCCCTATGCGACTAACGTCGGTTTTCTTCCAGCAATCGGGATAGGGGGGAGCCATGAGGCTCCACCCCTCCCACACCACCCGGCATGCGGGTCCGCACCGGGCGGTTCGAGACGTTGAGGGTTCACGAGAGTCTCGGCACTCCCAACCGGTCGAAGTAGGCAATCGTCAGG